>ONPL01000137.1 GCA_900319705.1 uncultured Pseudomonadota bacterium | reverse complement strand
GACAGGATTTATATACGGTCGGAGACAGAGTGGCTCCTACCTTGTTAAAGACATTGATGGAAATATTATTTCAAGTGGTATTTCCTATAAAAAGTTAAGTCTTATTGAAAAGCGAAAAGGCTGGATTGGTGATTTTAAACAATTTTAAATAGCATCAAAGGTCATTATGGAGCGTTTACTGACATCATGTGCGCACAGACAATAAAAACTTATCAAAGTGCATTTGCAGTGTAGCATAATGATATAAGAAAGAATGGGATAAGGATTCATTATGAGTGAGGGCGTTTGTCGACAAAAGTTCGGTAATTAAAGATCTTGAAGATAGCAAGACCCCCCTTTATCCTGTTCTGCTTCGCCCGAGAAGGTTCGGTAAAAGTACCTTTGTTCAAATGCTAAAATGCTTCTACGACATCTCGTACAAAGATAGATATGAGGAAATCTTTAACGGAAAGAATATCTATACAGCAAACCTTTCTAGTCATAACACCTACCATGTTATCAATTTTGACTTTTCCATGGTTAATTCCCAGAGCAATACTTCCATGCTGAACAGTTTTTTTTCAGCTGTTGCAACCGGCATTGACGATTTTATGATCCGCTATCCTGATTTCGTATTCGATTACAGTGAACTTGATAAATCAGACTCGGTCACGCTGTTTAATAACTTTGCCTCCGCTTATTCGAAGTATGCCAAAAATTGTTTTACTAAAGGCAGTATAGGTAGACTCTATGTAATGATTGACGAATACGATAATTTTGCCAATCAGATCCTTTCACAGAATATTAAACTGTTTCGTACCATCACCGGTGATAACGGATTCCTGAAAGCATTCTATGCCGCCATTAAGGCAGCTGCGGCAAATGCAAATTGTATCGCCAAAACCTTTATTACCGGAGTGTCATCCGTATCTCTTGATTCTCTTACATCCGGATTCAATATTTCCCGCAATGTTACATCACGCGCCTGTTTTAATGAATATGCAGGATTTACTGAAGCAGAACTTGCTAAATTGATCCCGCAGCTTGTTGATCTTAAACAACTTGGGATCAGTGCAGATGAAGTCATAGCCAGAATGAAACCTGTGTACGACGGTTACTGTTTCAGTCAGGAAGCTAAACAAACGGTATTCAATTCGTCAATGTGCCTGTATTACCTTGACGAGATGCGAATAAAAGGACGTTTTCTCCCTCCGGAAGATTATCTGGATCCGGCCTCCGACCATGACGGTTCCAAACTGCAGCCGGGGATCGGTTTTTATTAAAGGAACTTGCTGAGAACATCAATCTCAACAAAGACGCAAAATATAACCGCATACAGCTGCTATCCATGCTTTACTATCTTGGTTATCTCACAATTGATACTAGCCCTGCTCCAAATGACAAACTGCCTCTCAAAATTCCGAACCTGTTCATGTCAAAACTGTTTGCACAGTGCACCGCTGATATGCGGTTAAAGCCAAGCAAGGTGTTTACTGATTCGATATTGGATATATCGCCACTGCAGAACCTGGAGGATGACATCTCAACATTTGCCACATCCTGCACGGAATTTCTTAGCAGTATTTTCACCAACCAGGTGCTGACTCACATGAGCGAGATGGCTCTTAATCTTACGCTTTTTACAAAGCTGGATTCCATGCGGGGTGTTTTTGTAGAAATGCAGAAATCCCTGCGACTGGTCGGTGAAGGAGAAAAATTTGCCGATCTGGTTATCACCGTAAATGAAGATAAAATTAACGAATGCACATATCTTATTGAATTAAAGTATGTTACAAAGACTGATGCCTCGGATTCAAAAATTCAGAGCCTGATTAAGGAAGCTTCAGAGCAGGTTGCTAAATACAAGTCTGCTCTTGAATTCCGGGATCGACAGGTAAAGGCCTACTCCATGATCTTTGCCGGTTCAAATTGCGTACACTGCGAATATGCAAAGATATAAGCCAAAAGGTTTTGACAAAGGAAGAAAGCAACAACAACCAGCAAAATTAGGATCCGTTACTCAGGAAAATTTTAGAGCTGAGAATTTGACAATTTAGTGGACTGTTTTGATGACAAACTAACTTGGCTGTGACAATATTGAATACTACACATATAAAGGTTAAAGTATAGAAATTGCTTTAGTCATCAGCCTTAAGTTCAAGCACATATCACGGATAAAAATTCTTGACCATGATGAAATTGAGGCATAGATAATTTTGAGTTTGGAGATTTAGCCATGGGTAGTATTCTAAATCCAGTTGATAACAATTCGTTTGTTGAGCTGGTAACATTCAAAAATGAGGACATTTTTGTTGACAAAACAGATTTTATTCCCAAAATTTCCGCCAAAATCAATGGAAACAAAAGGTTGTTTGCCGTAACCAGACCCCGCAGATTCGGAAAAACCGTCACAGCTCATATGCTCCTTGCGTATTACTCAAAAGCCTATGCCGGACAAAATATTTTTGACACACTCAAAATAACCAATAAAGAGAATAAAGACAGTTATACCAAACATCTCAACAAGTACGATGTAATTTACATCGACATGAACTCCATAAGGGATAAATACAACGAATATATTGAAGACGAAGATCTTCATATTAAAGGGATCAACACTCTCGTAGATTATCTGAAGTACAGAATTGTTAAGGAACTGAAGGAAAACAAAGAATATGCCTTGTTGCTCAGCAAAAGCGAGGATGTTGGCAAGAAATCTCTTCTATCGGCGTTACAAGTTATATGCAGATCTACTAAAGAAAGATTCATCCTGATTATGGACGAATGGGATTTGGTATACCGTGATTACCGCGATGACATCCAGTTACAGAAAGAATTTATTGCACTGCTGCGCAGTTTGTTCAAATCTGATGAAGGTCTGGCATGCTTTTCTCTCGCATATCTTACCGGTATTCTTCCAATAAAAAAATACAATTCCCAGTCTGCGTTAAACAATTTCAATGAATACAACATGCTAAGACCAGTACCGTATGAGGAATTTTTCGGTTTTACGGAAGAAGAAATCTCTGAAATAGTCAAATTGCCGCAATGCAAGATATCTCATCAGGAATTAAAAGAATGGTACGAAGGTTATAAGTTGAACGGGAAAAACATATACAACCCTAATTCCGTGGTTTCAGCCATCAGCGACGGAATATGTCAAAGCTACTGGAGCGGGACATCATCAAATGAAGAAGTTGTGCGTCTGATCAATATGAACTTTGACGGGATTAAAGAAGATATTCTTAATTTGATTGAAGGAAAAGAGCTCTCATTCAACTGCGGACGATTCCAGAATGATATGGTCAGTATAAAAAGCGAGGACGATGTAATCAGTCTTCTGGTGTGTCTTGGGTACCTTGGCTGTAAAATTCCCAAAGCCGATAATACTGACTACGATCAATCCGCAGATAAAAAAACTAAGAATACAGCACAAGGTGAAGTAGCTGAGCAAACGACAGAACAGAAAATCAGAATAGATCAGGATGAACAGGCTAAATCAGTCGGCAGTAAAAACCGCCGAATTGCCTATGTTCCAAATGCTGAAATTAAATCAGCGCTGATGGATATCATTAAAGAGCAGGACTGGTACGAACGAATGGATACCATAAAACGATCTGAAAACCTGCTGAAAGCAATAAAGTCTCTTGACGGAAATAAAACCGCAGAACTTATACAGGAGGTACACAATTCTCCATCTGTTTCAATTTATGATTACAACTCTGAATCAGCACTCACCTTCTGTGTAATCACAGGACTGCTCTGGTCAACACTCGATGACTATGACTACCACAGGGAGGATCAGTCAGGTAAAGGCAGAGTGGATTTAGTATATGAGCCAACCGTTAGAGGTTCAGACCCTCTGATTCTGATTGAGTTTAAATTCGGAGAGTCAGCTGAAACTGCCATTCAGCAAATCAAGACACAGGAATACTACATGCGTTATACCAAAAAATACACCAGAAACATAATTCTGGTAGGCATTAACTATGATCCTAAAACCAAGGAGCATCAGTGTCTGATTGAAAAACTCGATTAAGAAAAAGCTCAAAAAACAAACGGATGTTTTTTACCGCCGTAATCAGCGCACCAGTTTTCCATGGAATAGATACTAACTGAATTTACAAACATCCATGCTTCATCGTAAAGTTTCTTAAACTCAGGATCATTAAGTTTTTCAGCTCTGATCTGTCTTTCCTGTTCAGTCAGTTCCACCCCGCGGCAGAACTTTACTGCATAATCCGCAGTAGCCAGCTGATAGGCAAATTTCAGTTCAGGAAAATCAACTTTGCGTTCAACGGCCATAGTACAGAGTTTATAATCACTGGAAGGCTTTTTATTGAGATAATAGCCGCAGGGATCATCCGTAACACTTTCTGCTGTTCCAGAAAGCGGAGAAAGCATCGCAACCAGCGCTGCGGTTATTTTTACAAACAGTATTTTCATAAATACCCCCTAAAAAGGCAGTGCAGACTGCACTGCAGAAAAACAAATCAACCGCGGTTCAGACGTACCGGTCCGGATATTCCCGGCATATTGATAATCAGGACATTTCCTGATATGGAGAAGGTCCAGACAGTGGATGAGCCATTTTGAAAGGTGAGTTTAATTTCACTGCCCGAAACCTCATATTTGGCACGATCTACCACCTTGGCATTTTCATACATCGTATAGATCCCGTTTTCAAATCTGAATACCAGATAATGGGAGGCAGTACTGCCGTAATGGATCCATCTTCCGTTAAGAGCCTGTTTCTGCTGCTCCGAGAATCTGCCAGGGTTAAAATTAGGATCTTTGGTAAAGGTATATTTACCATTCTTGAAAGTAATGGTCAGCATATTGCCGTTAAGTTCAAGATAATCCACCCCGGTCTCACCGGCACCCTTACCGGTAGTTTCATTATAGTGAAGCTCATTACCGTTCAGATAGAACGTTCCACCTCCCACCTGGATATCGTTGAGCAGACTGCGGTAGGTATTACCGTCAAAGATGAAACTGAAAACTCCCTGCTGCATATTGCAGTTCCAGCGTCCTTCGATATTAATGCTCTGAGAAGCTGTAACCGGATTATTAACCGGCGGAGGATTGTTGATTACCGGCGGAGGATTATCAACAACCGGTGGAGGATTGTTAACAACCGGTGGAGGATTGTTAACAACCGGAGCGGTATTCGGCTGATTCTGTCTTACCAGTACGGTTGCGCCGTTATCGAGAGTCAGATTGTTACCCTCAATCCTGAAACTGTGGGTTTCGTAGCTGTTGTTATAAAAGAGAGTAATATTTGAACCGCTGTACTGCCAGGTTCCTGAAGCTGCACCTTTATTCATTGATATGGTGAAATTACTGCCGTTGAAAACCAGCATCAGGAAATTGATACCGTCACTGGCAAGCCATGTTCCCTGCAGTTGCTGGAACACATCAGAACCGGCATTCGTGGTATTATTTTTGTCACCCGTCAGAAAAGAAAACGGGTTCACCGTTGGATCCGGCACCGGCGGTTCAGCATTAATCCCGCTGGTACCGTTTCCTGGTGAGGTGTTATCAATAAACGGATTTGCCATTGCAAAGTTCAGGTCCCCATTCTGACTCAGAGTTCCGGTTATTCCGAGAGGAATGGCTGAAATGAAAGGATTATCTGCAGGATCTGCCGCGGCACAGTTGGCGCCGCTGATAACAACGGCAGCAAGCAGCAGATTAAAAAACGTCTTGTTCATAAAATTATACCTGTTAAAAAAAGGGGATATTACCTTTCGGCGGATATACCACAGATTGTGTAAATTTCCCCTGAGCATTAGTCTTAAACAGAACGATCCAATCTACTGTTGTCTGGTAAGAACATTCTTTGCCCCGTTAGGGAACTCCATAATCAGCTGATTACCCTGAACGTAGATCCTGTTGGAACCGGACTGTCCGGCAGCCTGTCCGGTAAGGATCCTGAACTGGCATTCGCCGGTCTGAGGATTATAGGAGTAGGTACCGGTTTCCATTACCTGTCCGTTTATGCCGAAAGAATACTGACCTCCCCTGAAGGCATACTGCATGAGTCCATTCGGCGACTGTGCACCCCAGACACCATCTATAACAGATCCGGCTGCAGGTCCCGGATTCGGGGTAGGATTAGGTCCAGGGTTTGGTCCAGGTCCCCATACACCGCCATTCGAACCATGGTTAGGACCAGGATTTGGCGCTGGCCCCCATATTCCACCTGACGGAGCACCGCCGCCGTTACCTGGAGTCGGATTCGGATTAGGAACAGTGGTCGGATTAGGAACAGTGGTCGGATTAGGAACAGTGGTCGGATTAGGAACAGTGGTCGGATTAGGAACAGTGGTCGGATTAG
>ONPL01000132.1 GCA_900319705.1 uncultured Pseudomonadota bacterium | reverse complement strand
CTTTCAACGGATAAAAATCCTGAAGGTTACAGAAAGTTGAAAAATTAATTTTTTTGAAAAAAAAATTTTTGGGGAGTTTTTTTGAAAAAAAATTTTTCTGGAGTAAAAAAATATCATTGAAAAAATTTTTTCAAAATAAATTTTTGAAATTTCAAATTTCAGAGTAGGCGAAAAATCCCAAAACTGTAACTGGAACTGCGGGCCTCAAAAAAAATCCTCCAAAACTCATAAAGAGAAATGGAGGATTTAAAAGTATCAGTCGCAGCAAAGTTCATTGCTGATAACGCAGTAACGATAATCAGTCAGGATTAGAACCAGCCCGAACCGCCAAGCAGTTCGTCGTCAGAAAAACTGCACGCCTCATCCGGTTCATCACCGTAGTCAGCATAGCGTTCCTCAACGGAATAAGCTTCATCGGCAGATGCTGAAAAATCATCTTCTGAATATTCATCATCAGGATAATCATCAGTTTCATCGTCAGGCTCATCATCGTTCAGTTCATCACAGGATTCGGAGTTATTCTGTTCAGTCGCACCTTCATCACAGTCTTCCGGCTGCATTACAGATTCAACTTTCAAAACGGTTCCGTCCGGTTCCGACACAGACGCAGGTTCATCCGTAGCTTTATCAGCGGCTGACAGCGCCTCAGACTGTTCCGGCAATTCAGCAGGCACGGTCAAGGCACCGGTTACCTGATTGGAATGTTTCTCCAGTCGCTCCTCCGGTTCCATCCTGGCAGGAGCATCTTTCTCAATGAGAAGATTTTCCTTGATCAGGTGGATCCTCAGAATTTCGGCAGGATCAGTCAATTCATTCTGAATCAGATCATAGATAAATTCAGTATCGGCCATTACAGACACGATATTGAAATATGTCACACAGTCTCTACCCGTTATTCTGCTGTCCCGGATCATACCGTCCGTTGCGGCACGGTAGAAGTTAGGAACAAAACTGAAGCGGGGATCAAGATTGCGGAAATCATCCAGGCGTTCACAAATCCTTTCAACCCGGTGAAGCACTCTGGAACCGATACTGTCAGCTCCGAAAATACTGTCAACCATGATGGTTTTGAGATCTGCCGCCGCATGGCGCAGTTCACTGCCCACAACCATATCGAGTGCCTTATTAAGGTTCTGAAGCGTCTCCATCCCTATCTGGTAGGTAATGTAGTCAAAATAGAATCTCTTTTCGATACCCTTCTGCTCAATCTGCAGCTGCCTGATAATATCTGCATACTCAGGATGCTGCTCGATCCATGTGCGGCACAGTTCAGTGTATCTGCTGACAAAAATTCTTTTTGCCTCGGCAAATTCACCTTTGAACCGGTCCAGTTCGGCTGTAACCAGATCAAGCTTTTCGTTCGGAATGATCCAGTTGCCGCAGAAACGGCTTCCGTACTTTTTGCACATGGAATCAATTTTATGCCGGATCTGCTTAAACACTCCCAGTTCCTCAGGATTGAGAGTTTTTATGCTTCCCGGCGAAGCAAGTTCTCTAGGAAAGTCCGGCGCCTTGAGCTGAATCAGATCAATTTTGCGGGTTGCAGTCCAGATATTGCAGTTAATATATAAAAGTGTAAGTTTTTCAATGTGAATCATTGTAAGCTCCTCGACCTGATGGCAGAGGAGCGCCGGTGGGGACAACTCCCCTGCCGGGTCAACAAAAATTAAATTAAAATAACAAAAAAATTAATCAACAGAAATTCAAAGCTAGCCTCTGACAGGACCGCAGGCCCCGATTTCAGCAATAACAGCATTTAAAATTCTGTACCATTCATCTCTTACCGAAGCAGGAAATCTGAACAGCAGTGCGCGATCCAGTGAACGCCGGTACGGCTGCTCTGAACTTCGGCACTGCAGATACAGTCCGGCCCAGCGCAGCACCATGCGGTAATTCACAAGTCGCGCCAGTTCCTCCTTCCCTTCCGAACCGCGGAACGATTCAATAAACTTCAGGGATGCCGAAGAAAGAACCCCGATTTCCGCTGTGTTCAGTTTCGGGAATTTAATTCCCAGAATCGTCTGCAGTTCCCTCCGGCCCGGCTGACCCGCTCTGCAGATCCGGCACAGTTCCATCAGCTGCGGATTAATGCAATCCGCACCGCCGGTACTGTAACCGTTTTCAACATCACAGGCTGAACCGGTAACAACAAGTCTGAACATCCGGTTTACTCTGATAACCTCGGTAGCATTACAGATATTGATCATCTGCTGCTCAGCAGCATCTCTCAACACCGACACTACATCAGGGGATACCTGATCAACACTGTTCAGAACAAAAATATAACCTCTCCTTGCCGCTGTGAGCAGCGGACCCTCGGTAAACACTACACCGTCACGATCCTGGCAGTAACTGCCGATCAGATCTTCCGGTTTCATGTCCCTACCGGCGCTGATACTTATGCACGGCCAGTTAAGTCGTGCGGCAGTTTCAACAATCAGTGAAGTCTTTCCGTTTCCGGAACCTCCGGAAATGTAAAGAACGTCACCACGCGGATCGGCCAGATAATTCAGAACATCCTTCAGCGTATCACTGTACCAGTAATCATGTACCGCCGGCACAAAATCACGATCCAGTGAAGACAGATCTGTAAGTATTCTGGTAACACAGGTTTCAGGGCAGTTAACGTGGAACAAATCTCTGATACCATAGGTTTCATTTGAAAATTTCATAAAGGTAAATCCTTAAAAAAAATGTGAGGATTACCTTTCCCGCAAGGAAAAAGAAATCCTCACGGACATAACATGATTATTCTTAAATCATTAAATACAATAAAGCAGCAGCCGGACTGATGACAACAAAGCTCAGCAGGCAGTACGGATTGAATTTAAAAACAAAACTGAATAATCAGACAAAGAATGCAACTTCAGCCGCAGCGGCTTCAGTAACACAACACATACCGGAGACATCCCGAAAACAGGAATGAAAACCGGAGAAAAGAAATACAGATAAATCTGTAAAAAAAACAGGTGGTTAAAGATTGAAAGTGCCGTCGAAATCACCAATGGAATACGGATCTGCAGAAACAGCCGGACCATGCACCGCAGCTTCTGAAACAGAAACTGCGGAAGGTTCCGGAGCCTGTCTGCTGCATTTATGATCGGTATTGTTTCTGCTGATGTTACTAGATCCCAGAATCATAAAGTCACTGACTATGATTTCGGTGATATAGCGCTGATTTCCGGTGTTGTCGGTATATCTGCGGCAGGACAGCTTGCCTGAAACGTAAATCTGGGCACCTTTGGACAGCAGTCTTGCTGCTGTTTCGGCGCATTTGCGGAAAAACACACAGCGGTGCCATTCCGTATGTTCCTGTTCGGAACCGTCCTCAGACTGCCATTTCTCTGCGGTAGCAACTGATACCGTAAGCACTGCCTGTTCCTTTGAACTTCTGCCGAGGCTGAAGTCATCAGAACCGATTCTGCCGATCAACTCAACTCTGTTTAAACTGTACATAAAAAAACTCCAAATAAAAAAACAAAAACGATCCGGATCAGAAATCCGGAAACCAAAGCTGTTCAATGGCCAGCTACCAACAATGTGATTAAAAAATCACATAAGCGACGGTATTATAAAATTGCTTTCCTTAGGAATTCCCTAGCACAGCGACCTTTCGGTCGGTCAGTTTGAGGTTGAAAAATTAATTCCGCCGCCTTTTGTAAAAAGACAGCGGAAACAGTTGAAAACGCAGAAGAAAATATTCTGTCAGATGTCATGAGCGGATTTTAATCTGATCCTGCAGGCAGGTCTGACTGCCACAGTATTTTTTACGACGGAACATCCGTTTTCCTGAAGCCTGCCGGATGAACCTATAAATGCAGCACAGTCGCCGCTCTGTCCTTCAGTTCTAAGCCACCAGCTGCAGCCGCTGTCACGGTTGAATTCTGCCCCGTGCTCTGATGCAAGGATGGTTGCTCCGCAGCGCCGATCCCGTCCGTCCCTGAAATATCTTACCGCTTCAAGACTGCTCAGACAGAAAATACGGTCACTGATCCTGAAAACAAATCCCAGCAGACTTTCGCTGGTATTCTCAACCATGATCCGGCTTTTTTCGAAATCGTTGAAAGCCCCGTTGAAAAATTCCCCGTTGCACCAGGAACGCAGTGCGGAATCAGCCCAGGAGCACTTTTCCTTTTTGTCATGAAACGCACGGCAGTCGATACACTGCTCTGTTACCACCAGCATACTCCGATCATCAGTCTCCAGGATCCGCCAGCGCAGAGGCTCACCCTTTCCGCCGGGGCGTGCCGGATACCTGCCGAATTCCACGGTTTTACCGATCCAGTGACGGGAGAAATAGCGATCTTCAAAAACAAGATATCCGCTGCGATCTGCGGCATAAAGCCGGTCGGACGCATTCTCAAGTTCCGCAGAAACACTGCGCCGCAACTCTTCATAACGTTCGAACTTCTCTTCACTCCACAGACTGCCGGCAGTGCTGAGAATTTCTTTTTCATCCCGGAAAATATATTTTCCTCCGCCAAGAACAATCAGATGTTCAAACTCACCGTCCAGCCGGCGGAACTCCAGCTGTTCCTCCTGTGAGAGAAGTTCACCGATCCTTTTGATTTCAGATCTTACCGACGGCCAGATCCGGAAAATTTTCTTCAGCTCCCCCTGTTCCTGCATCCGGCGGATTACACCGAACAATTCAGCAGGATCACGGAACAGTTTAGCGCCGCTGTCAGTTGATACCACCCGGTAAAGTCTGGCGGATATTCTGTCAAAATGTTCCCGTCCCGGAAAATCTGTTAAACATCCGAGGCGTTCCATACCTGCTTCTATGTCAGTTCTCAACCGGGAAAATTCACTCAGACTCCTCCTGGACAGAAGTTTTTCGATAAATTCAAAAAAATCACCGGGGAGTCGGAAGATCTGCCTGCCGCTGTCAAGAACAGTAATTAATTTTTTTCGTGCAGGATAATCCGTAAATACTTCGCGATCTGTTCCGGAAAAACAGCATGAAAGCTGTTCAATTCTCTGGGAGTTACGGTTCAGATAATCAAGAAAAGAGGAAGGATCCTTCTCATACATCGCAGCAAGCCTGCTTCTGAACTGCTGCGGATCTGAATAAATTTCCCCGTCAATACAGAAATCCCGGCGCTCACTGAAAACATAGGCAAGGCGCAGTGCCTGTGCCAGGGGTTCAAGAGGCGCGCTTTTCATCAGCTGACGCTGACCTTCGAGAAGATTAAGCATAATCCTTTTACTGTCATCAGTAATGTTCCCGCCAATATTTTCAAGGTAGCTGTCAAGGACCTTCCATTGCAGAAACGCTGCAGCTGACTGGATGAAATCCGGATCAGAATTGTCAAGTGAGGCACTGATCAGAGCATCGGCATATTCCTGCAGCGAACCGAACTTATGGTCCTTCCAGCGGATTTCAGAACAGCCCGGACAGAGCCGGTACAATAGAGCATAGGTAAGAGGAAGGGCATTGGAGCCGTCCTGGTTTAGTTCGGACTCGTACTCTTTACACCACTGTTCCCGTTGATGATCTGCATTCTGCTCATAGTGCCGTGACAGCAGTCCCCTGCCAAGCTCTCTGGAGCAGTTACGCCAGGACTGGAAAAAATAACCGGCAAGGTCACGATTGCTGTACAGCTGTCGGCCTTCTATATAATAAGGAAA
>ONPL01000130.1 GCA_900319705.1 uncultured Pseudomonadota bacterium | reverse complement strand
TGTGGCAACAAAAATGCAACTTTTTCATCATGAGATTTATCTTTAACCTGGTCTAGCAGTTTGGTGTAAGCCGCCTCGTATTCCAGTGCATTCCGTTCATCAGCACCACTCATGATGTAATCAGGCAAACCAGCTAATAAAGAAAGAACTGAAGCTTTTTTTCTTGCTACATTATCTACCCATTCTTTAAATTCACGATCATTCATTTCCATTCTCTGCATCACACAAACTTTTAACAACTTAATTTAATCTTAGAATAGCAATATATTTACATTATTTATAATTGCATCTCTTATCCATAGTTGCGATCACATTATCAACAAATAAATCAAACCAACATAACTAGACGCATAACCCAGCTACATATAAAACATTTAAGAAATCGATTAAATTACAACCAAACGTACGATCAGAATTCTGACGGCACAGCTTTTTGATTCTATAATGTAGGTATTGATCACAAAATTACAGGAAATTCGATGAAATCCTCCACCAGTATTTTCTACCGCAAAAATTATGATCCGTATTTTCTCCTTGCGGCCCATACCTGCTGCGATATGAACCAGGGTGCACTACCCGCCATTCTGGCGTTTCTCTACTATCACGGAATTCTTACCACATTTGAGAGTATTGCCTGGTTCGTATTTGCATCGAACCTTGTTTCATCCGTTGTTCAGCCGCTCACCGGTTATCTGTCGGACCGCCGGCCGCGCCCGTGGCTTATGATCCTTGGAATTGTATCAGCCGCAGTAAGCACCGCATTTATCGGATTTACGGATAATCATACAATCATGATGCTGTGCTGTCTGATCAACGGGATCGGTATTGCAATATTCCATCCGGCAGGAGGTAAAACAACCCATGCGGTAGTTTCAGGCAGTCATCTTGGAAGAGGTCTGAGTCTGTTTTATGTCGGAGGAAATCTAGGCTTTGCCGCCGGCCCGGTACTGGTTACACTGAGCATGACCTTTTTCGGTCCTAAAGGAACATTGATAATGATTGTTCCCGCCATCCTGATTACTCTGATTCTGGCATATATGAACGCTAAATTTGTTCATGCCCTTAGAAAGGAAAAAAGAAAAATCACCAGGGCCAGGGAAAGCGGACAGAGCCGCAGGGAAAGACCGGGGGCTTTTTCAGTACTTACTGTGGCAATCTTCTTCAGAGCAACAATGTTCTTTGCTCTCAACACCTTCATACCGTTATACTGGGTTAAAATCCTCGGACAGACGGTTGAAACCGGTAATACCGTACTTAGTATTATCGCATTGATGGGGGCAATCGCCACCCTCTGCGGTGGATTTATGGCTGATCGGATCGGTCTGAACAAAATGTTCTCCTATGCTCTGACCGCCATGACACCGCTGCTGATTGCCTTCTGTTCAGTACAGAATATGTATGTAAATCTGGCACTCATAATCCCTACCGCCTTTTTCCTGTATTCCACATCAGCACCGATGATGGCAATCGGGCAGAGATTTCTGTGCAATCACACCGGACTTGCATCAGGGATCACGGTAGGTCTTGCTGTAAGTTTCGGCGGGATCACTGCTCCTGTTCTGGGATGGATTGGAGACACATACGGACTGAACAGCACATTCTGGGCTGTTGCAGCCTGTTCAGCAGGGGCTATGATTGTGAGCTATCTGATCCCGAATGCAGATCTCAAGGAAGATGAAAAACAGAAATAACCGTACAAGTGAATGATTTATAGAAGCAAACCGGACAGATCGCAATAAATCTGTCCGGTGATACTGGAAGGTTTTCTGTTCTGTTAACAAACAAACCTTTGATTATTCTACAGTCCCCACTTTTTAAAGGTTTCAGGACTGATATTCTTGAGAGAATCGATTACAACAACACAATCCTTCTTTACATTTCTGAGCACTGTAATCATATGATTGCGCGGTATTGCAACACATCCGCCGGTATAAGGTCTCTGATCACCCAGACAGTGCAGAAAAATCGCAGATCCGCGCCCAGGAGTTCCGTCCTCGTTATAGCTGATATTCATCGCATACTGATACGGAAACAGATAATCAATCAGATGTTCACTGTCGGCTTTATTCAGATCCGGATAATTCCGGATATCCACCAGTTTATTGTACTGATGATCTTTTCGTGCATCTCCGGACCAGTAGTCATTCTCATCCACCTTTTTGTATGTGAATGCCTTGCATCCGGGATCATCTGCAATTCCAAAGGCGGCATTGAAACGGAACGTACCTACAGGAGTTTTACCATCCCCCTCTCTGGTTTTACCAAGACCCTGCTTACCGATATACCCCGGGGTGCTGATAATCTGCCGCCAGCTTCCGTCAGCTGTTTTCTCGTGCATGGAAACATAGGCGGTAGTTTTGCCCACTCCTGCCACAACAAAAAGCTGGGTGGCCTTCTTTTTTTCTCCCAGTTTCGCCACCCAGTCAGGAGATGAAGCATACAGAGGCTGCTCCGCCCTGATTGCATCTCCGCAGTTATCATTCTGTGAAAAGGCACTGCCCGACACCAAAAACATCGAACATACCCCCATGAACAAAATTTTCAGAATTTTATATTTTTTCATTGCATACCTCTTGTGTAATGATCTAGAAAAAAATCAATATCGACATTTTAGCATTGAGTTGAAGGTCCGGCGAAAATTTTATATGAAGAACGGCATATATCGAAAAAAATTGATAGAGAATGTCTGACGGGTACTGTTACCGGGCAATACGGCCGGCAGGAAAAGATCAAACCTGCCAGTTCAAACCACACTCATACACCTGTCAGTGAGAAATCTGATAATTTCTCTGCTTTCACCTCTGTAAAACAGAGTGAGTTTCCTGTCAAACTCTGAATAATTTTCTCGGGAAATATGCATCAGAACAGATTCTTTCTGCATCAGAACAATATTGCACAACAGCAGGGATGTTCTTTTGTTTCCATCCCAAAACGGCTGAATTTTTGCAAGACTGCAGAAACATTCAGCAACCATCAGGTTAAACTTACCAGTCTGAGTGCTGTTTAATCTTCTGATCCACTGTTCAACATCATTGCGATCCGGAACAGGGAGCTGACCGATACAGGGAATCGAACTGTACCCGCTTCTCAGTGTACCCACCTCAAGCGACTGCTCTTGAGCAAGCATGCTGTTCAAACTTATAAATAAATCCAGGTCGGGGATAAGTTCGGCAGTACTCATTTGTTCTTCGAGGTAATCCATCGTTCTGATTACGTTTTCAATCACAACAGATTCAAGTTCATCATGAATTGCAGATACAGCAGACTCTCCACAGAACAGGCCGGCAATCTGACTGTCATCCATATCAATCTGCTCAAAACGGAACATCGTTCCTGCAAGCAGAATCTTCTCTCTCAAATTAATTTTTGTCATTTCCTCAACACAGGCAAACCGAACTTAAGTAAAAAATCGTTCATCATGTATAGGCTACTGTAAGAACTCCCGGTTGCGACACAGCCAGGGTGCTGTCAGGATTAACTGAAAAAATTTCTTCAGCCGCAACACGTACCAGGCTGTATTCAATAATATCAAAAGATCAATGTCAGACAGTGAGTTCATTCTCCCGCGACTGGAGTATTACTCCGAAATTACGCGCTCAAGATCATACTGCCGCACCATTAATTTATCGAGGACAACCTCCGCCGGCATACATATGTCATCAGAAAAGATAATTCAGTCTGTATTGTCCGAGTCCCATTACCGCTGCATGTCCCACCCTCAGATATTCACCTGCAGCAAGATACGGTGCAAGATAATCAAGTCCCCTTCCGGTCAGTACCACCCTGCCGGAAAAACCGTCAAGATTAATGATTCGATCCTGACGGCTGGAATATCTGGCACATTCAAATATCCTGAGCCTGTTATCATAGACTGAAACATTCCGGATATATTCCTGATAATCATCATCACTGTAATCCACGGGGAACCTATAGTGGGAATAAAGATTGAACAGCTGCCTGATCCTGCCAATCAGATGACTGAATAACAGTCCGGGGGTAAATTTTTGCAGATCAGGAAGTTCATTGCTGCATAAAAGTCTTGTCGGGGTGATGAAGTCTATTTCAACGCAGTTTATCTGCTCCGGATAAAATACGACAAAATGTTTGTCCAGCTGGGATTTGACTATCACATGACGGCCGTCGTACAAAAGTTCCTCACTGCCGTCTGACATAACCTGAAAAATCCGGTTAACCCTGGCTCTGCCCCTGTCTACGGAAAATCCGTGCTCGGCAGCGTACACGACAGCATTGACTGCATGTTCAACATAACGCATTCTGGTACCGAAAAGAGCAAGACCTATATCGAAGAGGCCGCCGGATTGCACGGTACCGGAATAATCCGCGGCGTCAAAAAAATAAGGATTGGGAATTGTTCTTCCATCATTGTTTCTGCTGTTTTCAAAAGTGCTGTGAGACTCAAAAATCTCCTGATAAACCCGGTGTTCCACCGTTTCCATCAGCGCTCTGCCGAAGGCTCCTCTAAATGCAGATCCTCGGAAAACAGGAAACGGGATCTCCTCCAGAGCTTCAAGTTCAAATCTGAATTTAATCATTGGAAGTTCAATCTTCTTCATAAACAGTTCCGATATTCCGGTTCCTCAGCAGAATACAACACATAGAGTTCAGGAGTTAATCCCGTCCTCGTGAACTTATAATATAGTCAACATACGCAAATATCAATACAGGTGCAGAGTTTACATGCTTGAACAGGATCACTTTGAACATATTTCAACACATGAAGGCATGACGGCAGTTCTACGGTTCCGTCAGCATATCTGCTGCAATCAAAGTCCGATATGAAGTTCTGTTTTTGAGTTTCGTTTGATTTCCGCTCATATAATTTTGACAGTACCGGTAAATTCAAGTAAATTCTAGATCAGGCGGATAGCTGCCGCTCTGACAGACCGCAACGGCTGTCATTCTTCTTTTCCAAACAGGAGCCGTCATGAAATTTCTGCCGTCATTCACCGCCGCCCTGATTGCGGTTTTCACATCAGGATGTTTTTCAGGAACAGGAGAAGGGAAATTCTCCGGCACCTGGCTGTGCACCCACAAGTTTTCTGATTATCCGCGCTGTTCATTAAAATTCCGTAATAATCAGGAAATTTTCGTAGAGAACGTGCTGGATGAGCCTTTCACCGTAAAATACAAAAAGGTGGAAAACGATTATTCCCATCTCGATCTGACCAACAGCGAAAAAATTGAATTTGAACACGAATATAAAGATACCAGACCGAACGGAAACATTGTCGATCGTACTCTCAATATGGGACTGCTCTATCATGAGGAGGACGGACTTCCGATTATTTCCGTAATGGGATTCGAGTTCGACGGAAGGGGAATTGTAGTCCTGGAGGAGCTTCTGCCTGAAGATCGACTGGTTGACGGGTTCAAATCAAAACTGGCCCACCGGCTCAATGATCGCCCGGCAGGCTCAACCATGCGCAGCATGGAATGATAACGCCGACAGGGGCTCCGTACGCTCCCTGCTACAGATAGTCCTTCAGCATCTGTCTGATTGCTGCAGCCTTTTCATTGTCAGTTTCAAGGATCATCTGCTTCAGAGTTTTTTCAACCTTCTCCCCGTTTACCTTGACCGTGGTTTTCACACTTAGAGCCTTTTCGGTGTCAGCACCGTTTTCCTGCAGAAGTCTGATAACCGGCTCCAGTCCCCGGACAATGGCAAAGGTCAGAGCCGTGGCACCGTCCTGATCGGCAAGATTTACATCTGCTCCTGCTTTGATCAGTTTAAGAATAACAGCCTCATCAGGAACTTTAGGCTCTTCTACCGCAAGAATAAGGGCGGTTTTTCCCGTTTTGCTGACAGCATTGATATTCTTTACCCTGGAAAGCAGCACATATTGATATTCTTTACCCTGGAAAGCAGCACATCCACCACCGGCAGATTCAGATCACGGTAGTCACTCACCGCCTCCATCAGTACGGTTGTACCTTTTGAAGCTCTGACAAAATCAGCATCACAGCCGGCATCAAGAAGGTTCCTGATAAATTCAGGATCAGTATCCTTTTTATTAACATATTCAAAAAGAACATTCTTACCGTATTTATCAGCCGCATTGAAATCAGCTCCGGCTGTGGCAAACAGTTTCAGAAGCTGCGGATCCCTGCGCTCCGCCGCCCAGAACAGCAGCGGATTACCGTAAGCATCCTTGAAATCCGGATCCGCCCCCTTTTCAAAAAGCAGACTTACATACGGCAGTCCTCCCTTCTCGTAGGCGGTTTCAACTATAGAATGATTACCGTTTCTGGCGGACGGATCACATCCAAGATCTATCAGTTTTCCCGTAATCTCAAGGTGTTTCGGCTCCCCGACCGCCTTGTTGTTCATCCAGTTAACCAGCAGTTCCTGTTTAAGCGTGTCATATTTTTTAAGTTTTCTGAGATCCGGTTTCAGCCCGGCCCAGTAATCAACAATCTCCACCGGCTGTCTCATCATAGCTTCAGCAATGGTGCTTTTACCGTCTGCGGTTTCGTAATTGTAGTCAGAACCGGCCTCAATCATGGCTTTGACAAAATCAAGACTGGCATCGGCCTTCCTGAGCTGTTCCGCATCAGCAGTTCTGCGGTTGAGGTTGTAACTGTTTCTGTACCTGATACTGAAATAGGTTGAAAGGAAACTAGGATTATTTTCAGTAGCGGTTTTACCACCATGAGCAAAATAATTTTTCAGTGAGACAGGATCGTTCTCCTCTGCGATCAGGTAGAAAGCTCCGCTTTCAAACTGGGTATAAAGATTAGGATCAGCACCGTGATCGATTGCAGCGTTAAGGTAGTCGATTCCACCTTTGCTGTAGGCAAAATACAGAAGATAAAGATTCTGAACACCGATAAGTTCATTCGGACTGAGTCCCAGTTCCATAAGACGGTTGAACACAGCAAGATGCTGCGGTGTTTTGATCCTTTTTCCATCCTGCAACCAAAGGTAAAGCAGACTTTCGCGATCATCATCATCACGGGAGGACCACTGGTTGAGCTGTCGGAGTCTTTTCAGATCCGGATTGAGACTGAGCCAGTAGGCTATAAGTTCATCATCCCCCTTGCTCAGGATCTGTTTGGCAACGCTGAGTCTGCCGTCTTCGCTTTCCCAGTTGTAATATGCGCCGTATTTAATCAGCAGTTTCACCACCTCGGTCTTAACGTTGGAATAGGTAAGATATTTGTAGATCAGAGGTACTTCAGCCGACCGGTTTTCTTTGATTTTTTTACTGTAAACCTGTGATACGGTAACCGTCGCGTTCGGATCTGCCCCCTGTTTCAGAAAATCCTCCAGTTCCTCAATTTTTGTAAGCGTCACTGAAATTTTCTGCTGGAATTTTTTATTCAATTCAGGATCTGAAGATACTCTGGCCTGTATAAGAGCCTCCGGCACCGACGGTTCCTTCTGTGCTGAAGGATTGACTGAAGGTTCTGAAGATATTTTCTGCTCAGGGGGAACAGGGTTTTCAGCAGTCTGAGTACCGGTTCCCTGCTGAGGCTCTGCAGATTCAGTCTCCGGCGTTTCTACCGGACTAACAGTTGCAGCGGATTCTGTTCTGTCTGACACTGCCGGTCCGGCGGTGTTTATTCCGTTTCTGCCGAGAACTGCGGAAATTCTGTCTCGATCGACACTGACAGTCCCTCTGGCTGTAACTTTTCCACCTTCATTAACATACTGGAGATTGTCTGAAACAGTAACGAATTCATCAGCTTTAAGAAAGATTTCACTGCGGATCTGTGCTGCATTCTTTACCAGTTCATCACGACTGAGAATACTGGCCAGCTCTGTTCTGAGTGCGCTGGTCTTGAGTTTACCCAGTGCGGCGGTTTCATCTTTTCCGACCGCCTCCAGCTCCAGAGAAACTGTTTCAGCGCAGCAGGCATTCCACATGCAGATATTGCTGATTACAATTGATGCTAGAAGATTGAATTTGAATTTGGCCATAACGCCCCCGTAGTGAAAAAACATGAATACCCCGGCTGATTAGAATTTAATGCCGCATGATCCGATGCTACCACAAACAAAGAAGCATTAATTGAATTCAGAGCAAAATTTCGGAATATTAAGAGGATCCTGCCCACCTGGGAGCCTTGATTGCAGGTATCTTTCCAGGAAAACTATTGTTTTTCTGAAATCACCTCGTGAATCATCCTTTGAACAGTACTGTGTTCCATTAATTTTTCGTATTTTCTGAGCTGCCTGATCAGATATTTAAAATACGGGAAACCAATACAAAGCATGAGAACTAAAAAAACAGCAATGAGCCCCGTAACCATAGGAACCGGATCGCTAAAAAGTTCTACAGTTGATTTTATCTCCTTTATGAAGCAGTGTTCCGGGCTCCCTCTGTTGTCGCTTACGGTATACTGATCACCATTTTTAACCAATCCGGCGGGAACTGTAGTACGAAATTCTCTGCCATCCTCAGTCTTAAGTTCTACAGTGCTGCGGTCTATTGCAGTGGTTACAGAAGTGATCCGGGCGGGAACTTCAGCATATTGCCCGGTATACTTTGAAACCTACACACTGAAATAGTCCCATTTGTTGCCAACAAATATCAGGGAAAATAACGGCAGCGTAAGAAAAGAGAAATTCAGAATACCGCAGAAATTAAAAAGTCCACAGTCTCCGGTTGGGGAAGCTGTGAACTTTGCTGACTTCATTTGTTTGTTCACCGGCTATTAAATCAGATCTAGATCACGTTTTCAACCGTTTTTTACAATTATCCTCTTTTCCCCTGCCGGCTGGCGATTAACTGTCCTATCCGTACAGTTCTCATACAGACTGCAAATCAAGGCGGAAAAAAGTTTCATCAGAACCGCAGAAACAAAATGCTACATTATTGCATTTTTATAACAGTAAACCTATAATGTGCTCAATGATACATTGTTGCATTTTCCGTACACCGGGATTGCACTGATGTAGAACGTATAATTATTAAGGAGATGAACATAAAATGAGAACCAGACTCATACTGACTGCATTACTGTGTATTCCATTCATGAACGCCGCAGCACACGAAGAGGAGGAACACGCACACGAAGCACACGCCGCCCATGTTCACGGAGCTGCTGTACTGAATGTGTTTACGGAGGATGACAGTACCGTTGTTCTTGAACTTGACAGTCCGATGATTAATTTTATTTCATTTGAACACAAACCTGGGGATGAAAAGCAGATCACCGAATACAACAGCTTTCTCAAAACCCTTTCATCCGGTATTTTCAGCGGGGATTCCGCTTTCAGAATCAACTCCGAAGCTGCATGCTTTGTCAAAGGCTTTGAACATGATGTGGAATTCGATGACGGTCACGGGGATTTTGAACTGACCGTGACCTACAGATGCGAAAAAATCGACAGTCTGAGTTCCATCGAGGTTAATCTGTTTAAAAACTTTCCAGCGCTTCACAGCATTTCAGCACAGGTTGTAACTGAAAAACTGCAGAAAGGTTTTGAACTCAAAGCAGACAGCCACATCATAAACCTTAAATAGCACAGCCATGAATACTGCCATAAAGATCGATAAACTTACCTTCAGATGGCCTAAACAGAAGGAGGATCTGCTGGACATACCGTCGCTCGAAATCAGCCGCGGCGAGCAGATCTTTCTGGCCGGTCCCAGCGGTTCAGGCAAGTCAACTCTGCTTAATCTTATTGCAGGGATCCTTACCCCCCGCAGCGGCAGCATCAGGATCGGGGACGTAACCATCAGCGATCTTCCCGGATACCGTCGTGATCTGTACCGGGTCAGCCATATCGGCTTCATCTTCCAGCAGTTCAACCTGATCCCCTATCTTTCCATTGAGGAGAATGTGCTTCTGCCCTGCCTGCTCTGTTCCGGCCGCGAACAAAACGAACAGGGCTCGGTTAAACAGAGGGTGAAGCAGCTGCTGAGCGAACTTGATCTGCCGGAGGACAGCTGGGGCAAAAAGGTACGTCAGCTCTCCATCGGTCAGCAGCAGCGCGTTGCTGCAGCCCGGGCACTGATCGGCAGACCTGAACTTATAGTGGCCGATGAGCCGACCTCTGCTCTGGATTACGATCGGCGCATCTCTTTTCTGGATGTGCTGATGAAACAGTGCCGGCAGCAGAACACCACCCTGCTTTTTGTAAGCCACGATCTGAATCTGGCACCGCAGTTCAGCAGAACGGTAGATCTGAATGAAATAAACCATGCCGGATATCACGGATAAAATCAGTAAACGATCCATAATAACCTTTAAGGTAATTATGGCTTTTGCTTAGTCTAAGTGACTTCACTGAAAAGTGAATGAACTACGTTATGAGAGAATGAATTTATGCAAATAAATTCAAATAGTTACCTTCGGATGTTCATCTAGTCTGAAGCTCTAAG
>ONPL01000129.1 GCA_900319705.1 uncultured Pseudomonadota bacterium | reverse complement strand
TACAACACTGTCAGCATTACCGACTGTTTAATCATACACCTTGGAGCTTCAGACTAGATGAACATCCGAAGGTAACTATTTGAATTTATTTACATAAATCCATTCTCTCATAACGTAGTTCATTCACTTTTCAGCGAAATCACTTAGACTAAGCAAAAGTCATAATTACCTTAAAGGTTATTATGGCTCGTTTACTAAATTGCGTGTTCTCTCAACAATAACACCGACAGCCGCTGCTTTTTCTATCGCCTTTGGCTTATTAATTTTAAGTAGCACTTTTTCAGCTCCGTATTTTTCAAAAATCATACCGACGATTCTTTCAGCGGCAGTTTCAATTAGAGCAAAATGACTATTCTTCAACAAAGTCTCGATGTCATCTGCGACAAGAGCATAATCGATAACCTTCGCATAATCATCAGTATCGGCGGCACGGCCGTTATCATAATAAATTGTCACATCAATGAACAGAGGCTGATCGCTTTTCTGTTCAAAATCGTAAATTCCGATCCGGCAGTCTACCCTAAGTTTTTCTATGTAGATACAATCCATTTCAATACCTTAATTCAACCGCTAACGTCAAACTTTCTTTTCAATCGGAGCAATTACTCTTACTAACAGAAGTCCAGGAAGAGCTATACAAGTGCATAGGATAAAGAAATACAGCCAGCCCATCTGTTCAACCAAAAATCCGGTTGCACCATTACAGAAAACTCTCGGAACAGCCGCAATTGATGTAAACAGCGCGAACTGTGTTGCGGTAAACGCAGGATTGGTCTCTCTGGCTATAAATGCGGTAAACGCGGCAGTTCCCAGACCAACTCCGAGATATTCACCGGCAACGGCCAAAGCAAGCACAAGTATATCGTGTCCGCATACCGCCAGAAGTGCAAATCCCAATATCGTAACTAGCTGAACCCAGCCGAAATACCATAATGACCGGTTAATCCCGATCTTCATCATTGCAATACCGCCAAGCAACGCTCCTATAACAGTCGAGGTCGTGCCTATTATTTTTGCAGTTACCGCTATTTCCTTATTGGTAAATCCCATATCGACATAAAAAGGCGTAATCAGCGCAGTTGCCATCGAATCTCCTACCTTATAGAGAACAAGGAACAGCAGGAAGAACAGCATTCCCTTCAGTTTTCGCCGTTGAAAAAACTCCCAAAACGGTTCAACTATAGCCTCCTTGAGACTGTTGACTTCATGATATATCTTAGGTTCTGCAACAAAAATTGTCAGCATAAGCCCGGGCAGCATAAAAGCAGCCATAGTCATAAATACTGAAGACCATGACATATAGTCCTGCAAAATCAATGCAAGGCTTCCGGGAACAAGAGCCGATAAACGATACAGATTCACGTGAACACTATTGCCGAAACCAAGTTCCTGATCGGACAGGATTTCACGACGGAAAGCATCAATAACAATATCCTGCGAAGCACTGAAAAAGGAAATGAGAATACATCCGATGGAAACAAACATCATATTTTCGTGAGGATCAGCACTAGCCAGCCCGCCGATCAACAATAACAGCAAGATCTGGGTACCGAACATCCATGTACGACGTCTGCCCACGGTTCTGAAGAAATAAGCATCAAGAAACGGAGCCCAAACAAACTTCCAACTGTACGGAAACATCAGTAGGGAAAAAACACCGATGGTTTTAAGATCAATATTCTCCTTTTTCAGCCAGAAAGGGATCAAACTGACAAGTATGAACAGCGGCAAACCGGACGAAAAACCAAGTATCGAACAGATAAATGTATTTTTTGAAAATATCAGACTCCATATGCTGGAACTTTTGTCTTCACTGATATTGGATTTCATGAGAATCAGTCTCTAAAATTGTTAAACTGGAACGGCTGTCCGAGCTCCGCCTTTCTAATTAGAGCAATGACCTCCTGAAGATCATCGCGTTTCTTTCCCGTTACACGAATGGAATCACCCTGAATCTGAGTCTGAACTTTAATTTTTGAATCCTTGATCATTTTAACTATTTTCTTGGCAACATCTGTCTCGATCCCCTGTTTCAGAGACACATTTTTAAAATACCGTTTACCTGACTGTTCAACTTCTTGTTTCATATCAAGGCAGGTTGGATCTATACTTCTCTTGGCAACCTTGTCTCTCAGAATATCAAGCATTTGGTTAATCTGAAAATCAGCATCGGCAGCCAGTTTTATCTGTTCCTTTTCCAAAGTAAATGTTGCATCTACATTTCTAAAATCAAAACGTGTCTTTATCTCTCTGTTGGCATTATCAACAGCGTTCTGAACCTCATTTACTGCAATTTCTGAAACAACATCAAATGACGGCATTTTAACCTCCTTTTTAATAATCACACCGATTATTATTCCATGTCATTACTTTTCAGGTATTCAGTTACCTGAGCTACAATTCCTTCCGCATCAAGTTTCAACAGATGATACAATTCTTCCGGCTTACCCTGTTCCACAAACTCATCAGGATGACCAATATTCAGCACCGGAGTACTTAACTGTCTGTTTTCAAACAATGCGGCAACACCTTCTCCAGCCCCTCCGATGATCGAACCATCTTCTATTGTTACAAACAGAATATTATTAAGTTCCGCCAGTTCGAAAATCAGGTCTTCATCTATCGGTTTGGCAAATCTCATATCTACTACGGTGGCATTAAGTTTTTCGGCAGCAGCCTGGACATATCCAAGCAAGGCACCGAAATTAAGAAGAACAATTTTTTCTCCGGTACGGATCAAATGTCCCTTTCCATATTCAATAGGTGTCACATCAAGAACTACAGGATGTTCTGTTCCGCGAGGATATCTTACTGCCACAGGGCCCTTACTGCCACAGGCAAAACTGAGCATACTAATCATTTCAGAGAAGCATGACGGAGTCATAACTGTCATATTCGGAACTATGCGAAGAAAACTTATATCAAACTGTCCCTGATGAGTAGGTCCGTCAGCACCGACTATACCGGCGCGATCAACTGCAAAAACCACAGGCAAATTCTGAAGAGCAACATCATGAATAATCTGATCATATGCTCTCTGCAGGAAAGTTGAATAAATACATACAATCGGATGAAGACCGTCAATAGCCATACCTGCAGCCAAAGTTACAGCGTGTTGCTCTGCAATTGCAACATCAAAAAAGCGTTCAGGATATTTATCGGCGAACTCGTTCATGCAGGATCCCTCCTTCATGGCTGGAGTTATCGCCACCATTAGAGGATCCTCCTCCGCTCTCTTCATCAGAAATTGACCAAAAACCTGCGCATAAGTTTTGTTTTTACTCTTTGGCAGAGAATCGTTCAGATCAAACTGCGGAACTCCGTGATATGACGTTGGATCTTCTTCTGCAGGTCTGTACCCTCGTCCTTTCTGGGTAACGATATGAAGAAGCTGCGGCCCTTTAAGCTTTTTCATATTCTGGAGCGTATCAATAAGTCCAAGAACATTATGTCCGTCAATAGGACCGATATAATTGAAGCCAAACTCCTCAAACAAAGTACCAGGCATAACCATGCCTTTGATGTGCTCTGCAGTTTTTTGGGTGAATTCTTTCAGGAATGGGACATATTTGCCTAGAAAATCATAGGTTCCCTCACGTACATTATTATAGAACGCACTAGATAGAATATCGCTCAGATTCGAGGATAAAGCCCCGACAGATTCGGAAATTGATTTTTCATTATCATTGAGAATGACCAGCATATCACTCTTCAACCCGCCTGCATGATTCAATGCTTCAAAGGCCATTCCTCCGGTAAGAGCACCGTCACCTATAACGGCAATAACCTTGTTGGATAGGCCCTTGAGTTTATTGGCTATACTCATACCAAGCGCCAATCCGATCGAAGTACTGGAATGACCGACTGAGGCACAGTCATATTCACTCTCCTCTCTCCACGGGAACGGATGCAGACCGTTGATGTGACGGATGGTATCAAGAAGTTTTGCTCTCCCTGTAAGAATTTTATGCGGGTACGCCTGATGCCCAACATCCCAGATAATCTGATCGTTCGGAGTGTCATATACGTAATGAAGTGCAACTGTTAACTCAACTACTCCAAGCCCTGATGCAAGATGACCGGAAGATTTGCTTACTGACTCAAGTAGAAATTTTCTTACTTCATCGCAAAGTTCGGGAAATTTGGAAATATCCATTTCCCGCAGATCACTAGGCAGATTAACCTTACTTAACAGTTTATACACCTTGGGGTCCAGTTCCATAATTACTTAACTCTTCCTATCAATGATGTACTTCGCAAAATCTTTCAATATAGTGGTATCGTAAGGCAGTTTTTCGAGCAGTTCGATCGCTTCCTGAATGATCGTTTTTTCGTAGGCGATCGCCTCATCAAGACCTAGCAAGGACGGATATGTACTCTTGTTATTGGCGATATCTGAACCTTGCGGTTTACCGAGAATCTCTGTATCGGAAATTATATCCAAGATATCATCATGGACCTGAAATGCCAGTCCGATGCAGTCTGCATATTGAGAAAGAATGTCATAATACTCTGAGACAATATGAGGTGTAGAAAGGGCACCTAAAAGAACAGCACATCGGATAAGTGCTCCTGTCTTGTGGGAATGAACCTTTTTCAGTTCATCCAAGGAAATTTTTCTATTTTCTGCCAGTATGTCAAGAGACTGCCCACCGCACATTCCGTCGTATCCGGATGATTTTGCAAGCAGATTTACCATTTTAATCTGATTTTTGCGCAATTCCTCCGGGAAATCATCATCTGACAGAATTTCAAAGGCAAGTGTCTGCAATGCATCCCCTGCCAACATACCGTGAGCCTCACCGTAGACATTGTGAACAGTTGGATGTCCACGTCTTAGATCGTCGTCATCCATGCACGGCAGATCATCATGAATCAGAGAATATGCATGAATACATTCAATAGCAGCCGCAGGTGCGTCAAGGATATCCTCACCGACTCCAAGCATGGTACCTACTGTGTATACCAGTATCGGCCTAACACGCTTGCCTCCAAGCAACAGGCCGTGCTTCATCGCTTTCTTTAGAGGTTCTGATACTTCGTCAAGAGCATCAACTTTTTGTTCAAGCACCCGATCTACTCTTGTTCTGTATTTTTTTAAATGTTCGCTTATCAACACTGACTTATTCCTTAAACCGGCTAAAATGGTATGTTATCTTCATTCAACTTGGCAGTTCTCTGTCCGTGGTACCGCTGATCCATATCGTTATTAACATCATGAGTTCTGATTCCTGCAGTTGGTGTTACACTATTTCCATCTATAACAACATCCTGCAATTGTCCTGCATTACCATTATTCTGATTTGTCAGCATCTGTACCTTCTGTTCAGCTTCCGTCAGTTTCTTTTTGCACGCACCTACGAGTCTGATGCCATCTTCAAACAGTTTAAGCGACTCCTCAAGAGAAGTCTTTCCGCCGCTCATTTTATTAACAATATCATTAAGCTGATTCAATGACTCTTCAAATGATTTGCTGTCACTCACCATAGAAACCGAATTCCATCCGCTGTATAAAAATAAAACACCTATGCCGGCACCCAACGACCAACAAACTACAAAACTTAAAATGAAATAAAGGGCATACACATGCCCGTAGCCACGCTATTATACAATTTATCCTAAAAAAGTCATAAACTATGTAAACGCTCCATAATAACCTTTGATGCTACTTAAGATTGTTTAAAATCAACAATCCAACCTTTTCTTTTTTCAATAAGACTTAACTTTTTATAGGAAA
>ONPL01000127.1 GCA_900319705.1 uncultured Pseudomonadota bacterium | reverse complement strand
CCGGCAGATGAACTTTTTTTAAGCACAGACGCTCTGATCCTGGAGGAGGATGTTCCAGGGGAGCCGGCGGCGGTGCCCCTCGGCTTTGTCTACAGTGAAAGCGGGGAGCTGCAGCGCTGCACCCCCGCCGGCTTTGAACGCTGTCTTGACTGCCTCAGGAATTCCACCAATCTGCTGTCCCTGGGCAGCTGTACCTATCTGATGAAAATTGAACTGATGAAAAAAATGCTGGAGCAGCGTTTTGATTTCAGTGAAGGCGGGGATGAGCCCCCGCTGCAGCGGGAGCTTTTTTCCGCCTCCCGGGGAATTTTCGGTGTCTCCACCGTACTTTACGGTATCGAGGAGCTGTTCAGATGTATTTCCAGATATTTCGGACTGGAGAGAAACAGAATAGAAGAAACGCTGGTGCAGTGCCACGGCGGCATGACGGTAATGCCCGACGGGACCACGGTCTCCTTTTCCCGGTATGAAGAGCGGCTGTTCAGTGAGATCTTTGACGCCATTGCGCAGCTCGGCATTGAACGGGAGCTGCTGGTGCCGTTTTTTGAAAGTATCGCCGGTGAAAACTATCTGCCGTCGCAGATCCGCGATCAGATCTGCACTCTGCTTTATGAAAACAGCAGCGCCGACGGAAAAATCTCCCTGGATGATCTGATTGAAAATTTTTTCGCATTATACCGGGATCACTACAACCGGATGATTACCTCCGCCGAACAGCGCCGGTATCCGCTCTATGATGTATATCTCAATATCAGGCTCTACTATTATCATGCAAGGCAGATCATCATGAAGGGGGAGCGTACCGGGGGGATCGATGTAAGCGGCCTTTCTGAAAAAATGAAACAGCTGCTGGCGCTGAAACTGAAAAACTGCCTGGAGGTGCAGATCCGCAACCGTCCTCTGCTGGTGGAGATGAGCGGCTATTTCTACCGTCTGTATCTGCAGGGAGAGAACCGGGATGATTCCAGAATTATCCGGCTGGTTTGCTATCTTAAGGATGTTATTGCCGCGGTGAACCGTCAGTACAACGAGGATGCAGCTGCCGGAAGACTCCGGGGCGGCGGATTCAGTAATGTTCCGGATACCGTTAAAAAAATCAGTGATCGGGAACAGCTGGCCGTGTTGGACGTTATTCATGAGAATGTGATCAGAAAACTGTACATCTACGTGCAGCACAATCAGTCCAACAATGTACTTTTTTTCTCCTTCGACGACAGTTCGGTTTATGCAGTCCTGAAGATTAGAAGAGAGGAGCGGCGGCTGACCGCCATACCGCTGTTAAGAACCGGACTGCAGCTGCAGAACGTCAGTGAACAGATGTCGGTTGAATGTGATCCGGCTCTGCCGCTTAATTCCCTCGTTGACAGTGTGGTCAGAATTATGCTCTTCGAGACGGTAAACGGGAAAAAATTTGACTGAACCAGCCGGGAATTATTCCCGGCTGACCGCGGTATGCAGTGTACAGTTTTATGATAATGGCTGAGGGTGTGTTCTGCTCTGCGTAGGCGGCCGCAACGGGGCTGAACACCGCTGCAGATCTGCAGAGATCATGTTTTTCCCGGCGGTTTCCCGCTCTGTGTTGATATTTGCGGCGGATGATCATATTATCAAACTGAGCCGCGGGGCAGGAAACTGCTCTCTGGCTCTCTGCAATCCGGCGGATCTGAGGTTATATGCCCGGCTGCGGCGGTGCGGATGGTCCTGACTGCCGGAACCGGCAGTTGTGAAAAAAATTTGGTGCTGAGGCGCAGCGTACGGCAGGCGTCTCTGCGGTATGACAGAATTGAAAACGGCGGCGGCTGATGATTAGAAAACACAGAAAACCGGTAGATGACGGTTTTTCCCCGGAAGGATGGATGTCATTTTCCGATATCATGACCGGACTGCTGTTTATTTTTCTGCTCATTACCATGACCATGATGTATCTTGCCCGGGAGGATCAGCGCGAATACCGCGAACTGCAGCAGAAGGAGGCGGAACTCCAGAAAAAATACCGTGAAATCCTCGCCAGGGAGGAACAGCTCAGACACCATGTCGAAGAGGTCAATCAGAAAATCTCCTCCTCAAGAGAGCAGACGCTGGCGGTAATGGATCGGGTGGTATCCGCCCTGGACCGGCACGGTATTACCGTATCCGCCGACAGAAGCAACTATGTGATCCATATCCGCGACTCCCAGCTGAAATTTGAAAGCGGTGAATATTCAGTACCTGCCGGCTACCGCCTGAATGTCAGAACCATGGCGAAGGTTCTCTATCAGATCCTCGGGGAGGATGCGGACAGTCAAATGCGCATCGGCTATCTTGATACCGTATTCATTGAAGGGCATACTGACAGTATGGTCTACAACCGGCCGGAGATTTTCGGCAACTGGGGACTGTCAGCCCTCAGGGCCATCTCGGTGTGGAATTTCATGATCGGGGATGAAAGCGGGGCGGATCTCGAAAAATTCCGCAACAGTGACGGAAGACCGCTGTTCTCGGTAAGCGGATATGCCGATACGAGACCTAATCCCTGTGCAGAAGGAACCGGCTCCGGTGATGTGTGTCCCGGCGGTGAGGATGCAGACAGTGATCCCCATGCCCGCAACCGCAGAATAGATATCCGTTTCTTCCCGCATATGGAGGAGATCACTGTATACAGTGATCGCACCGGGCTGCAGCAACAGCAGTAATCTGCAGCTGCGGTACCGGTACCGGAGTAACCGGGAAATTTAAGATTTTTTTTGTTTAACCGTGAGCGGCCTGCCGCCGGTTTTTAGGCTATGGATGACAGATACAGAATAACCACGGTGCTGAATGACAGCACGGCTGTCTGCGGTCCTGCAGGGTTTTCGCTGAAGGACGATGCAAACAGGGATAAACTTAGAAAGTTTATTATTGATCAGCTCTACCCGGCTGATCCCGACGGGTGGAGAGCCGCACTGTCGGTGTTTGCTGTTCCGGTCTGGAACAGTATTGAAACCGAATGGTATGTTCCCCGGGAAATATCCGGTTATGCGCCGAAGATCAGAAAAATGCAGGAATACAGTGCTGTACAGCAGCACGCTTTAAGGTGCCGTCTGTGCGCCGTTCTTGATGATCTGAGATCAAGAGCCGGCAGTTTTGCGGCCGTGACGGAAGAGCAGCGTCTGCTGGTATCCTGTCTGAGTGATCCTGCAGGTGTCTTTGGTTTCGGAAAAGCGGTGTATTTCGCTCCCGACAGAGATCTCTATGTTGTCAATGACAGCGTTCCGGTTGTCGTCCGCTGGGGGGTGGTGACAGCAGGTACAGATCATGAGCCGGCACTGAAAAAATTTTTCAGTACCTGCGGCATGGGTAACAGTGAAGATCCGTATGACGGGAATTATGAATCAGAAACGGCAGACGGACAGTATATGGCGGAACGCGGAACCTCCGGAACCGGTCCGGAGGTGGCTGATAACCGTAGAGACGGAAATTCTCAAACTGCCGGCCCGTCCGGGAACCGTAAACGCAGTGAACCTCAGAGGAAGTCTGGTGTTTCCGCGCTGGCCGCAGGCTGTCTGATATTACTTGTTTTTCTTATTCCTGCTCTTTTATATCCATTGAATATTGTTGATGAAGTTGAATACTTTAAAAGAAGTCAGTCGAACAATGAATACAGTTACAGCACTCAGTCCCGCGTTCAGCATAATACCGTGCCGACCGGTGCCGGACACAGTTCCGGCAGGACAGATCCCCGCCCGCAGCCTCAGCCGGAACCGGAAGCTGAGCAGAAAAGCGTAGAACCGTGCTTCTTTGCTGATTTTGAGATCAGTATGATCGTTTCAGACGGCAGGGGCGGTAAAGATCTCTACAGCTATCAGATCTCCCGCCAGACCAGGGACAGTGTAAAATTCACCGTAAGAAGAAACGGCCGTGATCTGCGCTGCGGTACCGATACTAAAATTTCTCCGGACGAACCTAAGTTAACTTTCAAACCGGCATGTGTTCCGGTTAACGCCGCTCTGCCGGATGCTGTGGTTTGTGATTTTTCCATGCCTGACTGCATGACGGCGGGAGGGGTTAAGCCTAAAGTTGAAATTTCAAAACTGAGCAGCTGTCACTGACTCTAAAAAAGTAGAATTCTAAAGAGTATAATATAGTTCCGGTGCGGCGGAGGCACCGGAAAGTCGGCTTTTTTTATTTGATGAGAGCGGCAGGTAGCCGCCGTTTTTTTTTTGCTATGGATTCAAGATACAGAATTACAATGATGCTGACAGACAGCACTGCTGTCTGCGGTCCGGCGGATTTTTCACTGAAGGACGAAGCAAATAGAAAAAAATTAAAGAATTTCATTATCGAACAGCTTTACCCGGATGATCCTGACGGGTGGAGAGCCGCACTGTCGGTGTTTGCCGTTCCGGTCTGGAACCGTTTTGAAACCGTGTGGTATGCTCCTCAGGAAATAGTCGGCTTTGCACCGAAGATCAGAAGATTTTCGGAATACAGCACCGTTCAGCAGAATGTTTTTAAATGCCGTCTGTACGAAGTTCTGCAGGATTTAAGCTCCAGGGCCGGCGCTTTTACAGCCGTAACCGGGGAGCAGCGTCTGCTGGTATCCTGTCTGAGTGATCCTGCAGGTGTCTTTGGTCTCGGCAGGGCGATGTATTTCGATCCTGAAAAAGATCTCTATGTGATTAACGATCGTAATCCGGTGATCATCAGGTGGGGAGTGATATCTGAGGGTGGGAACCCGGAGCCGTTACTGCAAAAATTTTTCAGTACCTGCGGATCTGATAACAGTCAGGAGAAGTCTGCACCGGGAGATGACTTTGCATCAGAAGGTGCAAAGTTCAGTTCTTCCGGTTCAGAAAGTGCAGCCCCTGAAACAGATCCCGGGTGTATATACAACGGTTCAGACAGCGCAGCATCTGAAACAGAACCAGTGGGTACATTCAACCGTTCAGTCGACCGTAATTCTAAACCGAAAGGAAAGGCGAAGGTTTTCTCATCCCGCAGACCGCAGAAAGAGGTGTATTATAATGAGAATATAACGGGAGACGCCGGTCTGCAAAACGGCCTGGGCTGTATAGCATATACGCTGCTTATTATTTGCTGGATTACTTATAATAATATTGCTGATAAACCGGAAGACATCAGTTATAAAAGCGGCATTGGATTTTTAATATTTGTACTGATATTTTTTTGTAGTATTTTTAATAATAAGAGACGTAATTAAAAATTTGATCGGGCACTGAGATGCAAATGCATTCGACATCGTTAAGGAAATCCTGACAGGAGCGGCATCGTTCAGCTGATATGGCATAAAGCATTGTGTCGAACTGAAATTTGATGAGGAGCGCCTGGTATCAGACTGAGCTTTAACAGCTGTTGATCTGTTCGGAAAAATTATGAAAGAATATTTTGATATCGATAAAAATCCGGCGGGTTGTCGGTGCTGCTATAAAACACCGGACGGATTTGACAATATAATCATTACCGGTGACGGCCGGTACATTAATACTCTGAGATTTGACCGTCAGAATACTTATCATGAGTCTTTCGGAATAAATGAACTGCCGGTTTTTTATGATGCAGTGCAGTGGCTTGAACAGTATTTTTCCGGGCGTAAACCTGAACCGTTTCCATATATAAAACTTAACGGCTGTACCGGGTTTCGCAGAACCGTTATGGATCTGCTTGCCGAAGTTCCTTACGGACAGACGGTTTCGTACGGCGAACTGGCCATAAGAGCATCACAGTTCACTGGAACCGTGGTTTCTCCCAGAGCGGTTGCTGCAGTTATGAGCTGGAATCCGGTTCTGATAATGTACCCGTGCCACCGTGTAATCAGCAGCAGAGGTACACTTTGCGGTTACAGCGGCGGACTTGAAAATAAAAAAGCCCTGCTGGAACTGGAGA
>ONPL01000195.1 GCA_900319705.1 uncultured Pseudomonadota bacterium | reverse complement strand
AAACTTGCCACCAGGGTGGAAGGTCCGTTTTTAAGAACCTGCATCTGGTTTCAGGGATGTGATCTCGGATGCAGGGGATGCGCTAATCCTGGTTTTCAGCCCTTAACGGCAAGGCACATTCTTCCACTTGAAAAAATTTTAGAACTGACCGCTGAAGCCTCAGACAGATACGGTATCGAGGGAGTTACCCTGTCCGGCGGAGAACCGCTGCTTCAGCAGGGACTTTATTCACTGTGCAGTGGTCTTAAAAGGCAGGATCTTGGTATAATTCTGTTTACCGGAAAGGACGAAAGCATGATCAGTGACGAACTTGCCGGAGTGGTGGATCTTGCTCTGTGCGGTCCGTATATTGAAAAAATGCATGACAACAAGAGATTTCTTTTAGGCTCGTCAAACAAAAAAATCGTTCCTTTCAGTGACCGGTACACCGGATGTCTTGATTACTTCACCGTAAAAGATAACGATTTAATCGGTGAATTCTGTCAGAATGACTGTCACGAGCCGTCAGTTCCATGATAATCTCGGTTGTTATTTTCTCAAACAGCTCTCTGGAGATCTGGAACTTAGGATTGATGCATCTTTTTACACCGCTGTCGGGGAAAATAAAAATTACCGGATAAACATTGATGAAGTTGGAGTGTTCATCTTTCATACCGGAGTAGGATTTTTCATTTATCATTATTCATATCAGCAGGTCTTATCGGAAGAGATGATCATTATTCAGAGATATCTTAAACTCTACAATCTCTTTAATGATCCAACCGGCTTCCGTCTTAACTATATTTCAGGGTTTCTTCCGGAACTTTCTATGCCAGCTGCTGATTCCGTTCCGGTCACAGACAGCATGGAACTATCAACACTATCAAAATTTACCCTGAAGGTTATCGATCATAATTCAGAACTGAGCGGAAAGAAGGTTGATGTGAATGCCTCACCGGTAACATTCTCACTGGGACTGTGGCTGACCGGGTGTTTCAGAAATATTCTCCCTTATGTCAGATATCAGATGACAAACGAAATCAGTTCACCGGTATGTGCCAACCCGACAAAAAATAAATTGAACAGTAGAAGATCCGGTAAGGCCAACTCATGCGGTACAACTGAATGTCTGCCGGCAATTATTATGAATTTTGTCTACTGCTGCTACCGCGGCGGTGAAAATATTGATCGCAGAAAACTGTGTACCACCGCATACTACATAGCCAACGGATTCAACAGTTCTTTCAGACTGTCGCGGAGTATCGAGGAACACATGACCTCCATGTATGAAAACATGGTATACAGCTGCTCGCAGAACGGCTGCTCTATCTGTGTGAGTTATGATGATTCGAATGATAAATTTTTTCTCAAAGGTTTTTCCAGAAATCTGCATAACTCCTATTTTCTTTTTTATATACTGATAAACTACCAGAAGTTTACACTTATTAAATTTTCAAATGAGTTATATCAGGATTTTTCCGACAGTTACGAAATAGAATCACTGTCGCTGGATAAACTGGTCAAACATTCCGGTCGAATTAATATGTTTATGATGAACAGCATTAATTCCTCTGTAAGCTACAACGATCACCATAATAAATTCTATGAATATCTTTTCAAACGGTTGCAGATCAAAAAGGATATCGAATTTCTGTCAATGGGCGTTGAATCACTCCATCAGCATCTGCGAAATATAAAGGATGATGAAGACAAAAGGACCTCGAACAAGGTAAGCAAATCACTGGCGGTACTTTCGCTGCTGGTAGTCTTTTCCGCACTTATTGATTCGTTTGACTTTATTGACAGTGCCGCAGAATATTTCGGTCCGTTCAGTCTTGAAACTGTTCGAATTATACATATCGGTGTCATTGTATTAATTGTTGTTATGGGGTTGTGTCCTCTTGTTCTGTTTATGAAACTTAAGGTATCTTCGTTTTTACGAAAATTCCGATCGTAAGTTGAACGCAGAACATAAAGTTACAACGGGTGGTAAATCATTCCGGAGTAATGTTTCAGCCGGATCTGCAGCTGTATAGATCAGATCCGGAAAGATGTCGCTGGTACTGTCAACAGAATTCAGTATGGTGCCGCCGATCGGTTGTGAGCTACCTGATCACAATATTCTCAGCAGGCAGATCTATTATTTTTTTTCCTGAACCGAGTATATTATCGCTTTTAATGCAGTAGTGTTCTGCCAGAGTATGATTTACGACCTTTTCCCTGATTTTGTCTCCGATATCGCGGACGGCGTCTTTCCAGAACTGATACTGTGCGTCGATAAATTTTGGATTAAGCCTGTAACTGTCATCACATCCTTTTATTTTTTCAAACGGGAACAGTACGTTGTAGGATCGATCATTTGGCTGAGGATCTCCGCTCAGCGGTAAAAATGATTTTTTGTTTCTGCCTGTGCCTCTGAAATCTCCGATATGATTATTAATGTTGGCAACCAGTTCGTAAAACAGATTAATTTGTTTACGATCTTTACAGAGTAATTCTGCATTTTCAGTATTAAGATCAGGATTAGTATTGATTGCTTCGTTTTCTTTCTCACAAAGGAACTTACAGAAACTTTTAGCAGCGTTACGGTATTTTTCAACCTGGTTGCGATAGCTGTTGTTGGCATTTTCTGAAGTACAGGAAAAAGAGGACAGAAGTTTAAAAAATGTCTCGATGGCATAACGGTACGAATCAAAACTGTTTTTGGTAGACGGCATGCCGAACCCGCCTTCTTCCTTCATACAGTTTACCACCATCAGATAAACAAAGAATTCCCTCGGATCGAGCTGCACCTCATACTTATCATTAATCAGCAGAGTATAGTTCTGTACTGAAAGTTCAAGTTTAAGATTTTCCCGTTTCAGCTGCAGTGAATTGTTAATCTCCTGAACCGCATTGGTATAGGATGAAAGGATCTTGCCGGTTTTTTTGTCATCAAGCAGAGTTTGAAGGAACATCAGCGGAATTTCCGAAAGTTCAACCTTTGCCATGGCGGCATCCAGTACCTCCTGTTTGCGTCCATGGATTACATGGATTAAATGAGTCTCTTTAGTCGGATAGAA
>ONPL01000124.1 GCA_900319705.1 uncultured Pseudomonadota bacterium | reverse complement strand
CCTGATTCACCCAGTAGCAATGAACGAACAGTTACGTTTTGCTATCCGTGAAGGTGGTCACACTGTTGGTGCTGGTGTTGTAGCTAAGATTATCGAATAATAGTCTATATTCGTTATTTGTTTATTTTAAGGGGGCTTGTGCCCCCTTTTTTGATGTATGAATCTGAGCGTATTATTTCATTGAACTTTACTCTATTTCTTTTTCCTTTTTCCTTATTTAAGTTAGATCTTAATCTTAATCTTAATCTTAATCTTAATCATGACTGATTCTATTCACATTTTCTTTTTATCTTTTGTTTGATCATTTTCGAACGATTGCATTTATAATATACTTACTGTGTTGAGCTTAAATTTATTTTTAATGAGAATGATTTTAGTGAAAACGTTAGGTGTAAGATTAGAAGAGAACAATTTCAAAAGAAAAGATAGATATTTAAAAGGTAGATTATGAGTAAGGGCGTAAATAAAGTTATTTTAATTGGAAATTTAGGACAAGAACCAACAATTAGCACTACAACTAACGGTGTTTTAATTGCAAATATAAGTTTAGCTGTTAGTGAGAGTAGAAAAGATCCAAATACAGGAAATTATATAAATAAAGTAGAATGGGTCAGATGCGTATTATTCAATAATTTAGCCAAAATTGTACAAGATTGGCTTCATAAGGGCAGTTCTGTCTATGTTGAAGGGAAATTACAGACTAGGCAGTACGTTGACAAAAATAATGTTCAAAGATCAGTAACAGAAGTCGTTGTCAGTGAATTGACCATGCTTGGATCAAATGCGGCAAGATATGGTAATAACCCGCAGGAATTCAATGGAAACGCTAATATGGGCTATAGCAACGGAAATTTTGGAAATAATAATTTTAGCGGCGAAGCTGATCCGTATATGCCTCAGAACAATCCTAGAAACAGCAGACCTTTTAATAACACCGCTGTAGGGTATGAGGATATGAATTCTGTACCAGGCTTCTCTGCTGTACAAGGTAATTCAAATCAACCTGGAGGATTCCAAAGACAGAATCAATCATATGGTGGAGTGCATCAGCCCAATGCTTCCGGTTTTGGCAGTACTCAAAACAATAACAGTTTGAACAACAGCGGATTTAATCCGTCTGTCGAACCGTTTGCGGGCAATAATGGTTCAAACTTCGCTGGAGGACCTGAGTTCGGAACTAAAAACAGCGCAAATCAAAGTGCTGATTTTGCGTCAAGTGCAAAGGCAATTGATGCACCTGACGATTCAATGGAAGATGATGACGACATCCCGTTCTAAATAGCACTACTTTGTCTTCACATTGAAGATAACAGATGTGGGCATTGATGCTATTTTTCATTTTTGAAAAGCTTATCAATGTCCTCTTTTTTGAATATATATTTTTTACCGCACTGTGAACATGTCATTACAAGTGATTCGACGTGTTCAGGATCTGCTGACGAATTTATAACTCCGTAAACTTCCTCTTTCCCCAGTTGATGGATTGTATCCAAACATTTTCTTCGACTGCAGCCGCATTTGAAATTAACGTTTATTGCATCAAATCGTCTTACTTTAAACTGATTAAAGAGTCTAAATAGAACTTCGTCTGCTTCTAAATTAATTAATTCATCTTTTGTTAATGTATTGACCAAATGGGCAACTGTATTAAAATCATCCTCATGATTAGGATCTTCCGTTGGCAGTTCCTGAACCAACAGACCTGCAGCTGTACTGTCATTGTCTGTTAGTGATATTTCTAGCATTATTTTAGTTTTAATTTGTTCTGAACGCAGGAAGTAGTTTTCTAGGGTATCGGATAGATTATAGCCCGTAACTTCTACAACTCCCTGATACGGTTCAGAATCTTTTGGATGCACTGTTATAAGAAGAATTGCATTTGAACCAACAATATCTCTAAATGAATAATCTTCATCAAACTGGGTTATATTATGGCGTGCTATGCCTCTCACATTAAGTTTGCTATCGCTGTTGACGGAAGCGTACCTTAAGAGACCGTCTCCTCTTATTTCTACTGTTGTTTCGCCGTCAATTTTAGTGCTTGCGGTAATTAAATTGGAGATTAATACCAGTTGTGCGAGAATTTTTTTGATTGATTTAGGGTAAGATTTATTTGCAAAAATATTGTCATAAACATCATGCAGTTGCACGATTTCCCCGCGTACTTCCAAATCATCAAAAATAAACTTGTATAATTGGTCATGAGTTGAAGAGACCATTTTTTCTCCTTGAATTAGTAGAATTCAGATTTTACTCTTAATAACTCTCTGCGTTGCTTTTTATTAGGTTTTTCATCCGGGTGAGGCGAGAAAAAACAGTTTAACTTTCTTTTCTCCTCGTCTAGTTTTCTTTGCTCAATGCTTTCGGCTGTCTCCTCATACAGAAGGATTGCCTCTTTGTGTCCTCTTCGCTGATCAGAAATATTTTTGACAATTACCGTCTTGTAGTCGAAGCCTTGTCTTATCCTAATTGTAGCTCCGATTTCAACGATGCGGGAAGTTTTGCACCGCTGTCCATTGTACTCAACTTTCCCGCTTTCGATCATTTGCTTGGCTATGTTTCTAGTTTTGTAAAATCGAGCTGCCCATAGCCATTTGTCTATTCTAACTTGCTCCAAGTTTTCCACTTTTGATCCTAAAGAATCAACTTCTGCATCTCTGGGGATCTGTATTTGATGAAGTGTGTAGAATTTATTCGTCGTATTGTCCGTGTGTGACCTCTGATTAGAAGTGTCTCTGTGGTTGCAAGGTCACCGTTTCTTACCACTCCGTTCAACAAATCGCCCTTTGTAACTCCGGTGATGGAAACTATTAGATGGTCTGTTCTAACCATATCATGCAGTTCTAGAGTTTTTTCAACTTCAACGCCCATCTTGTTGCAACGTGTTATTTCTGTCTCTGCGATTTTCAAATTCTCAGGTGTATCTCCACCTTTGCCTTCTACTTTATTTCTTGGAATAAGTCTTGCTTGCATATCACCGTTCATTGCTCTTACTAGTGCGGCGGATATAATTCCTTCAGGAGCACCGCCGATTGCGTAGAGCATATCTATGTTATTGTCAGGTAGACAAGTAAGTACGGATGCAGCAACATCACCATCTGGGATTGCAAAAACTCTTACACCCATATCCTGCATGGTTTCAATTGCTATTTTGTGGCGAGGTTTTGCCAGTGTTACAACTGTTAAATCGGATATTTTCTTATCGAGCACTTTGGCAACGGATATGATGTTTTTTTCAAGAGAGCGTTCCAAATCGATTATACCTTTTGCCTGGTTGCCTACGATTAGTTTTTCCATATACATATCAGGTGCACGAAGGAAACCGCCTTTGTCAGCGGCAGCAAGAACGGCAACAGCATTTGCCTGACCCATTGCTGTCATTCTTGTTCCGTCTATCGGATCAACGGCTATATCAACAGGATCTCCGCCAAGACCAACGTGTTCACCGATATAAAGCATAGGAGCTTCATCGATTTCTCCTTCGCCGATTGCTATTTCTCCATCGATATTAGTTTGATTAAGAACTATTCTCATTGCCTCAACGGCTGCATTGTCTGCCTTGTTCTTATCACCACGACCAAGCCATTTATACCCTGCAAGTGCAGCTGCTTCTGTAACGCAGGAAAATTCAAGTGCTAACTCTCTTTTCATTTACATCTCTAAATCAATTACAAAACCGATAAATTCAATGTGTGAATTTTACCATAAAAGGTCATATTTGTTGAAATAATAGATGATAAATATTGCAGAATAAATTTGTCGAATCAGAATCATGTAACCCTTGTGAGTCAACCGCTAAACTGAAGAAATTTGAATATGGAAATAACCATGTCGACTAGTTTTTTAATGATATATCAATACAGCGAAAGTGGTAAGCAGAGAGGTATCTGCTGTCACATAAAGAATCAAACTATGATTTGTTTGGGCGTATTTTTTGTAAATTTTTGAGGCTGGGATGGTCATTAATATCTGTGCGGATTTGAAAGAATGGAAATCTTACTGTTGTAATGTCATTTAGAAATTGTCACAAAATAAATTAAACATATTGTAACGAAATGACTATCTTATTTTGTGACAATCTGCTATACTATCTGTAGCCAAAATTGAGGAGTGTTACAGATGGTTGCAAGTTTAGAAACGAGAACCGCAGTCAAACAAATATTGCTTGATATGATCCCGCATCTTGATGAAAAACAGCGACGTATCCTTTATGGGAGTGCTGCCACTGTCCTCGGACACGGGGGTATAGTTTTTGTCAACGAAGTTACTGGCTCTGCACGAAACACAATCACTTCCGGCATGAAGGAAGTTGCCGAGCCGGAAAACACAGACGCAGTTTCCGGCAGTGTAGAATCAACTCGAATCCGCAGGCCCGGTGCCGGACGAAAGACGGCTCTCGAGAAAAATCCTCTTCTGAATGAAAAGATAGAGGAGATCATCACACAAAACGGGGATACATACGGTAATCCCGAAAAGCCTTTACGGTGGACAACATGGAGCCTTCGAAAAATTGCCGGTGAGCTGTTAAAATCCGGGATCAAAGTCAGCCAAAATATCGTTTCACGGGCACTTGACGCACTCGGCTATAGTAAACAGCAAAATCAAAAGATGTATCAGGTTGGGGAACAACACCCGGACAGGGATGCCCAGTTCAGCTTTATAAATCAAACATCTTCGGAATTTCTTGATAAAGGGGAACCAGTGATCTCCATCGATACAAAAAAGAAGGAGAACATAGGCAATTTCAAAAATAACGGTGCGGAATACCGTCCTGTGAAAGATCAGAGGAAAGTTCTTAATCACGACTTTCCACTTCCGGAATTAGGGAAAGTATCCCCATATGGCGTGTATGTACTGAATAACAATACAGGCTTTGTTAATCTTGGACTGAGTCATGATACACCGGAGTTTGCAGGTGAGAGTGTTGCTCAGTGGTGGAGATGTGTCGGAAAGCATACATTCCCTGACGCAAAGCGCCTCTTCATCACATGTGACAGCGGCGGAAGCAACGGTTGTAGAATATGGCTGTGGAAACACTATGTGCAGGAACTCGCGAATGAAACACAGATGGAGATCTATGTGTCTCATTTTCCAACCGGCACATCAAAATGGAACAAGGTCGAGCATCGTTTGTTTTGCTATATTTCTAAAAACTGGCAAGGACAGCCGCTTATTGACGTTGAAACCGTTGTTAATCTGATTGGTTCCACAACGACTGAAAAGGGACTATCCGTCATCTGCCGTGTTGATGAAAACCATTATGAACCAGGTAAAAAAATCACTGAGGAACAGAAGGAAAATCTCAATATTGAATTTTTAGGGCCGAATAAAAAATGGAATTATATCATCCGGCCAAACGTATGATTAATTTTGTGACAATTCCTAAGCTCGGCTCTTATTGAGATTAGCATATTGTAAATTCGATTAATATAGAGGTTCGTCACAAAAAACAAGCATAAAATTTATTTGTTTCTGAAATGTGATACGAGGATCACTTTATTGCTTTAGTGTTTGTGTTAGCTGTACCATTTTCTCTAGAATAAGGTGTTTTTGGCCACTTTAGGAGGAGTTATGACTGCGATTGCAAAGGATCAGCTTAAACCTTACGCACTGGGACATTTGGGACTGGCAGGAGCCTTTATTCGGGAGTGTGGACTAATCGATAAAATTGATTCATTGATTCCCAAGGAGAGTAATAATGCAGGACATTTCACCCATGGTCAGGTTGTGGCCCTGATGATTTTGAACGGGCTTGGCTATACTACGCGTCCCTTGTATATGAGTAACACCTTTTTCGATGCAAAGGATGTAGAGGCTATGCTGGAATTTGAATATCGCAGTTCGCTGTTTTCCGAACTGGCCTTAAACATCATGAATACTCTCGGATGCAAGGTTGGCAGTGTTAACATTGACAGTACCAGTTTTCATTACCATGGCAGGGAGCAGATGTACCACGAGGATAACAGTAAAGTTGATTACGACGAACCGCATAAAATCAATGTTACCTATGGTTATAGCAGAGATGCTCATCCTGAACTGGTTCAGGTTATGGAACAGATGATGGTGGACAACGCAACAGGTATACCGTTGTACATGGAGCCGGAGAGTGGCAATACAAACGATACGAATGCGTTCGGAAGAATGACAAAAATATTTGAGAGTTTCAAAAAGTATACTGATGACGGTTACCTATATCTCTGCGGAGACTCAGCACTGTATTCAAAGAAAAATGTAACCCATATGTCTGAAAGCGGAATAAAGTTTGTAACAAGAGCAGCCGACGGCAATCTAAACAGTGTACAGAAATTTATAGCTGAGCACAGGAACGATGAACTGGAAGAAATTGATGATGTAAATCAGGGCGGAATCTATGAGGTCGAAGATTGCGGCATCAAACAAAAATGGCTTCTGGTACACAGTGATACAGCCGAGTCCAGAAATGTTCATTCAGTTGAATCCTTTGCTCAAAAGGAACTGCTCAGACTGCAGAAGAAAATCAAAGAATACGGCAAATCCTGTTTTTCCTGCGAACCTGATGCTCAAAAGGAGATTGAAAGATTCAGCAAAAACTTCCGCTACTGCAAGCTTGTAAGTTCAGGCATTGTGAAGGAGGAAATTCCAAGACGGGGAAGAAAACCAAAGGCACCAGTTCCTGAAGAGGAAAAGCAGTATCGCTATAAGATTGAACTCGAAATCGGAATTAACCAGGAATACTGTGACATGGTCAGAAGAAACAGAAGCTTCTTCGTAGTTGCAACCAACGATGTTGAACGCGAGTGGAAACCTGCAGAACTCCTGAAACAGTACAAGTCTCAGAACAGAGTTGAGCGCGGGTTTAGATTTTTGAAAGATCCGGAGTTCTTTGCAGATTCAATATTCGTATCCAAGAACGAACATATTCAGGCTTTGCTGATGATAATGACTCTTGGACTTGCCGTGTTCAGCGGATTGGAATGGAAACTGCGTAATGCTATGAAGGAATCAAATGTTCAGCTTCCGAATCAGACAGGGAAACTGACTGATAAAATAACCATGAGGTATGTCTTCCAGATATTCAGTACCGTCATAACGATTGTTTTGGACAATGGTGAACGGCTGTTCTATCACATTAGCGAGCAGGCCAACAGAATCCTGGCGCTGCTCGGTGATAAATACCAAAAGACTTATGGGGGTTAATTTTTATGCTCAAGGATAAAGGACGAAATTAACCATGTTCAAGTGCGAAATGTAAGATCAATCGTAAAAACGAGAGAAGATATTGAAAAACCACCTTTGGTAGGTGGTTTATATAGTATTATGGAATTGGGAAAGTTTTAATCAACTTATACCAAACAGTAGAGATAGATTCAAAGAATATATCAAAAAACATACATACGAAGAGAATCACGATAAACCAATTGAAGAGAAAAGCAACACATTTTTCTGTGAACACTTTCCCCTTGATAGAGTGATTGAAGAAGTAAAGAAAAACATAGATAGAGACAACTGCCTATATCTTGGCTTTTTTTCAGACACATATATATTCAAATATGATTGTTGCGGAGTCTATGATAATACTAAAGAAAATTATTTTAAAGTAGTCTGTTCACACGATACAAATAATATAATAACAATGTATCCAGCACCAAATTGTGAAAGATTACCGTATGTAGATTTAAATTACATAAACATAGACGATAATTATGAAAGAAGAAGGCCATCGCAAACAGAAAGATTTTATAAAAGATTTGCTAAACAATAAGTAAATCTTTTTCTTGATGAATAAAATAGTTTTTTGTATAATATAAATAAAGATAAGGTGGATTACATGAGCAAAATAAAAAATAAAACAGCAAGAAATATACTAACGTTTATAATGTTAATAATTGGTACTATCATAGCTGCAGCAGCACTAGAA
>ONPL01000121.1 GCA_900319705.1 uncultured Pseudomonadota bacterium | reverse complement strand
GCTGAAAAAAGCCTTTCTCCGATCCGCTGTTCACAAAGTGATTGAAGCACAAAAAGACTCTATCACCGTCATTATCCCATAACATACTTAATCGTCAACGACAACATCCTAATTTTGATAAGAATATAAGCATAAACTATCTATCGAACTCATCCGAAATATCAACACTTAACTTTTTTCCGGAAGCGGCAGGCTATATCTCTCATTTTCTCGATAAGGATTGATTCAAACAATTTTCGTAGTGAATAGTTCCAGGATTACCTATCTTATCCCTACAAATACAGTTAAAAAACAGCCAGAGTAAGGGCATGGTGTCTTAATAAATCATTATGATCTACATTAAATTATTGGGTATGAAAAATTTTTTTAACCGATATCAATAAACGCTCCTAATTCCCTATATTCGTTTACCAGAATAAGAAGCAGGCAGAGTATTAAACAGAAAGATGAATTTTAGAGATCAAAAAAGGGGGATTAGTATCCCCCTCGAAAAAAATTACTGAAAATCCTGCAGATTATTTATTTTTGCAAGGCTTCAGATTCCAGATCTGATCAACATAATCCTGGATAGATCTGTCTGAGTTGAATTTACCCATGGTTGTAGCATTCACGATAGCAGCGTGAGCCCATCTCTTCTTATCGCGGTACATTGCATCAACACGTCTGTGAGCTTCGCAGTAAGAAGCGAAATCAGCCAGAGCAAGATATGTATCACCGCCGCTGAGCAGAGCATTCTTGATAGAAGAAAGAGCATGAGGTTTGCCAGGAGTGAAGTCATCGGTATCCAACCAGTCAAGAACTGCCTTGAGTTCTTCATTACCGTAGTAGTAATCCCATGGATTGTAACCGTTCTTCTTCAGTTCCTTAACCTGATCAACTGTCAGACCGAAAATAGCATTGTTATCTTCGCCTGCTTCTTCAGCAATTTCGATGTTTGCACCGTCAAGTGTACCGAGGGTGATAGCACCGTTCATAGAGAACTTCATGTTGGAAGTGCCTGATGCTTCATAACCTGCAGTTGAAATCTGCTGTGAAACATCTGCAGCCGGAATGATCTTTTCAGCAAGACTTACACGGTAGTTAGGCAGGAATACAACCTTGATCTTGTTGCCTACGCGTGGATCGTGATTAATCTTCTCACCAACCTTGTTGATAGCATAGATGATATCTTTAGCCATACGGTAGCCAGGAGCTGACTTGGAACCGAAAATGAATACGTGATCAACCATATCATAGTTAGGGTTCTGCAGAACACGGCGGTACAGAGCAAGGATGTGCAGGAGGTTCAGCTGCTGACGTTTGTATTCGTGCAGACGTTTAACCTGAACATCGAAAATTGCATCCGGAGATACTTCAATACCGAGTTCATCCTTGATAACCTTGGCCAGTTTAACCTTGTTATCACGCTTGATAGCCATGAATTTCTTCTGGAACTTGGCATCATCGGCAAGCTTGGTTGCTTCCTTGAGTTTGTCAAGATTCAGCGGCCAGTCTTCACCAACTGTTTCTGTAAACAGTTTAGCCAGATCACGGTTGCAGGCAAGCAGCCATCTGCGAGGTGTAACACCGTTGGTTACGTTGCAGAACTTGTCAGGCCAGATTTCAGCGAATTCAGGGAATAAATCCTCTTTAACCAGTTTAGAGTGGATTTCTGCCACACCGTTAACCTTGTGGGAACCGATTACGCAGAGATTTGCCATTCTAACCATGCGCATGTAGCCTTCTTCAATAATAGAAAGCTTGGCTTTCTTGGCATCATCACCAGGCCACTTCTTCTCAACAACATTGTCGAGGAATCTGCGGTTGATTTCATAAATAATTTCCAGGTGACGTGGAAGAACCTTTTCAAACAGGTATAAAGGCCATTTTTCCAGTGCTTCAGGAAGCAGAGTGTGGTTGGTGTATGAGAATACCTTGTAGCAGATATCCCATGCAGTATCCCAGTCAAGATCCTTCTCATCAACAAAAATTCTCATCAGTTCAGGAATTGCGATGGTTGGATGGGTATCGTTCAGCTGAACAGCAATCTTTTCTGCAAAGTGTGAATAGTCATTGCCGTGAGCTCTTTCGTAACGGCGGATGATATCCTTCAGAGAGCAGGAGCTGAAGAAGTACTGCTGAACCAGACGCAGGATCTTACCTGCTTCGGTTGAATCGTTTGGATACAGAACCTTGGAAATAACTTCAGCCTGAGCCTTTTCGTTCTGTGAATCCACGTAACCGCCCGCATTGAATACGTCCCAGTCAAAGAATTCAGAAGGACGTGATTCCCACAGACGGAGAATATTAACTGTTGTTCCCTTGTAGCCTACTACAGGGATATCCCAAGGCACACCTTTGATGATCTGTGCAGGGTGCCAGATTTTCTTCATTTTTCCGTCTACGAAGGTTGTTTCAACGTAACCTGAGAGCTGAACCTCCTGTACTGATTCCGGACGGCAGATTTCCCAAGGATTGCCGTATTCACGCCATGAATCAGGACGTTCGATCTGGTGACCGTCTTTGATTTCCTGACGGAACAGACCGTGTTCATAGTGAATACCGTAGCCTACTGCTGGTAAATTCATTGACGCAAGAGAGTCGATAAAGCAAGCTGCCAGACGACCCAGACCACCGTTACCCAATGCCATGTCAGGTTCTTTTTCGCAAAGATCAACAAGATTCTTGCCCAGTTCCTTCAGAGCTGCATCGCATGCATCGTAGATACCGAGGTTGATCATGTTGTTCTGTGTAAGTCTTCCCATCAGGAATTCAGCTGAAAGGTAGTGAACAGCACGGGTATCGTGATTAAAATGGTTTTGCTGTGTTTGTGTCAAACGTTCAAAAATCTGCTCATTAACAGCAGCACAGGTTGCCTTCCACCATGCTTCATCACTTGCCTTCTTCTCACTTGTACCAAGTGTGGTATGCAACTGACGGATGATTTCAGCCTTGAGATAGTCTTTGTCAATAGGAGCAGAAGCAGCAGGAGTTGCTTCGGTTTTCTTTTTAGTCATGTTTTCTTCCTTTATTACTCAACAGAATTATCAATGATATGACTTGATAATATACCATTGCTATATTACGACGGCCTTATTTTATCAAAAAAATAATGAAAAAGATAACAGTATGTGAGACAAACTCAAACCGCATTGAAACGGCCGTCTGAGAAGCCGTTATCACAGACGGTCCTTTTCACTATCGGACTGTGCGCCGTTTCGGCTGTACCCCGGTAAATACCGGACCGGACGGAATATTCTGCAATAATATAAAAGGAAACCGGCAGGCTCTGATCAGTTCAGACTCCCGCCGGTTCTCTGTTTGATTATATTCCTGAACATCTATTGCTCAGAATTTTTGCCGGAAAACGGATTACTGCTGTTCGAAAACATCCAGTGCCATTTCTTCCTTAAGCTGGGCGCACCACTTCTTGATTCTTTCATCTGTAAGTTCGTACTGCCGATCCTCGTCAATTGCCAGACCAACAAAGTGATCATCGTCAACCAGAGCCTTGTATGATTCAAAATTGTATCCTGCAGTCGGCCAGTTTCCTACAATTGTTCCACCGAGTTCCTGAACAAGATCCTTAAGAATTCCCATTGCATCAACGAAATATTCGCTGTAATCCTCCTGATCGCCGCAACCGAACAGTGCAACGATCTTGTCATTCAGACTGACCTGTCTGAGAGTAGGAACGAAATTCTCCCAGTCAGCCTGAAGCTCACCGGTATACCATGTAGGGCATCCGAAGATCAGAAAATCATACTTGAGCAGATCCTCCTGGGTTGCCTTTGCAACATCATATATATCTACAAGATCAGCACCCAGTGTGTCACGGATTTTATTTGCTACCTTTTCGGTATTTCCTGTATCACTTCCAAAAAAAAGTCCAACTACCGCTGTCATAAAAACTCCTTAAATCTCTGTCGACCGCAATGTACATTAATTTTTTTCATGACGGTCTCTTGTTATTTTATTATTCCGCAGCACCGGCCGTAACATTCTCTGATGCAGAGCCGTGCTCCGGTAATGATTTATGGTATCATTCTTTGCGCCGCTCTTCAAACAATATCTGCATCACAAAAAAATTCGACTTTCCGCCGGTATTCAGCTGTTCTGATATCAACACAAATCAAATAATTGAAATAAATTAATCTTCAAACAATAGAGAAACAGCAATTTTTGTGATAAAGTCAGCCCGATTGTGATTTTATGCAAAAAAAGGAATAAAAATGGGTTTTAATATTGTTAAAATTGCTGCAGGCTGCGCCTTTCTGGCAGTCCTGAGTTTCGTTTTCGATTCATTCTACACGGTTAATGCGTCAATGGTGGGAGTGGTTCTCTCCGGAGGAAAGATCTCATCTGTATCCCAGCCGGGTATGCACTTCAAAACACCGTTCTATCAGACGGTAAAGATGATAGATCTTAAAACAAACAGCAGTACCGTAAAAACCGAGGCATACACATTCGATCAGCAGAGCGCCAATCTCAGACTCAACATAATCTGGAATTTTATCGGAACCCAGGCTGAAAACATTTACGTAAACTACAAGGGCGATGAAAACTATATCAATGATTTTGTGATTTTCCCTAAACTGGTTGACTGCACCAAAACCATCTTCGGACAGTACAACGCAGAAAAGGTTATTCAGAAGCGAGGAGAATTCGTAACCCTGCTAAACACTAAATTCAAGGAACTTATGAAGGATTTCCCGATCAACGTTCAATCCGTACAGGTGGAGGATATAACCTTCTCAAAGGTGTATGAGACTTCCGTGGAGAATGCAATGAAGGCAAGAGCGGACGTGGAAAGAGCAAGAGCCGAACTAGAAAGGGTACAGCTCGAATCACAGCAGAAGGTGAAAATTGCCGAAGCTGAAGCTGAAGCAGCTAAAAAACGCGCCGATGCCAAAGCATATGCCATCGCCAAGACAGAGGAGGCCAATGCAGCTGCTATTAAACTCAGAGCAGAGGCACTGAGCCAGAATCAGGATATCATCAAACTTACAATAGCCGAAAAATGGGATGGAAAACTTCCGGCAACCATGGTTCCGGGCAGCACTCTTCCGTTTATTGAGCTGAATACAGATCCAAAATAATAAAAATCCGGACAAACAATTTTTCTTCAAAACTGCAGAGTAACCGCCCTGCAGTTTTTTTTTAATCTTACATTTTCAGTTCAAGTTCAGCGGCAGAAAAGTAGAAACAGCCGCTGCGTGATTTTTTTGATAGCGGCAATTTACCGGAAGAAAATTTCCGGACTTTTCATGCAGAATTTTTTTTCTACGAATGAAAATTCCGGAACAAAAAAAACATCCGTCTCACCTTATGTCCGGCAGTAACGGATGTTCTACTGTATAGTTTTCAGATTGTATTTAGCGAAAAATTATTTTTTCAGATCCTCACACTTAATTTCTTCACAGGCAGTCTGGGCTCCTCGGTGACCTTCTCTTGCAGCCTGACCGAGCAGTTCCTTCGCTTTTACAGAATCCTTTTCAACCCCGATCCCGCGGTAATACATGATGCCGAGAAGATATTTTGCCATGAGATCATCGTTCTCCACAGCTTTCTTGAGGTATTCAACCGCAGTTTTCTCATCTACAGGAACACCAAGTCCGAGGGAATAGCATTTTGAAACTTCAACCTGCGCACGGGCAAAACCGTTGTCTGCAGCCTGCTTGTAGTATTTGAATGCCTCCTTTTCATCTTTTTCAAGTCCGAGTTTACCCTGGGCATGGATTACACCAAGCATATACTGCGCGCGAGGATCCTGCTGCGCTGCAGCCTGCTGAAAATATAAAACAGAAAGTCTCTGATCAACATTAGGGATCTTCTCGGAAAATACGAGGTATGCATAAAGATACTGAGCTTCGGCATCACCAAGATCCGCAGACTGCTGCAGATAGTGACCGGCCAGTTCAAAATTCTGAGGAACATTAATACCCAGCTGGTACATATATCCCAGTATATACAGCGCACGGGGTGAATTTTTCTTGGCCTCCTTCTGACATACATCGAGGACCTTATCCATTTTTTTCTGTTTATACATCAGCTCACAGTTGCCCACTTTCTGCGGCGAATTAGGCATTGATGCGGCATATGAGCCCGCGGCAAATGTACAACAGCCAAGAACCAGAACAGCGGTTTTCAACAACTTAAACATGCAAACTCCCAACAATACTTCTAATAGTCTTTATCAACAACAAACAAAATGAGTAAAAAAATTACTGCATCCGGATCCGGATGCAGTTTATCCGGCCGGTCTGTCAATCCAAAAGGGAGCATGAGCCGGCCGCCGATACTTTCGCATATTATACAAATAAAAAATTTTTTTTATTTTTTTTATAATTAAAAATTTGCGCTCAGTTACGATTTTTTAATTTTTTTATCAAATTACACAGCTGTCGCATCAAATATGTTGAAC
>ONPL01000174.1 GCA_900319705.1 uncultured Pseudomonadota bacterium | reverse complement strand
AATATAAGGTTGCATTGGGAGAGGTTGCGGCCTCAATGGATTTGGAAACTGCATCTGTAGAAAAAGCATTGGATTGTTACATCAAACAGATTGCTTTACTAAAAAAGGGATATAAATCTAAATCTGTGTCTGAAGAGGAATTTTTAGCGCGCATGGATGAGATTAAGGCTGGTATTAACAATATTAATACGTATTGGTCTGATGCTTCAAAAAGAATTGATGAGCAGCTAGCAGATGGTCAACAGTTCATTGTTGACGAAAAGAACAGAATAGCCGCCGAAGAAAAAGCAAAACAAATTAAAAAACGTCAGGCTGAGCAATACAGATTGTCAATGAAGAGAAACGAGCAGAATACACAGCAATTAATAAATAAGAAAACTGACGCAGACAAGAGAATTCAAATGAAACTGTTAACAGCCCAAAACGAAATGCAGTCAGATAGGAACACAGAAAGTATGAAACGTGCTATGAATGAGCAGTTTATAGACTCCGTCATTTTAGCGTTAAATATGAAGGAGCCTAATTCCGTCAACTAGTTTTTTCATTTTCTTTCATTTACTACATGCGTGTTTATATCGGTTTGTTTGATTTTACAGACAATAAATAACATCTCGTATTTGGTGATATGAACACGCATTATGCCGAAATGCCGTCTTAAATATATTATGAGAAGTATTTATGGGACAGAAAATAGCGTGTACTAAGAGAGCAGGATTAAGTGTTCTAAGAGTTGAGAGAAACAAACTTGATGCTCTTTATTATCAACTCGTTGATCTCCTTGAAGAGAGTGGTTATGACTATAAAAATTTTTTTGCTAGGCCTAAGGATGTTCCTAGTGAGAAATCAATAGATTGGTATTCGGATTTAAGTGGAAAAGTAGAATCATTTTCGGCTTTAAATGAAGAACAAGCTGATAAGGTTTTGCGTAAGTTTAATGAATTAAATGTCAATTTGAAAGCATTTTCTGAAAAACTTTCTAAATCAGGTGATCGCACAGGTTCTGAACTGATAAAAGCTGCGCTGGTTATTCCTGACCATAGTTATATCTATCTAGTTGGCGAACAGATCGTAATTACTTGCTGGGGTTTTGTTAAATCTGAAGGGGCATTGGTAAGTGATGATGAACTGTCAGGCAACTTAAGGAGTAATTTGCAAAAGGAATCAGAGCAAGAGTTAAAGGGAAATTATAAACAGTCTCTCGTGAAAGAATCTGAAACAGATTTAAAAGACACAATCAAGGAAAATTACAACTCTCCATCCACTTTGGAAGTTGTCGATAACACTGAAGATGAGGTTTCTGAATCAGATAATGGTGTTACAAAAAAGAAAAGATCGTACAACCGACGTGCAAAAAAAACTATAGTTAGTGATAACGAAAATGATGTCGATTCCGCAGTTGTTTCCCAAATGGAAAGTGGATCTGAAAAAGATGGTCGACCTATTCATCAAGAAATTCAAGAGAGTTCGTCAAGCAAAAAAAGTAATTGGTGGGTGTATCTATTGCTCCTCTTAGGTTTGTTGTTATTGATTTTGTTGGTTTACTGGTACTTTTCACGTGGTTCAAATAACAGTACGTTGCAAATTCCTCCTAAAACAGAGATGAAAAGCGATGATTTATCTTTTTTGAAAGGAACATTGAGGATAAAGGATGTTTTAGAAAATGAAAAAGGTCAATTGGTTGATCTTAAAATTATTTTTAAGGATGGTTCAGGAATAGGAGAATCTGTTATTCAGACAAATGAACAAGTTTGTAAAGGAAGTGTTAACGCATTATTGGTAAATAATGATAGGGTCGACTTGAACTTAAGTGATATTACGTGCCCTAATAATAACAATTTCCAAAATTTCAATATTCAATGCAATAAGGCTAGAACGACATGCTATGGTAAAGTTCCTGGTGGAGTAACATGGGAAGTTTCTCCTTCTGTAGAAGATTAAGTGAGGCAGATATATGAAATCTAGAAAAAAAATTTTTTTGATTATTTCCTCCGTTTTGCCGTTCCTTTACATCTCGGATTGTATGTCTGATTCTCTTCGATTGGCACCGGCAAAAAATAATCAAGTTAATTTGAATTCCGCGCCTGCTGATTCTAATAATAAGCAGACAAATAGCAGTAATAACTCCAACAACACGAATGATGCTGTTAATGGATCTGATAACTCTAAAATTAGTCAAGAACCCAAGATTCTTGATACTAAACCTAAACGTGATACAAACGAGTCTGATTTGACTCCAAAACAAGAGGAACAGCAAAAGTTAGACCAGAAGCAGGAAGAAAGCAAAAGTTCGATGTCTGATGATGATAAGTTTAGTTATGATGATCTGAATGACAATTCTTCTGGAGATAAACTTAGAACTCTCAGTCTACGTGATGCCTCAATCGCAAAATTGGCTAAAGATGAATTACCTTTTATCGTTCCAGAAAAAAATACAGGACATAAATTAGATTCTTTGGAAGGCACATGGAAATTTAAAAAAGATCTCATAGATGAAAAAGGTAAGAAAGTCGAAACAGAATTTACGTTTGGGCCTGATGGTGAGGGGATTGTTGTTTTACGCGATTCTAATGAAGAAGAGTTTGCAGGTAATGCAAAAGCTACAATAGATGATCAGAATGTAAAAATTCAAACTGAATACTTGAAAGATAGTGATGGTAGCAACACTTACCCTCCTTTATACATTGAGTGTAGTAATCTTAAAAGTTCGGCTGTATGCCAAGGTACTGATGGCTGGAATATTTGGAATAATGAGCAGTTAATTGCTGTCGATGATAAAGCCGAGCATAGTTCGAGGAGTATTGAAGAACTAAATGACAAAATTAAGAATTCTCAAGATGATTTGCAGAATGAAGACGATGCGATGTCGGTAACAGAGGATGAAAATGAATCTCAGGAAGAGTCATCAACTGATTTGTCTGAATTAGGTGATGGGATTGAGTTACCGGAGCAGTTAACTGATGCAGCAAATAAAGCATCCATAAATAGGGGAAATAAAGACAATCCTTTTGTTGGTGATTGGCGCTATAGTCAGGATTTTGTACGCAGACGCGATGGATCAAGTGTTGGTATGGAATTTCATTTTAATCAGGATGGTACTGGTTATTCTGTGATAAAGGACAGTGAGTTTGGTGATTCAAGAGCAAATGCAAGTG
>ONPL01000089.1 GCA_900319705.1 uncultured Pseudomonadota bacterium | reverse complement strand
TTTTGCACACTTATCCACCATACCCGCCTGAGATGATTTCTGTTCGTCAGTACGAAGTTTTACTATCGCTTCTTTCAGCTATCACATTACTGCGACCACATTGCGATTCTGTTCTGCCATGCGGATAGTTTCAATCAGCCGATAGGCGGATGGAATACCTCAAAAGTTACCGATATGAACTGTATGTTCCTTGGTGCATTATCCTTCAACCAGCCGGTAGGAAAGTGGAATACCTCGAATGTTACCGATATGCACGGTATGTTCAGCAATGCCGAATCATTCAACCAGCCGATCGGTGAATGGAATACCTCAAAAGTCTGGAATATGGGAAGGATGTTCGCGAGTGCCGGATCCTTCAATCAGCCGATCGATAAATGGAACACATCCAATGTTACGGATATGTCCGAGATGTTTTGCGATGCTGAGAAATTCAACTGCCCGGTAAATAATAGGGATGTTTCAAGTCTGGAGGACTGCGGCAGAATGTTTGAAGGTGCAGATGCCTACAGCCATCCGAAACCCGCCTGGAGTGACAATCAGTAATTCGGGCGTAATCTATAATTCGTGCATGCTGTAAATCAAGGATTGAAACGAAATCGGCAAAGCAAATTTTAAGATGGATAATGAGGAGGTTTTAAAGCTTAAAGTTTGAAACCTCTGAAAAAATTATTCAGACGAGGGGTAACCTGACTCTTTAATAGTTGTGAAGAATTTTCTGCATGATAATCAGCTGACATTGACGACTGATTCAAAAAACGTATGTGAAACAGAGGAGTTTGCTGTAAAGATTATGAATGAACCTGCAGGACATGATTACGCCTTAAAGTCAGGTCGCAAGCTGCTTTACCATGGCATAAGAATGATTAACTTCATGATTTTGTATCAATTCATGTCTAAATATTACTGAGCGGCTGTGCCCTGCTCTATAATGACAGAAGCAAAAATATTTAAGTGATCCGATGAAATAAACTCGGTGATTTTTAGGAGGATATTTATGGATGATCAAATTGCATTGAAATATTCATGCATTATTTTTGCTGTGACAGCAGTTGTGCTGTTTGTTCTGTATCTGTTTTTAAGATCCGGAAACAGAAAAAAATTTCAAAGGATCCGTAAATTTTCCAGTGAATCCTATCTTCTTTCAGATGAGTGGAAAGAGATATATCAAAAGAATAAAAATAAATTTCCCTTTAAAACAGGCAGCGGAAAGTTTGATTCTTTTTTAAAAAAATTTTCCGATACCGCCATGAGATACTCTCTCAACTACTATCTGTGGCTGGTTGCTTTTCCTGTGGGAGTCTTTCTTACTTTTTACTGCTGCGAGACACCGTTGTATTTCAATGCTGCAGTATCTGCCGCATCTGCATGTTTCATAAAATTTTTATATCCGGTCCTGAGCGGCTGTGTTTGCATAAATCCTTATACAGAATTCAAAGTCGGGCTTGAACTGCTTGACAGATCTCGCTACAGAATGATTTGGGCCTACATTATTGGCATGATTTCAGTTATTGTCAGCGATGCCCTCCTATTTTATTTTTATGACATCCCGCTGTATGCCTGTATTTTTATGATTTCCCTTTCCATATATATTGTTGTAAGAATATCCCTTGTATACAAATCCCTGCTTTCTGATAAACCTGTTTCAAACCGGCATGATGGTGCAGGCCTGCATCAGTTATATGAAAAAATTCATCAGGATTTTGCCGGTTGCAAATATATTGCCGGCAGTAAAGCTTTCATATGCTTCGGAGGAAAGTATATAATTTTCGGCAATACCACAGGTGTTATTGCGGTTGGATACGATGAACTAATCAGTATTTCACGGGTAATCGGATCTAAAATGACAGTCACAAAAGGCAATTATGACCTTACATTCTATAAATTCAGAAAATTTGTATATTCAGCGGATATAAAATTCAAACTGACAGAGACGGGTGATTATACACCGATCCCTCCCGGCTGGGCGAGCAATAAAGACAATTCATCCGGTGAATGCACAGTAAATCTGGAATTCAAAGATTATGAAGTTGAAATGATTATCGAGGAATTCTGCAGAATCAGAGGGCTGTCATATGCGGATAGCCTTCTGAGAGTAGAGAAACGTGATTTTGCTGATGAAATCATTCGCAGTTAAAAACGGCTCTCACGGAACAGTCGGTAATACAGATATTGAAGAATGGGTAAAAGAACTCTGTTTTTTTTAATTGACCAGAAAAAAACAGAGATGTGCTTCATGCCCCTTCTGACGTATTAAACACAGATAAATCCGGTTTGCCGGCCGTTTGCTTTTGTTTCAGCCGGTTTCGAACCGGAAAACCTGAAATGCGTTCATTCATTTGCAGCCAAACGCCGGATGTTGCATGTGAGATGATATATATACACTATCTAATTAAAAATCAGCACTGTTGCACAACAGAGCCAGAAATTTATGAATATGGCTTTTTTGTAAAGGCTCTGTTGTAGAAAAGCGAGGATGGAGGTAAAAGTGTATGCAAGTTCATATTATTAAATAGATAAAATGTCGTGTTTTGAGATTAAATTATATCAAGAGAGTTTTGACTTTGGCAGAGTAACAAAAAAACATCTCTGTTTGGTTGAACTGAGATGTTTAAGAAAGTATGAATCTCATAGAGTAAAACTTTTGAAATTCAGCCAATACTCTTTTAAAAGCACTATATTCTTTCAAATCACCATTCTTAAATTTGTAAAATTTATCTCTATTTCTAAAATACCTTAAAACCTGGTCTACATATGAATCATATATTGGATAGAATGTAGGTCTATGATGGCTACAATATTTTGATGCAAATGAATAAAAGTGCTTCACTTTACTGCTAATCATCACTTCTTTTATGTCGTTCACCAAACTAACATCGCCTTCATCAAGTCTCTTATCTACATTCAGATCTTTAATACGCCGTGCAACAGAAAACACGGAGTAAATATTAGTGCTATAAAAATCTTTTAAAGCGGCAACTTTAAGAAGAATATCTGAAATATCATTGTTTTTTGGGCATAGTTCAACAAACAATTTGTTTAATGCATCTTCCTGTAATCTATAATTTTCTAAAGTTTGCCACTTTTCCAAGTATCTCTTAACTTCTTTCGAGTTTGGTCGATAACTTGTTCCAATTGTCTTGGTTACCATGTTCAGCCCCAATAAAATTCTACATGCGTATGATCATAGATAGGGCATTCATGAAGAACAAACCGAAAAGCAGATATATGTGTTTCAGTACACAAACGAGATTTTAAAAACACCAGAGCTTATTACAGCAAGACCCAAAACGTATAAGCCAAATGAGCCTAAAACATTACGCAGCAAGGCTCGGTATCAAATTCGGAGTAGAGATTTCGCTAACTCTTGCCGCTAGATGCTGAGTTCGGGATTTTCACCCTATAGATTGTGCACATGCCGAGCACACCAAAACAACCGCCACCTGGAGGTGGCGGTTACGGTAAGTTCATCGGGCTCCGTCACATCAGCTTAGTAAACAATCGTTAACTCAGCTTTGGCTGATGTGTTTTCGCCCGTGATCAGTACACAAATAAATACAGCAAGTCACAGCTGCGTGATCTATCAGTTACCAGTTCTCACCCAGCACTTCAAAATAAGCCTGAGGATGATTACATGCCGGACACAATTCAGGAGCTTCCTTCCCTTCATGAATGTAACCGCAGTTCAGACATCTCCAGATTACAACATTGTCCTTCTTGAAAACCTTTCCGGCCATCAGATTGTTGTATAAATCGCGGTAGCGTTTCTCATGCTGTTTTTCAGCAACACTTACCATTTCAAAAGTTTTTGCTATATCTTCAAATCCTTCTTCGCGGGCAATGCGTGCAAATTCAGGATAGGCATGGGTCCACTCCTCCTGTTCACCGTCAGCAGCAGCCTTCAGGTTATCAAGAGTGCTTCCGATAACACCGGCCGGGAATGTTTCAGTTATGGTAACCGGACCTCCCTGCAGATATTTAAAGAATTTCTTTCCGTGTTCTTTTTCCTGATTGGCTGTTTCTTCAAAAATCATGGAGATCTGAACCAGTCCCTCCTTCTTTGCAGCAGAGGCAAAGAATGTATAGCGGTTGCGTGCCTGTGATTCCCCTGCAAAAGCCTTAAGCAGGTTCTGCTCAGTTTTAGTACCTTTTAAATCTGCCATTTTATTCTCCTGGTATCAAAAAAAAATATTGTGTAGGCGCAACACCTACGATCCAAAATACTAACATGTAGCTCTGTTGTTTACAACAGAACCTAACGTGTTTGAGCAGTCAAGTCACAACTAAATGAAACAAAAAGAAAAATCTACAACTTCAGAGTAAAGGTTACCGGACCGTCATTTTCCAGACTTATTTTCATATCAGCTGCAAATTCACCGCTCTGCACATCCGGTTTTACAGATCTTGCATAGTTGATAAAGTCATCGTACATGATTTTGGCTTCAGCCGGAGGCATGGCTGGATCAAAGCTCGGACGATTGCCACTGCAGGTATTGGCAGCAAGAGTAAACTGGGATACCAGCATAACATTCCCGCCGGCTTCATTGACATTAAGATTCATTTTTCCGGCGTAATCACTGAAGATACGGAACTTTAAAATTTTGTCGAACATTTTAGTTGCTTTATCCGGAGTATCACCACGTTCAAAAGCAATAAAAGCAAGAATTCCCTGCTGCATATCGGCAATGCATTCACCTTCAACAACAATTCTAGCGTAATTAACTCTCTGTAATAAAGCAAGCATAAAAGTTTCCTGTGCAACTAAGGTAGAAAAACAAAAAAGTGAATGCCCGATATTATACATCGGCACCCAGAAACTGAAATAGCCGTTCAATATAGGGATTTACTGTCTGTCCTTTCCGGTTGACTGAATACTTAAACGGAGAGAACAGATTCCATCTGAAAAAAATATTTCTCTATGACAGTATCATTGTCAGTAACTAAGGAAAGCTCAAATATTTACAAAATCCAAAATTTTCCCGCAGAATATTATGGATAAGTCTGCCGACCCTATGTCAGTTCACCCGGTGATTGTCGATGCGCATCAGAATAAAATTGATCCGATCCTCACTCATGGAAAAACCTCTGGAACCTAGATACTTCTCAAGTTCATCGACCTTTACCATATCGAAGAATGGTTTGGTCTTTTCCACCACCTCTATTTTAGAATTGGCGAGGACCATCGCATATTTGATTTTAATTTTACTGTCGATCATGTCATCAAAAAGATCATTAAAAAATTTCTGCTGTCGCAGAAGCTGGTCCGAAGGACTGTTAAGTTCACGGTTATACCAATAACTGTTCTTTTTTGATTTTTTATACAGCAGCCATCTGCCATCCTCAAGAAGTTCGAGACGACATGCCTGATCTTTTCCTTCCTCGGATATTCCGAAAGCCTTGGTTTCTAGAATAAAGACCCCGTGATTACTGATTACCACATGGTCGATTTCAATTTTTTTACCTTTATTTACCAGTTTAAGTCCGTTAATCACCTTGTAGTTCTTTTTTTTCAGCGGCTCCAGTGATTCACGGATTTTCCTTTCACCGTCATTACCTACCTTTTTACGTTTAGCCTCATCCTGATTTAAATCCTTTTCCATTCTCAGTTTGCCGTCACGAAGCTCATAATCGGGGCGTTCCTCGATTCCGGTAACTCCCAGAGCCAGCAGATCCCTGCGGAACTCTTCTTTTTTGATAATACTGATATATTTAGCTTTAACAACAACAGAAAGGAAAATTCCCTTTAAATCAGCCAGTTCTTTATTGGTATAAACAACTTTTAAATCTGCTCTATCAGGATCCTTCGAATTATAATCATCAGGATAGATTATTTTTGAACCGTGATAGCGGTGAACAATAAAATTTGAAAACTCACTGAGTGTATCCTCTGTACAGCGGCTGCTGATCATCTTCTTCATCCTTATGAAAGACGAATTATCCAGGTAGCCGATCTTTTTACGGCGGAATCTGCGGACCGGACGTGAATTACAAACCAGATAGCGGAACAGTTTTGCAATAAGGCAAAACACAATAACCGCCACACAGAAAAAAATCCACTTTACCAGATTCATAAATCAGACCGTAAGACCTACATCAGAGTTTTTAAAGAATGAATACAATGTGATTCAACGCGCATATTCTACACTGTATCAACGTCATTAAAATTTAATATAGATAACATTTTTCAAACGACGCTGTTCAAATAATACCCGAACCGGTACATTTACAGATAAATACCGGCCCGACTTAACATTAGTGGAGAATATATTTTGCTAAAATTTCTAAGGGATTGTTTTATTACAAAAAGAAGGAGAATTCATGACTGCAAAAAATTTCCAGAGTAAAATTCGTGATCACTGGTATCCGAAAGAAATCAGCTGGCTGGCATTCAATGAAAGAGTTTTGCAGGAAGCCGAAGATCCGAACGTTCCCATCATAGAGAGACTGCGTTTTCTCGGCATCTATTCAAACAACCAGGATGAATTCTTTAAAGTCAGGATTGCGGAACTCAAACGTCAGGTTCTGATAGCACAGGCCTCGGATCGCTCCTTCACCGAACATATTCTCAAGGATGCCATAAAGAAAAGCGGCAAACTCACAGAGAAATTCAATATTATCTACCACGATCTGCTTAATGAGCTCAAGAAATACAATATTGAATTTAAGAATGAAAATCAGATTAATGACTTTGAAAGAAAGTGGATCAGATCTTTTTTTACCGAAAAGGTCAAACCGTTCATCAGTCCGGTCATTCTTACTGAAGAACTTGACGTACTGTCATTCCTGAAAGATCCTTATACCTACCTGTGTATAGAAATGTCCGAACAGAATGATAAAAAACAGTATGCACTGCTGGAAATTCCTACCGACAAGGTTGACAGAATCATTCAGATCCCGAATGAAGATCCGAACAGCACCATGAAAATACTCATCATGCTGGATGACATTATCAGAGTCTGCCTCGATGATGTCTTCAAAGGATTTTTCAACTACAGTTCAATCACAGCATACTGTATCAAAATGAACCGTGATGCCGAATACAATCTGTCGATGGAACTTAACAGAACCATGATTGAAAGTATGTCTGAGGGTCTGAAACAGAGACTTACCGCCATTCCGACCAGACTTGCATACGACCGGGATATGCCGAAAGAAATGGTCAAATTCCTGGTCAAGAAACTGAAAATGAGCGACTATGATTCAATTTCAGCAGGAAACCGCTATCACAACATGAAGGATTTTCTCGGATTCCCTAGCCTTGGCAACACTTCCCTGGAATACAACCGGGTAAGTCCGCTCCACTGTTATGAGTTTGACAGATATCCGACCATGTTTCAGGCTATTTCCAAGCAGGATATACTGCTCTACTATCCATACTATACATTTTCATATTTTACCGAGCTGCTGCGCCAGTCGTCCTATGATCCGTCGGTAATTGCAATAAAAATCAATATCTACCGCGTGGCCAGGGACAGCCGTGTGATAAGAGATCTGATTGATGCCGCCAACAACGGAAAAAGAGTTACCGTGGTTGTTGAACTCAAAGCGCGTTTTGATGAATCTAACAATATTGAATGGGCAAAAATACTGACCGAGGCCGGAGTAAAGGTTCTGTTCGGTCTGCCGTCTCTAAAAATCCACTCCAAACTGTGTCTGATAACCCGCAAGGAGGAGGGTAAGCTGGTTAAATACTGCCATATCGGAACCGGTAATTTTAATGAAAAATCAGCAAGGATCTATACCGATTTTGCCCTCTTTACCAAAAACGAGCAGCTAACTGAAGAGGTCGACAGTGTTTTTGATTTCATCGAGGCACCTTATATCCAGCCAAGATTTAAAAACCTGATGGTATCTCCGGTTAATGCCAGACAGAAGATTTATGATCTGATTGACAATGAAATCACCAATGCCACCAAAGGGCTAGAAGCCAGCATAACCGTTAAAATAAACAATCTGGTGGATGAAGGGGTTATTGCCAGACTGTACCGAGCGTCCCAGGCCGGTGTAAAAATCAACATGATTGTACGCGGTATGTGTTCGCTTATAACCGGTGTCAAGAATTTAAGCACCAATATCAATATCCGTTCTATTGTAGATCGTTACCTTGAACATCCACGGGTAATGATTTTCCATAACAACGGGGATGAAAAAATTTACATATCATCCGCAGACTGGATGACCCGCAACCTCGATCACCGCATTGAAGTGGCAACCCCGATCTTCTCGAAGAAGCTCAAAAAGGTAATCAAGGATCTCATAGACATTCAATTCAACGATAATGTCAAAGCCAGAATTATCGATGAAAAACAGACCAACAGATACGTTGAACGTACCGCCACCCAGCGGGAAATACGCTCGCAGATGGAAATATATGAATATCTGGAAAATCTTGAAGAAATCAAAAGGATCCAGAAGAAAAAATAAACCATACGGTGCTGTCCGGTTTCCGGCGTTCTGCACCGGTAAATCAAAAAAAGGCTTCCTAACAGGGAGCCTTGCGTATGATTTGTTTTAAAAATTCTGTCAGTTTTTATGCCTTCCAGTCGTCTGTGAACTCAATATTGCCGTCGCTGTAGGACCAGGTAATCTTTGAGTAGGTGAAGCTTACATCCTCCATGTCGTGATATGGTTTGTTCTCCGGCAGGAAGGTGGTTGGAGTATTTTCGCCCATTTCTACGCATCATTGATGGTGATCTTGTAGTACAGTTCCTCTTCACCGGTTGGTTTGATTCTGTAGAAATCAAGTTCAACATCCACCTGCTCACCCTTGCAGCACGCAGCAAACAGTTTTGGTGATGCAACGTCCTTTGCCTTGGTTACAGTCAGCGGATGATGAATACGCTGTCCAGTTGGCAGTCCGGTGTGAGTGTCCTTTGGAATTTCAACCTTGTGGTCCATGGCATAAACGAGAATTTTATCCTTTTTGTCGCCGCCCTGATCGCAAGAACCCTTGATTTCGCCCTGGTTTTTACCGGTAACTTTCATATACATTGTTAAAGCCATGATACACGCTCCATTGTTCTGTTGAGATTATAAGT
>ONPL01000160.1 GCA_900319705.1 uncultured Pseudomonadota bacterium | reverse complement strand
TCATCTGGAGAAAAATAGAATCATTGACAAAATGCTACGCAGATTGTAGTCCGTACCGCTTAGAAAGGAACTCCGGTAGACCGTTATACCACTCTGTAAGGAATTGTAAATAAATAATTTCCGAAATATGTGTTATTTTTTACCCATGATGCTATAATGTAATCATGGAAGATTTAGTAGCAGAGAAAAGAATCAAAACAGTAGTTTCCTTACTTGCGAAGAATGAGAAACTAAGAAGACTTTACCTCGCAGCCGAAGCAGAAAGTTTAGGTTGGGGAGGAATGGTTTATGTCAGTAAAATTGCAGGGGTCGATAAAGATACAGTAACAGCAGGAAAGAAAGATCTAGAAAAATTACGACAAAATCATGAAACACAGTGTTCTGATAGTATCGATGATTCTGAATCTCCAATAAAGGAGCGTATACGAGCCGAAGGCGGAGGAAGAAAATCAATTGTAGATACTCAACCTGGAATTATAGAAGCTCTGCTAAAGCTTATAGATGGTAGTGAATACGGTAATCCAGAAAATCCTTTGAGTTACACATCCAAAAGTACCCGACACCTCGCAACGGAGCTTTCCAAACAAGGGTTTACTGTTAGTCATACCAAGGTAAAGGAACTTTTGGAGGAACAGGGATACAGTCTGCAAGGTAATAGAAAGTTAAAGCAGGTTGGAAAGGATCATGAAGATCGAAATGAACAGTTTGAGCATATAAAAAGAACATCTATGGAATACATGTCTGCAGGAGAGCCGGTAATTTCTATAGACTGTAAGAAGAAAGAAAATCTTGGTGATTTTGCAAATAAAGGTGTTGAGTATAGAAAAGTAAAAGATCCAAAAGCATTATTAGACCACGATTTTTTCAACCCTGAGAACGGCAAAGCTATTCCATATGGTACGTATGATGTTGCCAATAACGAAGGTTATGTTAATGTTGGGATATCTCATGATACTGCAGAGTTTGCCGCTAGTTCAATATATTCCTGGTGGATTTACATGGGAAAGGATCGATATCCAAATGCAAAGAAAATTTACATCACTGCAGATGGAGGCGGAAGTAACGGTAGCAGAAACAGACTATGGAAAGTAGAATTACAGGATTTTGCTAATAAAACTCAACTGGAGGTTGAGGTTTCCCATTTTCCTCCGGGAACCTCTAAATGGAATAAAATAGAACATCGTCTGTTCAGTTTTATTAGCAAAAATTGGAGAGGTAGGCCTCTTGAATCTTTGCAAGTAGTTGTTAAATTGATAGCTTCAACTACTACAAGTAAGGGATTAAACGTAAGATGCGGGGTTGATCTCAAAGACTATCAAACGGGGATCAAGGTAACAGATGAGGAATTAAGCAAGGTTAATTTATTTCAAAACGAATTCCATGGTGAGTGGAATTATAGGATAATTCCTAATAAATAATTCTCGGATATTATTTTATTACAGTGCTATAGCCTGTTTGTTTGTTCGTTCGGTTCTGTGTTTTTCACAGCAGTAGCAATAGCCCCTTTCGTGATGTTCTGCATTTCGTAATTTATTCCTTCTACTTCATGAAGAACTAGATCTCTGTCATCGAGGGTACTCTCTGATGTCAAGTACGTCAGCTCTTTGTTTGTTTCCGTACATTTTGATTCAGCTCAAAAATGACAGGAGATAATTCCGAAAACTGCACTGGAGTTGTTTCAAAATTGTGCAGGAAGACTGTTTCCGGTAAAAAAATTGTAACCGGTTTTCTTCTCATCCGTTTAAAGGGTACAAAATTAAAAAAATCAGATTTATGGAGAGAATATTATTATGGCAGCAATTACATTATGCATCAAAGTGACAGGAAAAAAACAGGAAGAAATCAGAAATTCAATTGAGCAGGGTGATAAGCAGATCAGCAAACTGTCTATACTGGCTTCTGTTATCAAACGTTTTGAAAAGTATTATCATTCTTTCTACAGGTTATTATAGCAGTCCTGAAGTTTACATAAAATAATCGGTATATCAGTGACTTATCTGATCGTGTCGTAAAATCACATCCTTTGGTGCGTGGATATAAGGCACAAACGGCGCGGAAATGATGTAATGGTATGGTCGTTCATACGGATTATGCCGACAGAGCAAACTGTCGGTTTTTTCATTCCTACACTTCCGGTTTGCTGTTATCCTTCTCCAAAAACTCATTTGACGATATTTCAGCCTCGATTTCCTCAATGGTAGGCAGACTGCCTTTGAATTCTTCCGGAATAAATGAAGTTATGTCGTACTGAGAAATCCCCATAGGCTGACTGCTGGCTTCAAGTGCATAACAAGCTTTGATGTTATCCTTTGATTTGCAGATTAACAGTCCCAGCGTAGGTCCATCATTTTCCCCTTTCAGCTGATGGTTAACGGCAACCATGTATGTTCCTAACTGCCCCATATCACCTGAATCAAATTCTTTCACCTTGATTTCGACGACCACGTAGCAGTGAAGTTTGATGTTGTAAAACAGCATATCAATGAAGTTACAGGTATTTCCAATTTCAAGCTTGTATTCACGTCCCACAAATGCAAAGCCGTTACCAAGTTCAAGAAGAAATCTGGCGATGTTATCCATGAGAGCATCCTTCAGTTCTTTTTCGTCATAGCTCTCCCGGATGGTAAGAAAATCAAAGGTGTATGGATCTCTGGTGATAGCCTGGGCAAGATCGCTTTGAGGAGCAGGAAGTGTAAGATCAAAATTGCTCACAGCTTTGCCTTGTCTTTCATAGAGGTCTGTATCCAGAAAGTTCATCAAAACAGCCCTAGACCAGTTGTTCTCAAGAGTTTTGTGTATGTAAAATAAGGCTTTGTCTCGGTTTCCGTCGACCTTGTTCATGATTTGAACTATATGTCCCCAGGGGATCAAAAAGATATTCTCACTAGAATATTCGAGCGAATTACAAAGAGATTTGTGATTGATATCTAATTTTGCAACAACTTGTTGCAAAATTGGAAAAAGACAGTAGAACTGATGCATATAACGGAGATTACGGGCAGAAAACGATTTAACATCAGGCAGTTCTTTTCTCAGATCTTTGCTGACCTGTTCGTAGAAATTGCTTCCCCAATGATAGAGGTCCTTTTTTTCATCCATGTCATGCCCGAGGGACCAGTAGAAACGGAGCATTTCACTGTTAACCTTCATGGATGCTTTTATCTGACTTTGTTTGAATCTCAATGAAATATCAGAGAGCCATTCCTTATAAGCATTATCGGTACCAATTAAATTACCCATACAATTCACCTCTTTCATCACTCACTGATGATCATACAATCTAATTCAGAACAGAGCAATTTCCGTGAGAGATTTATCAACTGATTAAATAACACAACAAGTAATATTTTGGTATTTAAAGTCTGTTTGATGAATAGATTATTGGTAACAAGGTTATAATCAATACTAAATTACAACAGAGCCTACTGTGTCTATTGTCTTGAACCGCCGTATTGGGAGCAGCACATACGGTGCTGTGGAAGGCTTGGGCTTATCCCTGCCTATTCGATTTATGTCGGCTGACTTACAAGGTAAATTTTTTTGTTCTTTATGTAACCTGTTCGGTTTTCATACGTTTAAAGGGTAACAGAAGGGTAATACTTATAATCTCAACAGAACAATGGAGCGTGTATCATGGCTTTAACAATGTATATGAAAGTTACCGGTAAAAACCAGGGCGAAATCAAGGGTTCTTGCG
>ONPL01000116.1 GCA_900319705.1 uncultured Pseudomonadota bacterium | reverse complement strand
AATTCAGCATCAGAGAGATTGGCAAGAGGGGTATATACAACCTTGTACAAAGAGGGGTTAAGACCTTTGGACCATATTCTGACAGCAGTTGATTTTCCTTTACCGGGAGTTCCCGTGAGCAACCCGAAGCCTTTAACACTGAGTATATAATTCAGTCTGGCAACAGCTTCATTGTATTCCTTGAAAGAGACAATAATGTCAGCGGAGTTTTTGATAAACGGATTGAACTCCAGTCCGTATCTGGTATTTAAATCCATACTATTCGTTTTATCCTATATTGTTGTTAGCAGTTGAAGAGGTGGTACCTGAAGCAGATTGTCCTGCGGCAGCCTGTCCTGAAACAGGTGATTCTGCAGCAGGACTGCTGATGTAAACTTTGCGTTTCACCCGGCTGTTCTCATGCTTGTTCAGGAGTTTTACCGGAGTCAGGGTATTTCCCTCATTTTCTACGATATAGACATCTGATAAATCAGCAGTATATCGAAGAGTAACCTTCTTTCTGCAGTACTGATTGTCAACTTCAAACATGCGATTACTGATAGATACCAGCCCGTCTCTGGTAACCCTGCGCTCAATTTCCATCAGGAAGTTTCTGCTGATAGAATCATCAGAGAGTTTTCTGATGAGTGAAGATTCTTTGAAGAAACGGTCCTGCGGGGTTCGGTACTCAAGGGATGAATGCGGGGTATTGTTGTACTTGTTAACATACTTGAACAAATCGTTTCTTACATCCTCCAGACTGTGAAAATTAGAAGGATTGAACTCTGCAAGCCATTGAATTTTCATGGTTTTGAAGAACCTTTCAATTTTGCCTTTGTTATGTAAATCTTTACATAACAAAGGTTATGTAAAGTTTTAAATTATGTAAAGATTTTGATTCAAGATCGCATTACTACAACACTCTTACAGCAAATTTCTTAACATAAATTAATCGTGTCAGATAACCATTAATGAAAATAGCGTATTGGAGGCTTTTGATATGGTTAAAGACATTGATCAACTTATTGCACTTTGTGATAGTGAACTGAGCAGCAGGCAATACAGAAACAAATACCAAAATTTAATTAGAGCATATTGGACTCAATTACGGACCTGGCTAGAAGAGAAGAAAATCTCAGAATTTGATGAGGTTATCGCAAACCATTTTTGCGATGAAATGTTTGGTTGCCACTTGTTACCTAAACGTCCTACTCCTACACTTCGTCTGCAGATAAGAAGCATTAGACTACTAATCACATTCCAAAAAACCGGAGATTTTGAATATCGTTCTCCTAAAGTGGAATACACTTTTGATGGCTCCATAGGAACTAATGCAATTACTTATTTGGAGTATTGTAAAACTGTTAAAAATCTATCAATAAGAACGTTAGAAAATCTGCGTCTATATTTGAATCATTTTTCTAAATTTATGTTAAGGCATTCTTTCTCTTATGAAAATATATCCGTTAAAACAATAGAAGATTTTTTCAAAGAAGAAAAATATTCTTTGGCTTGCAGACATAATTGTGCTGGAACATTGAAGAGGTTTTTACGATTCGTATACGACAGCCACATTTATTCTAAAGACTGTTCCGTATTTGTTATGCCTGACAATTACCAAAAAAATTGTAAATTGCCAACAACCTACGAACCTGACGAAATACGAAGGATGATTGATTCTGTTGAGAGAGCATCGCCAATAGGAAAACGTGATTATCTAATTTTACTACTTCTGGCGCAGTATGGTTGGCGTGCAATGGATGTCGCAACTTTTAGTTTCAATGATATTGATTGGGACGCAAATGTCATCCGTTTTAAACAACACAAAACAGGATTACCTGTAGAATATCCTCTTCTTGCATCAATTGGAAACGCAATTATTGATTATCTGCAAAATTCCAGGCCAAATTCCAATGCTCCTGAAATAATTGTTTCTCTATCACATCAAACCAAAGGAAAACCTTTATCAACTAGTTCATTACATTCAATAGTGTGTAGATATATGAAAGAAGCCGATATTAAAGATTGGAATATGAAAAAACACGGTCCTCATGCATTGCGTCATAGTCTTGCCACAAATTTGTTAAAAAAGAATGTTTCAATGCCAGTAATAAGTTCTGTTATTGGGCACCAGAACACTGAATCGACATCGGTCTACATAAGTGTCGATTTTGATAAGTTAAAGTTGTGTGCACTTCCAATGCCGTCAATTAACTCTCCTCATTATAAGGAAATTTAATATGAAAATGACCGAATTTAATTTTTCTTCTATATTTGCTGAAGAACTTCGTATTTACATCAATGAAAAGATGGCAGCTGGGTTTAAAGCACAATCATTCATTTTTCTTGCCAGGGTCTTTGATCGTTTTTGCAACAATCAAGGATTGAAAGAAAAAATATTCACTGTTAGGGAAGCAAATGAATGGCTCAAAAAAGGTGCCAGCGAACATCAAACATCTTTTTACAGTAGAATTAATTTTTCCAAAAATTTTCTTCGTTACCTTTCTCTCAAAGGATACGATGTGTATGTAGTTCGCGATGTTAGGTTTATTCCTTCTAACTTTAAACCGCATATTTACACTAAAGAAGAAACCGAGAGATACTTCAAAGCTGTGGATAATTATAGTGATTTGAACCGGAAAAATGCTATCCAGTATCCTGTTTTATTCCGCATTTTATATTGCTGCGGCACACGAATCTCTGAGACTTTATCGATACGGAAGAAAGATATTGATCTTGACAAAGGTATTATTTATCTCAATGAAACCAAGAACAGTAAACAGAGGTATGTTGTTGTTGGCGATGATCTTCTTATGCTCCTTAACAGATATGCAGATAAATGTTTTTATCTTCTAAACGATGAGGACTATATCTTTTCTAATATCAGAGGCGGAAAACTCACGGCTGACCATGTATATGAACACCACAGATTGTTCTTGAAACAAGCTGGAATACCGTATGTAGGTAATAATTACGGACCCAGGTTACATGATTGGCGTCACCATATGGCTGTATATGCATTCAAGCAGTTGTCAGATTCCGGAATGGATATGTATGTTGCATTGCCAATTCTTTCAACTTATTTAGGTCATAAAACAATCTATGCCACGGAAAAGTACGTACGACTTACAATTGAACTTTTTCCACAATTAGAAGAAAAGTTCAAATGTAAAGTAGAAGATATATTTGGAGGTATGAAATAATGAAAACAACAGATTTTGCAACCAGTCTTGGCAAATTCTTAACTAGTTATTTACCTAGTGAGTGTGGTAGTTCTCCGAGAACTATTGAAACATATCGATATGCCTTTATTCTGTTTTTGAATTTTATGTCTGATATCAAAAAGATTAAGCCCGAAAAAATTACACTTCAAGATTTTAAGAAAGAAACAATCGTTAGTTTTTTATCATGGTTAGAAAGTGAGCGTTCAAATTCTACCGCTACAAGGAATATTCGTCTTGCGGCATTGAAATCTTTTGTTCACTATCTATCATTTGAATACCCTGATTATCTAGACGAATATCAGTCAATTCTTGCTATTCCTATGAAGCATACCTACAAGCCAGAAATATCATATATGAAAACTGACGGTGTTAAACTTCTTATTAGCCAAATAAATCTTCAGCAAACGAATGGCCTTAGAGACTATGTAATGTTGATGTTAATGTATACAACAGGAATACGAGTATCGGAAATTATCAATATCCTTGTTGGAGATTTATCTCTATCCGAACCATGTACTTTGCTTGTACATGGAAAAGGAAAATATAAGAAAATATCTATCTAAAATGAACTATGAAAGCGAGGATAAATACTCTGAATTGTTGTTTAAAAATCATATGGGGAAACAATTTACCCGCCAAGGGATAAACTACATATTTACTAAATACGGCCAAAAGGCAAGTAAAATTGATACGTTATTAGTTCCATCCGATTTAAGTCCTCACAAAATGAGACATACAACAGCAATGGAACTACTTGAATCTGGGGTAGATCTTATGTACATACGCGATTTGCTAGGGCACAGCAGTGTTACAACGACAGAAGTATATGCACGTGCAGATGCAAATCATAAACGAAAAGCAATAGAAGCAGCTAGTAAAGAGATTGTTCCACAGCAAGAGGCGAAGTGGGATAACAATCTAGATCTTAGAGAATGGTTGAAGTCATTTAATCGGCAATGATTTATGTTAAGAAATTTGCTGTAAGAGTGTTGTAGTAATGCGATCTTGAATCAAAATCTTTACATAATTTAAAACTTTACATAACCTTTGCTGGTTGGCGTATACGGTTTGTTCCAATTAATTCTGGAGCCTATTCTTGCCGCCAGCAGTTCAACCTGTCTGTTCTTGTAGGTTGAGCCGTTATCGAAATTAAAAACTCTGGGAACACCGTGCTTGGCAACAGCTGATTTTACGACTCCAAGAAAATTTTCGTAGTTGTCGTTAAGAAAGGCATTGATGCCGACAATGTACCGGCTTGCATCGTCTATGAGTGCCTGAATCCATATTTTACGCTTAACCCCGTCTATAGTTATGTACGGACCGACACTGGAATCTCCACACCATACCTCATTGATATGTTCCATCTCGTATCTTTTCATTTCCTGGATTTCAGTCGGAACGTCAAGTTTATCTTTGATAGTGTTGACACATCGGTTGATGGTTGACAGTGAGATTTGCTCCTGATTGATGAACCCCTTGTTTATCAGCCTTTTCCTGATTGCTGTTGCAGATATTCGCGGGTACTGCTTCTTGATTTCCATTATCTGGTTATATATTTCATCGTCAATCTTTCTGAAACTCTTGCAATCAGACCGCCTTTGCGGTTTCAGACCGTCCAGCCCGAGCTTCTGATAGATTCGGTACCATCTGGTTATAGTTGGTACTGCGAAATATCTCCTGGTTCCGCTGTTACGGTCTTCAACACCTTTTTCTGATGCGCTTTCAATTATTTCTCTCTTGCTGCGCAAATCATCCACAGACTGATTGACTGCATCGATAATGCAGGCATATCGCATCATCATTATATTTTCTGCCTCTGTCTTATTCATAGGACTACCTGTTTAAAATTTACTCTATTTATCCTTCCTGCAGTCGTTTTTGCTCTTTCAAACGGTATTGTTCTGCAGTTGCGCGGCAGTATAGAACTTTGCCTATAAAGAAGCCCTTTTTGCTATGTGGTTTTTAGAATTTTAAAACAGGTGCGATCTCTCATCTGCATGAAATGGCGAAAAAATGAATCAAGACAGAGAACTGCAGATGAGGCAAAATCCGTAAAAAATGACGAAAGAGAAAGACGCAGTGACTGCATACGTGCTTTCCAGTTTGACTTGTAATTTCTGATAATTCGATACAAATCGTTCTCGTCAACTAAACCTCCCACCTTCTCCAGAATGCTGCTGACTGGACAGTTTGACTCGAAGTTGCTGAGAACAGTAAGAACAATGTCCTTTCCGGCCCTGGCATACGGGATCATCTCCATCAGCAGTATGGCATGTGTCTTTCCGCAGGCACTGCATCTGACCCGGAGAATTTTAAGTCTTATCTCCTCCCTGCCGTTCAATGCTTTATAGCCTCGTTCATAATATCCGTGTTTTTCCAGTACTCCGCCTTCACAGCATGGTGATTTTATAAGTTTCTGACCGTTAAACAGCTTTGAGATAAGCTGATCGTATTTTTCTTGAGTTAACTCTTCTATTTGATCGTGTATCAGTGTTATCATGGTACTGTTTTGGGGTTCGCTAAACCGCGAACAATAGTTTTAAGGCAGTGACTGCGAATCACTGCCTTTTTCAATTTCACATAAATCCCCGTGCTTGAAGGGAATTCAATCCCTTGACCTCAGACAATACCGTTCTAAAAATCAGCGCGTCTTCGGACATGCAATCACGTGATGCCAATTATACTATTATTTTAGCTTAAAATTTGAACAATTTAGTTTTAGGAATTTGTCGGTTTAAAAATTAAACAGATCAAAATCGTTGCACAGCGATTGAGAAAATTTCGTCACTTTCGGAGATCCGGCCGGATCAATCAAAATGAATAAAACCAGGGTGAAATGAGATCATATAAAATGGCAGTCTACATTATGCTTATATTCCTATCAAAAAGTAAGATGTTGGCGGTTGACGATTAAGCGGGTTGTGGGATAACGACAAAGATGGAGCATTTCTTCGCTTCAATCTCTTTGTGAACAGCGGACCGGAGAAAGAACTTTTTCAGCTGTGATGAACAATTGTATTCAGAGGTGGAACGGTATTTTGAAGTATATTGGTATCGGAACTGAATTTTTTCATGAACTTATTGAAAATAACTGCTATTACGTTGACAAGACTCCCTTTATCAGAACCGTGTTTAAAGAAAACACATCGAAAGTCATGCTTATCACCAGACCGAGACGTTTCGGAAAAACCCTTACTATGTCCACCTTCTATGACTTTCTATCTCTGAATATCGAAAATCCAGGTGATGTGTCTCTTCAGGAGAAATGGTTCAGGACACAAAAATCTTTGAGGACAGGGAATTATGCAGTGAATACATGGGAAAGTTTCCGGTAATCTTTATTACACTTAAGCAGATAGAAGGTAAAGATTTTATCAGCGCCTACGGACGCTTTGCTTCAGTAATTTACGACATGTACACTCAGTTTAGATACCTTGCAGACAGTAATAAACTGAGTAGTGATGAAATTGAAGAATACAAACTCTATCTTGATAAGTTTTAGACAGCAATCAGAAAATTACGCAGGAAATTCTGCATACATGCAAGGATGCGCTGTGACAGTCACATCCTGCTGAATCGTTACAATTGTCTTGACTGACAGAATTCAGTGACCTGAAAATTCCGGCAAGGGGCATGGCGGATTGCATGTGCCTCATGAACCGGAAAAAAAAGTTTTATTTGCCGACATTGTGCTTAATTACATTTCCGTCTTTATCTTTGCCTTTCAAAAGAGTTTTTGCCAATGTAACTTCAAGACTGCGGAATGAACTGTTGTTTCCGGAATCATCAAATTTGGCTTTGGTAAGAAATTTTCCGATCGGTCCCATGTGCAGTTCTTTTACGAACAGGTGCACATTTCCCATGAACGTGTAAAGTTTGTCGTTCAATGCCTCAACATGCTCCGGATATTTTCCTATAAGCGGGCTGAAAATTGATTTGTTTCTTAACTTGACCATTCCCAGAACACCGACATGCTGCTTTGTTATGCGATCTCTCATTTTATTGACATCATCCATGCAGCTGTCCAATATTGCCAGATAGTCTTTATTGTGAGCAATAAAATTTCTGGAATAGTTGTCATAATCTATAATAAACCTTCCTTTGGATTTAAGACCCAGAACCTGAGTATCCACATCATACGTAAAATACTGCGCCATCTGTTCCAAGATCTTTTTCATTGACTTCAATAAGCCGGCGCTGCAGTCGATATACCTGGTATATTCGCTGCACTTGAGCTTCTCATTATTGTAGTCAATCATCAGCTTTCTTATTTCCGTAAAGGACTGGTTGTATTTTTCGCGGACATCCTGATACCAGTCTGACAGCTGAACTGCAAAAGATATGGCGGAATGAGCCTTGTTCACATCTTTTGTAAAATATAAAATCATCTGCCAGAATTCATACATAAGCTTCTGATTGGCTTCGATAAGCGAAGCATCGGCCAGTATGAAATTCTTTTCATTTTCATTTTCAAATATGAGATTCGGCCGTGTAGTTATATCAAGTCTGAAATCCATGGCTTTCAGAATAAGATTGAGGCATTTATTGTGAACATTGTAGAACAGGGGGTATTTGCTTACATTTTGATCTGTCGGAATGTACTTCTCGGCACACTGGTATGCAGCCTCAAAAGTTTCAAAATAGTTCTTCACCTGTTCCATGGCATATGTTCTTCCGTTGACAGGAGGAGCCTTTTCGTCGTCCTGTGCTGCGGAGGAGGTGCTGAAGCTGCTCAGAAAAAGAGAACCTGTCAGCAGCATACCGAACAGTAATCTGTGTTTTTTCATGATTTCTCCCTGTTGTTTCTAAAATCTGATGTCATAAGTGTTCACATACCAGCGGCCGTTGCCCTTGCGTCTGAGTTCATGAGGGTTTTTGGAACCGATCTGCTTGCCGTTCTTATCGTAGGCACGGCTGTAGACAATGGCCATTTCTTCCTTTTCACCACCCATTTTTGTCAGCTGATCACGCTGGTTTTCATTCAGAAAATAAGTGTCCAGATCATTGGTGTCATCGAATCCCTTGATTACTGTTATTTTAGGTTCATCAAATTCAACGTATACATATTCATTCTGGAAACGGTTCTGGTGCAGATCCCAGTGATAGCGCAGCAGGGATGAGCCGACATCGGTTTTTCGTCTTTCAGGATAAATGCAGTCCATGTAAAGATTGTAATTTTTCTCCTTGATGGCGGTTGCAAATATCTCCATCAGTTTCTTAGGATCTGCATTTTCCGGAATGGATTTTACCGTGTACCAGGAATCCTTGATCTTATCAACCAGTTCCTCACCGATGAAATATCCCGAATTGTCATTATCCGGATCATAAACGGCGAGAACGGTATCATTTGCGTAAATCATCTCCGGCACCACAATCCATCCCCATACAAATGGCGATTTCTTTTCTACAGAGGCGTCCGGGGATTCCATCACAATACTTGTGATTTTACCCAGAACCTTAAAATTAAGGTTGTCGCCGATGCTTGCGTCAACCATGCTGCGGTAGCGTCTTACCGCTTCATAAGCTCCGCTCCAGTTTCGTCCGTTCATGGAAATAAAATAATAGCCTGTGGACGGTTTGCCTGCCGCTACGTATGAGCCTGAACCGCCGGTGAACATATTGGAAGGGTATTGAACATTATCAAGAACGACATATTTGCCTAAATAATCGTTGAGGTTTTCTACGGTTTCAGGATCCGGAGCAGGATAAGCCTTCGGCAGCATCTGTCTTTGAGAAACCTGTTTATTCCATTCGGCTTCATTCATGCCTTTAATCCTGCTGCGCATCTGCTCTTCATTGGTTTTGTATGCCAGCATCTCAGGGGTTATCTGGCGAAAATCACCCATGCTTCTCTGCACGGCGACCGAGGCCCTTTTCATCAGCTCCTTTACCCGCGGATCGTCCGGATATTCCTCGTTAAGCTTCTTGATTCTCGTCAGGGCATCTGTTTTATGGAAAAATCTGGTATTTCCTGCGCCCTGGGCCCGTTCAACCTCTTTTTCAAATTCCTTTAGAAAATAATTAGCCTTGTCGACATCTGCAAACGGTGCATCCGCAGCCATTGCAGGCGATGCGAAAAATGCCAGTGATAAAAGCAAAGCTGATAATCTGTTTTTCTGCACGATCAGTTACTCCCGTAAAATTTAATTTCAGTCAGAAACAGCAATTCATAGACCGCTATACCGCATGGGTCTGTTTACGGCTATTTTATCATTATGTGCGATATAAAAATTATGTGCAGATCTTAAATATTATCCATCTGTTAATACTGATTTTGCAGAGCGGAGTTACTGTATAATTGACTGCCGTATTTCAGGAATTGAACGAACATAACATTATCGGTTTTCAATCTGTTGTACGCTTAGCATCTGAGCGGTGTTTTTTGATTTCTTGGGGAGATTGCGATATGGATGGAATAAGGCGTTATTCCAGGGCCGAGCTGGAGCGGAAAATTGCCGAACGCAGTGCACAGGTAATGGATCAATTCTGCGAGGCGGAGAAGTATTCGCTTAAAGCGGTTATGAAGTTCGGAGCCGGAATTGTGCTGCTTTTCCTGTTTCAGTTTTCATATTTTTCCGATGTCTACAGCGTTCAGCTGTCAAGATTTACCGGCGGATATGTGAATACTGATGCCGTGGTTGAACATTACACCCATATGAGAAAAAGAGCGGTTTTCAGGGCTGTAACACCGGATAACACGGTCCTTCGTTTTTCTTCCAAATATTTCCGCACATCAAACGGAGCCACGATTAACGTAAGCTACAACCGCAACAGTCCTTCCCATGCCTATGTCAATGATTTCCGGTACTCTGCGCCGTCTTTTCTGGCAGCGGCTGTCATTTTCGGCGGACTTGCCTGGATGATCATGGTTTTTAACGGCAGATTAAAAGGTTACCGGAGGCTGAAAGCACTTAAGGAAGGCAGTCAGTATGTGGGGATCTGGCATCTGAATCTGTGGACCGATAATCCTGAACTGCTGTCCCGGGCGGCAGTAAAGGAGGCCGGAAGATGCAGGATCTACATGTATGATGTCGGCAATCCTGATGAAATGCGCTATTTTATTGAGGAGGTTCGCTGATTTTTCGTGTAAAAGGCGGAAATATACGGCATTAAACCTGTATAATCCGGACGTATTTCATTGTTTGTTTAAAACATCATATTAGGAGGTCTTGGATAAATGAACATTGCACACAGAAAATTCACTGACGGTTTTTCATGGGTAACCTCAGCATTCAAAATCAGTCTCTCGAATTTTCTTTCCTATGGTCTTTACTGTATTATTTTCCTTGTTATTGTCGCAGCTATCTGCGCTGCCTTGTTGTTCGGGCTCATCACAGCTACCGACGGAGGACTGACTGATCCAGACACAGGCATATATCGACCTAACCCTTACTTCCAGCTTGGTATGAGTATTATCCAGATAGTCGCCATATTCGGTATGCTAATCGGAGCAATAAAGGCATCACTGGATATGGTTAACTTTAACAAGGTATCTCTCAGAAGTTTTTTCTTCGGTTTTACCAGCCCATTGATTCTGGTGAAACTGATTCTGTTCACAATTATATCCGTTATCATAGGCTCTATAACTTTTGAGAATTTCATATCCAAAATGTTTACAGAAGAGAATGGAATTTTATATAATTTTCTGACCCCTTCAATCTTTTGGCCATTGTTGATCATAACAATGGCAGTGGCATTTGTAATTGGCACTCTCATTTCATGTGTTCTAACCAGATTGGTACAAAGAGACGATCACAGACTGTTAGCATCAATAGCAGACTCAGTCAAAGCACTCTGTATCAACATTCTTCCTTTTTTCGCCATGATGCTGCTCATCGGTGTAATTACTTATGTATTAAGCTTGCCCTCAAATAAAATGGCATCATTCGCGATTTCAAAAATATCTGAAAATGGAATTGACCCACTTTCAATTGTAACTCTGCTCGCTACAGTCATCATATGCATTTTTGAATATCTGATTCCTATAACAGCAATGTGCGTTGCCTGCGAAGATATTTTCAATGAAGCTCACATTAACGAAGAGGAAATTTCACAGTAAAAAATCAACACAGTTAAAAATATCAGCACTTTTATTTTCAAGATCTGCCTGATTTCAAAATCTGCGTATCATGACATTGCCTTTTACGAATTTACACCCGTATAATGATCCGCCGCTGATTTTTCTAAATTTTGATATTCTGTTAGATATTTTTAGCCGCCGGCCATTCAGATGAAAGGAGATTATTCATGGGAGCATGGAGCGAAAGCATTACCTGGAATGATGCTGAGGACTTATTATACGAGTACCCGGCAGCCTTTTTAAAATACGAACCGGAAGAGGCAGTATCAAAAATTGATCAATACGTTCGGGAAAATGAATTTGATGAATCTGAGCCGGAGGAATGGTGCAATTACGTATATTCCCTAGCTGACTACATGTGGAAAAAAGGAATTCTTACAGATAAGGTCAAAGAAAGAGCCATTCAGATGATCGACTCCGGCTTCGGTCTGGATATATGGGCAGAGTCAGGCGACAAAATGCTGAAAGCAAGAAAGCGCGTGCTGTCCAAGTTCAGAGAGAAGCTCACATCTCCGATGCCTCCCAAAAAGAAAATCAAACTCGATATAAATCAGAACCGCATTTTTGAAAACGGAGATGTTATAGCAATCCAGTTGCAAACCGCCGGAAAAAATTATACACAGAATGATATTAAGCAAATGTCCGAGGAGGAATTTCATGCCTTTGACGGAAAATACATTTT
>ONPL01000161.1 GCA_900319705.1 uncultured Pseudomonadota bacterium | reverse complement strand
TCAAATTAGGATTTTTCCCACCCGGGATCATGCTGATCTGTTTCCTTAGATCATCAGTTCGCTGCGACCGATCCGGACATCCCTGCAGCAACCTGTGACGGTTCAGGGAAGTTAAATCCCTAATTGAATATTTTTTACACAACAAAATCTTTATTTTTTCTAAAAAAATCCCTATGTATATTAATAAGTGTGAACTTAAACGCAAAAGCATCAGCAAAAAATGTATATTGTCTGCTTAGATCTTTAGCTATTTTAAGCTCAGATCACACACACAGGATCTGTACCTGCAGCCGGCCGCTCCGGAACAGATCACCCAGTCCAACTGATGGAATTTAGTAATATTTTCGAAATGCCTTATATGCCTTTTGCACTGCTGGCCTTTGGAGGCGGACTGCTGTTCACCATTCAGCTGCTTCTGTCGTTTATCGGTGTCGGAATGGATACCGCAGGCTCCGGGATCGGAGATCTCGGTGCGTCCGACTACTCTTTCAAATTTCTTTCGATCATGTCGATATCCTCTTTCTGCATGGTCGGGGGTATTTTCGGTCTGTATGCACTGACTCTGTTCGACCCCGACAGCGGCTGGAGAATTCCTGCTGCCGTAATCACTACACTGATTACCGGAGGAATTATGGTATACCTGTCCGGACTGATCAGCTCAGCCCTTGCAAAGATCCAGGGTTCAGGCACCGTCAAGGCCGCCAATGCAGTGGGAAAAACCGCCAAGGTTTATCTGACCATCAAACCGGGCAAAATAGGCAGAGTCGAGGTTGACGTCCAGGGCCGCCGTAAATATATCGATGCGGTGGCACAGGATCCTTCGAAGGAATTCAAGACCGGGGAACTGGTTAAAGTTGTATCAGTCAAGGATGAGGATATTCTGGTGGTTACCGGCTCTGACAGCTGATCCGCCGTATGTTCGATCCCGCAGGGAAATATCAGGAACCGCAGCCTGTTTTTTTCCAACGAAAGTTAATTATAAGGAACCTCTGAAAATGACTGTTTTACACCCGGAATTTACTGCAGCTTTATTAGTTCTGACCGGATTGTTTTTCCTAATTATGAGTAGCTATAAAAACTGTCCCCGGGGCAGAGTCATGGTTGTTTTTAATAAAACAAACCAGGTAAACAAAACACCTCCGAAATGGTTGCACAAGGGCGGCACCTTCGTCTGGCCGCTGATTCAGGACTGCACCTACCTCAAACTTACGCCGATGAACTTCTATGAAGAAATTGCCGCAGCTCGGTCACTCGAGAACATTCCTGTCAACATAAGCTCGCATTTTGTAATACGGATTTCAACCGACAACAGGCTCCTTGGCAATGCTGCCCATTGCCTGTTAAATAAGTCCCTGGATACCATCAAAAAAAAGACCAGCAACATTATTAACGAGCAGATACATTTTTCAGTTGCAACTCTGACCATGGATGAAATCTACTCTAAAAACAATTTTCAGAAAAAAATCCGTTCGAATGTTGAATCTGCGCTCAACAGGATCGGACTTCATGTGACCGATCTCTCCATCATCAGTGTCAGCGATGATGGAAATTACCAAAGTGCAGTCAAAAGCCCATATAACAACGATTTTAGCAAATTCTATGAGGAAAAACCGTTTTTCAGTGAACCTTAATCCTTCAGCTGTACCGGGATTAACTTGCCGATGCAGCCGTGAACCGGTGAGTTCATGCTGTTTTTTCAACAAACAGTTTATTTAAAGGAACCTCCGGTATGAAATAATAAATTCCCCGGTTTACACGGGCCGGCAGCTGAAGCTCCTGCCGGAGCAGGTATGTTTAATGTCATACAGAGCTGCAAAGATTATGAAAAGATTTTTTTAACATGTGTATTATTTTATTGGAGACAAAGAAAAAAAATGACACTACCATTCATTGGAATGTCCGCAGTGATTATAACGCTGATGGCGCTCATTATATTCATCGTAAACCGCTACAAGAAATGTCCTTCGGATAAAATTCTGGTAATCTGGGGTGCGATGCTCGGCCGTAACAACAACTCTGCAAAGTGTATCCACGGCGGCGGTGCCTTCGTATGGCCGCTGATCCAGGACTACGCCTACATGAGTCTGACCCCGATGAACATCAATATTGCACTGACCGGTGCCCTGTCACTGCAGAACATCCGTATCAACGTACCTTCAAGTTTTACCGTGCAGATTTCTCCTGACGAGTATATCATGGGCAACGCGGCAGACAGTCTGTTAACCCAGACAGCCGACTCCATCGAGGATATGGCCCGCAATATCATTCTCGGTCAGATGCGTCTTACTGTTGCATCCCTTACCATCGAGCAAATAAACGGTGACCGAGAAAACTTCCAGGAAAAGATCCGTTCAAATGTGGAGCCTGAACTCAACAAAATCGGTTTGAAACTGATCAACGTTAACATTACCGATATCACCGATCAGGCAGACTATATCGACAGTATCGGTAAAAAAGCAGCATCCGAAGCTGTTAACAAAGCCAAGGTTGATGTGGCTGTTCAGGATAAACTCGGTTCCATCGGTGAATCCGAAGCTAAGAGAGACAGAGATATCCAGGTTGCCAACAATGATGCTGAAGCACAGAAGGGTATCAAGAAAGCCGAAGCCAACCAGCGCTGCTATATTGCAGATCAGGAAGCTCAGGCAATCCAGGGTGAAAACGCCGCTAAACAGACCATGGCTCTGTCCAACGCCGAATTGAAGGTAATCGAAGCCGATGCCTTCAGAAAGGCCGAAGTTGCAAAGCGCCAGGCTGAAGTTGAAATTCAGAAGGCTCAGTACGCAGCTGAAAAACAGCGTCTGAATGCAGCAGAAATCGCCCAGCAGGAAATTGACAAACAGAAACTGATCATCGAAGCCGAAGCTGAAGCTGAAAAAGCCAGACAGCTGGCAAAAGGTGAGGCAGATGCAGTACTGTTCAAATATCGCGCTGAAGCTGAAGGTCAGCAGGCTCTGCTCGAAGCTAAAGCAGAAGGTTACCGTAAACTGGTTGAAAGTGCCGGCGAAGATGTCGGTGCAGCCTCTACCCTGCTGATGATCGAAAAACTGCAGGAAATCGTAAGTCTGCAGACCGAAGCTATCCGCAATATCAAGATCGACAAGGTTACAGTTTGGGATCGCGGTGACAGCGGAGCTGACGGCAAGACTTCAACTGCCGATTTTCTGTCAGGCATGGTAAAGAGCCTTCCTCCGCTGCACGATGTTGCCAAGATGGCAGGTCTTGAACTTCCTACCTATCTGGGTTCTGTAAAGGGCAAGGACCATGCAGATGCAGCGGCAGCTGCTCAGCCACAGACTCAGGTTCAGCCGCAGGCTCAAGTTCAGACTCAGCCTAGAATAAGCAAATAACAGTTGTTAAAAACTGATCTGCAGTTAGACCCGGTTCATTTTAAGTAACCGGGTTTTTTATTTCATTTTTGTGATAGGGCAGTCAGTAAAGACTCTTCTGTCGTAGTCACTACTTTGCTGCGGTATACAAAGCCATAGCAAAAGGAAATTAAATTACTGCAATATGTAGTATTTTTATATACCCTTTTCCATTTTTACGTGATCGCCAATTATCATTGTAGCGAATCAGCTTTTCAACTAGGCGGATCATTTTTTCAGGGATGATGGCAGATCTTATTTTCTAAAGATGCGGTTCAGCCTCATGCGGAACCGGAGACAATAAAAAAGGCTCAATAAATATTTTAATGGGATCACCATCTTGACTCGTCCATGACCTTTAAGAAAAGGTAGACATCATCAGGGATCCCATAGTTCCTTCTTCTTAATGTTTTAATCATATAGTTTTAAATCATGGTACGATGTAGATCACATTTTTTATTTTATTACTATCATATAAACAAATACCCAATTATAATATACTAGTCAAATAGGCGCTTTTCAAGCATTATATCGAGGTACCATGAATAAAGACGAATTATTAGAGATATCTAAAAATTTTTTC
>ONPL01000199.1 GCA_900319705.1 uncultured Pseudomonadota bacterium | reverse complement strand
TCTGCACAACGCCCGCTTGAACAGGAAGAAGTGCTTATAAACCAGAGGAAATTAAAAAGACAAATCGTTGTCCTTTTTGTCGGATACAGCGTACTTCGCTTGGCCGGAACTCCGATAAATCGCTATTATGCGGCGGGGGCGGTTCTGGTCGGCGTCCTGCATATGGCTGGGATTATAAGCATGAAGGGACGTGAAGAAAACTCGAAAATGGCCGGGAGCGGTTAAACATTGTTCTTTGCGCTGTTTCGGGAGTTGTTCCCAACATTTCGCGGGTGCCAGAGGAATGGAATTGTTTGCGTTAAAAGATAAATTCTGGCGAAGAAGGTAATGCCTATAATTGTTGTATGACCAAGCAATAGTTTGGCGTCATATGTCTTAAACTATTTATTACAAACTATTTACTGAGGAGGAAAACTTAAAATGAAGAAAATAATGTCATTAGTATTGTCTATTGTGCTGTTGCTGAACATATCCTCTCATGTTTTCGCAGCTGGGAACGATGAATATGGTGCAGAAGTCGATTGTCCTGAAAACGAGATTTATATATCAAGAGAACTCCGGCAAAATGCTAGTATTATGAATGAACTCTGGGGTGAAGAAACGAGTAATCGCTATGACAGTGGTAGCAAAGCGATAATTGAAATAAGTGAAAATAAAGAAACGGCAACTGTTAGCTTGGAGTACGCAGGAACAGAAAATACTGCTGTTTTGAAAGGCAACTACAATCAGGTTACGGTTGATGATGAGATAGGATATGTTGCAGTATACGAGGGTGTTTTCTCTTCAATACCAGATGGAAGTCTTGCGTTGAACCCAGAAAACATGCTTCCTGTTATTGTGGATGTCACTTTTTCAGATTCAGAAATGTTTGCAGCAATAACGCTTGGATATGCAACTGAAGTAGCAAATCCATGTATACTTTTTTACGGTGATTACTCGGATAAAATCGCTCGGTTTTCAAATGAGAATGCAAGTCGAACATTATCCAAAGCAGAAGAAAGTATAGCAAGACATGATAATAATGAAAAAGAGCTACCGCTTAGGATAGATGGCACCTGTCGATATAAAGGATCTACAAGTGTTTATATGGGAGCGCATCTGGCCGGAAGATTAAGTGTATTCCATGCAAACGAACTTGGAAATCAAGGAAACATGAGTACGTATGTTAAAGTAAACACTGATTCCAGTTCTGTAAAAGACTATATCGAAAATGATCTTGGGTTTGGATCCTATACTGTCACTGCATATCCTGATACATTTAATATTTCAATGTGTGGAAATCACAATGATTTTCATGCAGTAACAAACTCATATACGCCCCAAAATAATTCTACGGCAGCGACAATTAGCATTCCTGTATATGGCGGATCAGTGATAGGGGTTCAATTCATTTCCTTTGACGTTACGATGTCTTCAACAACGGTAACACCTTCAAAGTACACAAGCAGTTCTAATCACCCAAATAACAAATTAGCATGGAATATTTATAAAAGAAATGGTTGGAATCCGGGAACCTTTGATGGTGATTACTCAACTCAGACAGGCATGACAGTTTCATCGACTTACACATATGAGGGAAATGTTACAAATAATCTTTCCCGTAGTATGACATCAACTGGTTCTATCAGATATGAATATTGGATTATGATTATGGGAAATCTCTCTTCATATCATGTTTCAACAAATACAATGTCGAAAACTACGTATGTAACTATCTGTCCTTAAGAATATGAGAAACAGAAGGCTAATATTTATAGGCATGGTTTTAATTTTCTGGGTACTAATCATAGCGACTGGTTTAGTGTATTGCCAAAAAAGTGATCCGGATTCAGACATTTTTGAGGAGATTTTATGGGCTTCCTGCGCGAAATTCGAAAGTTGGGATACTGAAAGCAGCATATACATCACTTCGGAAATACGGACGATATCCGCTTCTGCTAGTTCTCTAATGCTTATAAAATGCGATAAGCAGATTGATCAGTGGCTATACCGGATAACATTTAACTGCAGGGAAATCACCATTAGCGGCCATGAGATAGTGGTTATGGTAGGGCCTGAGTCTTTATCGATTAACGGAGAGCTGTACACAACTCCTGATGGAGTCCCATTTGAAAAGGTTGTTGAGTACTTTGCAGCAAAGTATAAATATTTTAGTCCTGTGCGGTAGCAGAATATAAATGCAGTATTTTGTTAGTGTGAGCAGGGCAAAATCGTTTGCGTTGAAGGATGGCTTTCGGTGAAGAAGGAGGTGCCTTCATCCCCGACCCGGTTCAAGCAGCGGAGGCTCACGTGTTCAGGAAATCTTTATAAGGATGCAAGCAGCAATTTGCCTGTAAAGCACTTGAAGTCCGCCGCATCTTCGCCTAAACTAAAGGAAGGATGTCACTTCATTTTACGGAGGCGGAAAATGAACGGAAACGGTTTGCGTAAGCTCCCGATCGGCGTGCAGGGCTTCCCGAGCCTTCGCGGCGACGGGTTTGTGTACGT
>ONPL01000115.1 GCA_900319705.1 uncultured Pseudomonadota bacterium | reverse complement strand
CGTAATAGCAGTCATTTTCAATGAGCTTATGAAATAATTCCGCTCCGATCCCTATAGACTTCAACATTATGTTCCTCCTCTGAATATGACTGTTCATCATAGCTGAAAAAATTCTTTCGCCGATCCGCTGTTCACAAAGTGACTGAAGCGCAGAAGGCTCTATCACTGTCATTATCCCACAACCCTCTTAATCGTCAACGCCAACATCTTACTTTTGATAAGTCTGTAATGTCATCAGGTGAGTTAAGAACAGGATTTAGAATTGAATTGTTGTTCATAAAACAGTCTTTTTAGAGGAACGAGATGAAGAAAAGATGCAATTTAATGTTTTTGTTGCGTCATGAAATGGCATTTATAAATGTATTATATCAGAAAAATCAGAAATTCTGTTTTAGTATATAGTGATTTGATTATAATTTTGAAAGTTAATAATGGTAATCCTGCAATGGGATTTGAAAGTACGAATCCACATTTCATCATCAAAATTGAAACACAAGGAAAAAAGAATTTGGAAAGCTAAACATTGATTTCTAAAATGAAGGTGGTTGCGGGGGCCGGATTTGAACCAACGACCTTCGGGTTATGAGCCCGACGAGCTACCAGACTGCTCCACCCCGCGATTCAGGATGTCTATATAATAGTGATCTTTGTAACATAAAGCAAGTGTTTTCTTTTGATTTTTTATAAAAATATGTTAGTTGCATAAAAACTATTCATTATTATATAGAATGAGTTAATTAATAGTCAGTCTGGAAACGGTGATTACCCTCGTAAAGATATTTTTGAGATCAGTAGATTGGACTAAGGCATAGTTTAATTTTTTCTGTATGGATGTTTTTTAATCATTGACGGCATGAATAAACCTCAAATGAAGAAAAACATACTTCTGCATGTTATCATATGCATAGTTGGATTTAACATCACGCACTTAACCTGAAAATTGAGAGCTGTGCTGTGTATTACAAAGGGACGTATAGCTATGCTGATCATTTCCGCACTGGGAATTTTTTCCATCAATTACTATATATATCTTCGTTTTATTGCCAAAAGCAGGCTGAAAAGAAAAATTAAACTGACAATTCTAGGGCTTCTTGTGGTTCTTTCATTTACTCTCCTGCTGGTTCGCTGGGTGGTGCGGGATCTGATAGGCAGTACGGTTTTTGATGTTTTTGCACCGTCACTGTGTTTCATGATGGTATTCTTTCTGACGCTGTTTTCAGTTTCGATTGCTGCAGATCTGATTTTACTTCCTCTAGTCGGATTTAAACGTAAAAAACTGGTCAATCCATACTATCAGACAGTTCTTTTTCTATGTGCAGCGGCATTGACGGTATGGGGACAGTATGAAGGTCATAAAATTCCGGAAGTGAAGGAGGTTACACTTAAATCCTCACTTATCCGCGAGCCGGTAAAAATCGCTCTTATGTCTGATCTGCATATCACGCGTGTTACTGATATTGAACGGGTAAAGAAAATTGTTGCTGAAATAAACGATCTTCATGCTGATGTGATCGTGCTGGCGGGGGATATTCTGGATGATGAAATCAAGCATATAATCAAGACCGCACAGCCCCTTAAGAATCTGCGTGCCCCGCTCGGGGTGTATTACGTTACCGGAAACCACGAATACTATCTGAATGTGAATGATGCGGAGGAACTGATCAAACAGATCGGGATCCCGCAGCTTGAAAACCGGGGCGTCCAGCTCAGAGAAGATCTGTACATTGCCGGTGTACCTGACAGAAAACAGGGGCCGAAATTCATGCATGATTTTGATCCTGATGCCGCGCTGGCTGATGCTTCAGAGAGACAGTTCAAAATTCTGGTATCCCATCAGCCGGTTGAGAATGACAGCGCCAGCCTCGTTCTGTCCGGACATACACACGGAGGACAGATGCTTCCGTTCCAGCTTATATCTCCGCTGTATAATTCGGGCATGCTGTCAGGTTTATACGGAAGTAAGGATCGGTATATCTATATTTCAAACGGAGCCGGTTCCTGGGGACCTCAGCTCAGAGTTCTTGCACCGTATGATATTTCTCTTGTTACAGTTGAACCGGATCAGAACGGCGGAAGTTAGAATAAAGGCGGTGTAAAGTCAGAACCGGGTTGAGAAATTACGCCTTGTCAGATATTCCTCAAATCGGGCATTTCACTGTCCTGAGGAGTGCTGCTCTTCATACTGTAGTTAAGATCATCATCGATCATCTGAAGCATGAGTCTGGCGATTTTAGGATCAAACTGGGTACCCATGTTTTTTTCTATTTCAGATCTTACCACCGCCTGAGGCAGAGCCTTTCTGTAGCTGCGGTCTGATGTCATGGCGTCGTAGCAGTCGGCAACGCAGATTACCCTTGCTATCAGCGGAATTTCCTCTCCTGCCTTTCCGTCAGGGTAGCCTTTGCCGTCGAAACGTTCGTGATGCCAGCGAGCTCCTATATAAAGGTTAGGCATTACTGTAATGTCCTTGAGAATTTCGTATCCTCTGCTGGTATGACTCTTAATCAGTGCGAATTCTTCGTCGGTAAGTTTGGTTGTCTTATTGATAATGGTGTCCGGAATGGCAATTTTTCCTACATCGTGGAGCAGTGCTACATTGTAAATTTCGTTCTGTTGTGCTTCTGTCTTTCCGAGCCGTCGGGCAAGTTCCTTGGAGTATTTCGCTACGCGCAGTGAGTGACCGCGGGTGTAGCTGTCCTTGGCATCGATGGCATTTGCCAGAGCGTAGATAGTCTGATTGGACAGTGTCTGCAGTCTTTCATTCTTTTCGGAAATCTCCTTTGAATTCTGTTTTATTTCATCCTGCAGCGAATGCTGGATTTCCATAATTTTCTTTACGTAATCCGCACTGTCGCATATTTCGTTGGAAAGATTGCCGAGTTCATCCAGGATCCTGGAGCGACGCAGTTCGATATGATCGGCCTTTACATCTTTGGAGATGTAACTCATGAACTTGGTCATGTTCTTGATCATTTCACCGATGCGGTATTTGAATCTGTTTGAGATCAGATAGGTAATGAGCAGGGAAATGGTTATCATAATGAGGGCTATGAGTACCGATGAGCGCAGAATGGTACTGAGCAGACTGAAGCATTCACTAACGGAAAGTTTTCCAACGATAATCCAGTCGATTTCCGGCAGTTCCCTGGCTACCAGGAAGTAGTCCTCATGATCTATCCTTGAAGTGTAGCGGGAGATGAAGAAATCATTTCCATTGCTGAATTCCGGTTTTGGAAAATGCTCGTCAAGAGTGGAGATATTCTCCTTCAGGATCCATTCTCTTACAGGATGCATCTGGATCTGTCCCTCTGCGTTGATGGCAAAATAGTAGCCGGTGTTGTTCAGATGCCGGTCATTGAATATTTCGAGAATATTGTCCATTTTCATGACTATTCCAACGATCCCGATGGTTCTGTCCTCATAATCCTTTATTCTGTAGTTTATGATCAGGAACAGTTCCTCGCTCTGATTGCGGTTGTAGTCTACCTTGAGCTGGTAATCCTCCCCCGTTTCGAGAAAGTCTATGATCCACGCATCCCTTCCTGACAGATCTACGACCCCGTCACTGACACCGTCGATATAGATGTTGTTTGTGAGCAGTGAGACAAGAAAGGTACTGGTAAGATGGTGGTATTTGATCAGGTTTTTCTGCTGCTTCTCGAAATGAACCCGCAGATCCTCCCGTTCCTGTTCATTTTTGATCCAGTTGATGGTGTACTGGGACGAGGCCATGGTTCCGGCCAGGGAGATCAACGGTTTGGTAAAGGATTCGATTTTGTTTACTATCAGTTCTGTCTGATTGGGAATGTACTGGTTTACATAATGGTTTTCAATATAACTGCGGGTGATCAGGTAGGACACAGTTGTCAGAGCGGCAATAACGAACAGATTGAGAGTGATGAACACAAGCGCAATGTGGCCCGTGAATGACTTGTTGACCTTGTTTCGTCTTACCTGGATTGAGCTGCCTGCTTTCGGTATCATAGATGTAAGTTTTATGGAAACCCGCTGCCGGATCGCCATTATCCCCCTTTTTTCAATTCATTACACAGATTATAATCTGATAAAGTTAAATTCATACTGTCACTGAACTTCCAGTGATCGCGCCTCTGAAAACATCAGTCCTACGGACTGTTTACGGAGGTCCGGAATATCATGCGGTGATTTTTACCGTCAGGAACGGCAGTCGTGAAAAAAAGCTCTCTCGTTTAATTCTACCGGAATGTATACCGGTCAACAGCTTTTTTACATTTATTACGTTTCTTTTTATTTTGTAAATCACAAAAATCAGGAAAATGTGACATTGGTCTGCTTCTGTATTGCTTTAAACCGCAGGGACAACTGCCGGTTTTTCAGCTGGGGAAAAATATGTAAATTTATTAAAAAATAGGGAAGGCAGAAAGGAACAAAAAATAAACAATAAAAAAGAGACCATCTGCATAAGATGATCTCTTTTGTTCAAATCCGTCTCCGGTAAATCAAATAATGCCCTTCAGGTATTATTCAATATACTTGAAGTCGATTTCCTCAATCTTTTTCTTCCACTCAGCCGGTCCGGTGAGATGGATGTTGTTACCCTGAGAGTCAACGGCAACAGTTACCGGCATATCAACAACTTCAAATTCATGGATCGCCTCCATACCGAGTTCAGGGAAAGCAACAACTCTGGCCTTCTTGATAGCCTTGGATACCAGATATGCGGCACCGCCCACAGCCATCAGGTATACAGCACCGTGCTTCTTAATTGATTCGGTAGCCTGAACACCGCGTTCTGATTTTCCAATCATACCGATTAAGCCGGTCTCTGAAAGCATTGTTTCCACGAACTTGTCCATACGGGTTGAAGTGGTCGGGCCTGCAGGTCCGATAACTTCGTCACGAACTGCAGGAACAGGTCCTACGTAGTAGATAAACTTACCCTTGAAGTCAACGCCTTCAGGTAAAGGCTTGCCTTCTGCAATCAGATCACAGATCCTCTTATGGGCAGCATCACGACCGGTAAGGATGGTACCGCTGATTAACAGAGTTTCACCGGTCTTCCATGTAGCGATCTCTTCCTTGGTAATGTTGTTAAGGTTTACTCTTCTGGCACCGTCAGAGCTGCCCAGTTCGATATCTGGCCATTCATCAAGTGAAGGAGGTTCCAGATTAACCGGACCGGTTCCGTCCAGAACGAAATGAAGGTGACGGGAAGCGGCACAGTTAGGAATAATGGCAACCGGCTTGGCTACTGCATGGGTCGGATAGGTCTTAACCTTAACATCGAGAACAGTGGTCAGACCGCCGAGGCCCTGAGCTCCGATACCGAGTTTATTGATGCTGTCATAAAGATCCAGACGGAGTTTTTCTTCAGAAGTTTCAGCACCCTTGGCAATGAGTTCATCGATATCGATTGGATCCATCAGTGCTTCCTTGGCTAGAATGGCAGCTTTTTCCATAGTACCGCCAACGCCTACACCGAGGATTCCAGGAGGACACCAGCCGGCCCCCATGTGAGGAAGCTGTTCAAGGATCCATTTTTCAATAGAATCTGAAGGGTTAAGCATAATTAATTTGGATTTGTTTTCTGATCCACCGCCCTTGGAGGCAATCAGAATCTCCACCTTATCGCCAGGGATGGTGGAAATATGAGTTACTGCCGGAGTATTATCCTTGGTGTTGACACGGGCCCCGATAGGATCATTCAGCACACTCTTGCGTAACGGATTGTCAGCGCAGCAATATGCTCTTCTAGTACCTTCATTAACCATTTCCTCGATAGTCATATCACCGTCAAAGGTTACCTGCATACCTACACGTACGAAACAGGTAACAATACCGGTATCCTGACAAAGAGGACGATGACCGATGGCACACATCTTGGAGTTTACCAGAATCTGGGCGATAGCGTTCTTTGCTGCCGGATTCTGTTCTCTTTCATAAGCTTTTTTCAAAGCTCTCACAAAATCAACTGGGTGATAATAGGAAATATACTGCAGAGCATCGAAAATAGAATCGATAAAGTCCTGCTGCTTAATTACTGTCATGAACTGCTCCCTTATTTAACAAGGATTTAAAGACTTTTCATTCAGTGCTTCTATAAAAACAAAAGCACTGAAAAACCAAAATCTGAGTAAAAAAATTTCCACAATTATAGCATTACCCGGGATCTCTCTCAATAATTCAGCCGGCCTGAAAACTTCATAATTTAGATCTTGGAAAGATTTTGAGAGCTGGGCCGCTATTTCGGCCAGATTACGATCGGACATCCTTAGAGGCAAACAGTGAACTATTCCTGCCAATCAGGATTTTTTTATTCTGCAGACTGAGGAAAAATGAGACTGCACGCTTCCGTTCCGTAAATTCCGGTTTTCTGAGCACTGAACAGTTTGACGAAGTGTTACATCCCGATGAAATGATCTAATTTCCCATTTTGAAACACTGGATTAAGTTATTGAAGGTCGGATATCGTTCCGTTTTTTTACGTCGAATATTTTGGTGCCGGGCGAACTGCAGCTGTCAGAGGTCAGCGGGGGCACCTGACTGATATTCAGCAATGACATTTTCGGCGATTTGCCATCCCATGAACAGATTAATATCACAGATTGCGTAAACGCTCCATAATAACCTTTGATGCTACTTAAGATTGTTTAAAATCAACAATCCAGCCTTTTCGCTTTTCAATAAGACTTAACTTTTTATAGGAAATACTACTTGAAATAATATTTCCATCAATGTCTTTAACAAGGTAGGAGCCACTCTGTCTCCGACCGTATATAAATCCTGTCT
>ONPL01000200.1 GCA_900319705.1 uncultured Pseudomonadota bacterium | reverse complement strand
CAGATAAACTGCCGCTGCGAGTATCACCGGAAGAATACTCAGCAGGAAGATATATTTAATCCTGCCGGAGAAGGAAAGATTTCTAAGGGACAGCCCCACCGACAGACTCAGCGGAATGTTGTGCATCAGCAGTGAAACAACCAGCATCATTCCGATATTCACCGCATGCACCAGGGTTGCAAGTACCATGAAATATTCAGGAATATTGTGGATTACCAGAGCCAGCACAGTGAATTTACCGTCCTGTTCGCTGCATTCACCCTCACAGCAGCAGGAGCGGGAGAACAGCGCGTTGATCAGGTAGATCAGCATGAATCCGGCAAAAAACGCCGCAAGAGCATGGGCTGAGAATCCTGACACCAGCGTGAACAGACCGATGCAGAGCATGATCCCGCCGGCCAGGGAATGAATCAGTGATAACGCAGCGCCTGCAAGTCTGATCCGGTGCAACGGAAGAATAAGACCGAGGCTCAGTACCATACCTGCCAGGAACAGAATTGCCAGCGGACGGCAGATATTGCGCTCTTCATCCAGATTCAGGATCTGTGCATTATCCATGCTGTAGCCGCTGGCAGCGGGAAGATCATCCCTTTCGCTGCCGGAGGTTGAACTGTCAGCGCGGAGCACTCCTTTTATCTGAACCTGATCCATAGCTTTAATCCGGCGCGGCTCCTTCAGGGTGACCATGATAATCTGGTTTTCAGGAGGAGGCGGAACATGAATGCAGGCGCCCATGTACGGAACCAGCAGAAAGCTGCGCAGATGTTCCGGATCATCATAGTCAACAGGTACTGCAAATCCGGTCAGTATGATTTCCCTGTTTAAGAGGGCTGTGTTGATTCCTGCTTCCGAAATACCGGCGGACACCCGTTCGATCCCGGCGGCATCGGTGACACCCTCTGCAGAATTCGCCGCCAGTGCTGCAGGATCTATCAGATCGTTCCAGACAACGGTGTCAGCAGTGGCAGCGGCGCAGGAACCGGTGCTGAAAAGGAGAGCAAGCAGCAAAACTGCAGTAATAAAACTAGATCGAAGCATTTAGACCGTCCGACAGACTGATGCGGTATGCCTTGTAGGCCGGGATCAGGCTTGCTAGGAAACCGGCGGCAAAAATTCCGCAGATAATCATAATTTCCGTAACGGAAAGGAGATCCGGAGTAATAAAGAAACCGTAGTTTTCAGCAAAATACCGCGCATAAAGATAGATAAGGGTATACACCGTAAGCAGACCCAGCGTCACACCGCCAATTACCACGATGAATCCCTCGTAGATCATCAGCAGTATGATGTCAAAAGGGTTGGCTCCGACAGATCTGAGTATGGCAAGTTCGCGTCTGCGCTGACCAAGCCCCGCCAGAATTACGGCCACCAGTCCCAGCAGACTTGATACGGTAACCAGCAGAGAGGTGATCCACAGAACCTGCTCACCGCTGTTTAGTATATTCCACAACTCGTCGATGGCCACTCCCGGGATAACCGCCATAAGTGATTCGTATTTATATTCATTTATCGCCTTCTGCATGGCGAAGGTGTGTGAACGTTTGTTCAGACCGATGAACGCAGCGGTTACGCTTTTCGGCCGCAGATCCATCTGTTTCAGCTGTGATTCGGTGAGTTTAAGCCCGGCCACCGGGAGTCCTCCCTTCCAGTTGACATGGATCGCCTCCATGGCCGGCAGGTAGATGATGATACTGCGGTCGATCGGGGTTCCGGTCGGACTCATGATACCGCTGATCTCAAAGGATACATTGTCATGTACAGCTGATGCTGTTTCCACTGATCCGTGGGTGAGATGGATCTTCTGTCTCAGCCGGTAGTTGAGCTTTTCCGCCACCTCGCTGCCGATAGCGACATCGAACATTCCGGCCGGGGCGTTACCCAGTCTGAATCTGATCTCTTTACGGTCGGCATAGCGGAAATGTTTAAAAAAGTTTTCATCGGTAGCCACTACCGGAAATGATTTATGTGAGTCTCCAAGCGAAACCGGTATTACCCAGGATACCTTGGGATCCCGGGAAATCTTCTGCAGTGTCTCATATCCCATATTGCTGGTGGCACTGCCGATATGGAAAACAGAGTAGAGCAGAAGCTGGATCTGACTGGTGCGGGCGCCGATGATCAGATCTGTTCCGACCACTGAATTTACGAAATTCTCCTTTACCTGGGTGCGGATTTTCTCAATTCCGAGCAAAAGAGCGGTGGAAATGGCGATGGCGCAGATGATCAGAAACAGAGTTGATCTGCGGTTCCAGGCACTTTTTAGGGCAATTTTCAGAAGACTGTAGAATTTTTTCATGATTTTAGTGAACGCTCCATAATAACCTTTGATGCTATTTAAGATTGTTTAAAATCAACAATCCAGCCTTTTCTTTTTTCAATAAGACTTAACTTTTTATAGGAAATAC
>ONPL01000114.1 GCA_900319705.1 uncultured Pseudomonadota bacterium | reverse complement strand
TGAATATTCAAGACACATCACATGTTACTGACATGAGTTTCATGTTCTTCAGAGCCAAATCATTCAATCAGCCTATAGCTAGTTGGGATACCTCAAAAGTTACTAACATGGGAAGTATGTTTAGACGTGCTGAATCATTCAATCAGCCAATCGGCAATTGGAATACTTCAAAGGTTCTTGACATGGGAAGTATGTTTAGAAGTTCCAGATCATTCAATCAACCAATCGGCAACTGGGATACCTCAAACGTTCACTGTATGAGTTTTATGTTTTGTTGTGCTGAGAAATTCAATCAACCAATCGGGAACTGGGATACTTCAGAGGTTATTACCATGGAAAGTATGTTTGAAGATGCCAAATCATTCAACCAGCCAATCGGGAACTGGGACATATCTAACGTTAAAAACAAACAAGCCATGTTTAAAAGAGCATTTTCCTACAAGCATCCAAAACCTAGGAAAATTAAATAACTTAAAGAGTGAAATATGTAATACTTTTATAAACGATAATCGGAGAGAGTGTAGCCCTGCAGCTCTCATTCTCGGCAGTATGGAATTCCTCTCTCCCCATACTATTCGTTTACTGATATTCATTCCATTTTTAAATCAAGTATTTTGAATGCTTTGCTATCATATATATCTAATGTGCAATCATTCAATATTGTTTTGTATGTATGATTGATCTCTGCACTGATGCAGTCGAGAATATCTACTGTATCCTCATTTAGTTCTTTTAATTTGTTAATATCATACTGATCGATTTTAATTCCTCTAAGAAGTTCTTTAGTTTTGCTTAAATATAAAGAAGGATTTTTATTGATCTCATAATCATTCAAATCTTCTTCCGTGAAATCATCATCAACCAATAAGCAATATGAAAACAACTGATGGATTGCATAAAATGCCACATCAACTTTTTCAGCTAAAGTAAAATTTTTATATGGCTTATTATTATCAATCATATTATCAATCTCCAAACATCTATAAAAAAAGATATTGATCTATCGAAAATCGGCTAAATCAACATCAATACGATCACTTCTCCACTCAAAAGGATATCTTTCGTAAAGTTTATTTAACACATTGTAGACATATTCTGATTCATCATCTGTTTCAAAATCACATGCTTCTGTTAAAAGATTTTTTTTAAGATTTCTGCAGGGAATTTTAAGTTGCCGCAGTAATACCTCAAGATTGTGTATATATGCATCAAAATTAGTTGTGACTTTATTCATATTGCGGACAAACTCTTTCTTATCTTCTGAAAATGCATCAATATGCAGGATTCTAATCAATGCACTATATGCATAAACGTATTTTTGATGATTTGACAATGAATTTAATTTTTTCATTTCTCAACTCCTGTTATCTACGCTCAAATACCTGCAAATCTCAAAAACAATCAGATTTTTTAATACCGTTACTCATCATTGAAGATTAATGGTAAAAAATTCCGATCTGCTGTTCTGCTAGTACAACCGTACAGTTCGGGTGCAGCTCATCACCGAGGCATTTAAACAGTACCAAATCCAGGTTGAAATCCCTGCAAAATTTAACCTCGAGTGACAGTAGCTCCTTCTGATAAATCGAGCAACTACTCTACCACTCACCTTAACACCAGGCTTATCCATAAACTGAGTAATAACCTTTTTTCATCGTGAATTCTGACCTACTGTCCGGGTTCACTCAGTCCATGATAAAAAAGGAGATTCTTTACAGCTGTAACCGATCCGCCAGGCAGCTTATGGATGTTTTTACAGTTTAACTGATATTTCTCCATGGTACCCGCTCGCCTATACCGGGCTAAACCAGCAATACAGGAGTTTGAATTTTCAACATACCCCAAAAAATCTGTAACGCCTTTCCTGTCTTCAACTTAATTATGATTTCCTGCTTTTTTCATATAACTGTGCCCTTAATACCGGAAACTCTCTGTGCAGTACCGAAGGTTACAGTATCGTAACAATTCTTAAAATTATTCCTTCAGGACGAAGCCCGGCACTTTTGCCAGCATCATAATGGTGGAAATACCGTATGAAGTTTTAACACAGTCAAAACTCAAAGCATCATCAGCTATGGATGTGAAAGCAAAGGGACTGTCAGGTATTTCTGCAATAAAACTGCCGCAGTCATCAAAAAGCGGAAGTGACAGTATATACTCATCCGGACGATCATAAGATATTCCGCAGGCTGAGCCTCCGTTTCTGTACAGACAAAGATTCCTGCCGGCGCATGGAGAAAACGCCACCAGTTCCAGACCGTATCTTCTCCCGAGAGTTATCAGATCATACTGCAGCAGTCCGACGCTACTACGTTCAAACACCAGAAAGATTTGAGTATTTACCGCATACTGCTCCGCAGAATTGAAATTAACCTTCCAGATGGCACCGGCTGTGGTTACCGAATATCCCAGTCTGATAAGATCTGTTTTAATCTTTAACTGCAGTTCCCGGTTCTGCTCACTGCTGAAATCAGCTCTGAATGCAGGAACCACACCGTGGGCATACCCGGGATATTTTTTGTAAAGTCTGCTATATTTTTTTAAGCATCTGTCACATGAAACTACATTGTTCACAGTATCGTTTTTCATAAGTAAATCCCCGTACTTAAAGATGTATCGCAGAACACAGACCGTTCCGATCTACCAGCCGTATTTATCAAGATCGGCGTTCCAGGATGAATAATCACCGATAATACTGCCGATTATCCATTTCTTCTTACTGAAGGATAGCTGTTCAAAGGAGGGAGAGGCTTTAACAACCCTGCCGAGTCCGAAACTACCCCTCCCGATCCTCCTGCTGATATTGGAGCTGTCAACGGTGAAGATAATGCTTTCACCCTGATAAATCCCCTTCATGTAGAAATAACTGAATTCTGTTGCAGATTTTTCAATCTGTTCAACTTTGGAAATTTCGAGAGCAAGATCTTTTATTTTGTAATATTTACAATCAAATTCATCCTGTAAGTCAATCTGCTCGCCGCTACTGATCCTCTTCTTCAGATTATTTATGCTCTGCATGTAACGATCCAGATACAGAACATAAACCGGTTCGATATCCTGAAATATAGGCGCAATAAAATCCATCTTTTCCTCTCCTATAAGTTCCAGGATCTGTACTTCATTCATTGTGCCGGACGGGCCGGGCTCAGATACGGTCAATCTTTCAAGCAAAGAAATATCCTCTATGCAGTTTCCCTTGTTCCTGTCACCCGGCTGCTGATCTGTGCTGTAACGGGAATCAATAGGGTAATTGCAGGTGCAGCACTTGATCCCGAAGTTCAGAAATTCCTCAATCCAGGCAAATCCGGAATAATTCCATTTAAAGCGCAGCTCGTGCTCCAGAAAATCTGCAGGATTGATAAACTCGCCGAAATCCATGTAACCGTCACCTTCATAAAGACAGACAAAAGCATGCGGTGTATCCTCAACAGGCTCAATTGAACTCAGATGATACTTAGGGCTCCAGTTTTCTTTTACCGAACTGCGCAGGATCCTGAGTATTTCACTGTCGGTAATATTCTGTCTGTCAATCTCATTTCCAAAGCCTAGTACAATGGCATTGCGGATTTTTTTAAGTTCTTCTGCTCTCATATTCGATCCTCGATGTAAAACAATAAGAAAACGATAGAAAAATCTGGGAGAAACCGGAACCGGCGTTCCGGTTATAAGAGGAGTTTGAAAAATGAATATTGAAACTCAAATGAACTGATTTAACGTTTGTAATCTCAACCTTCATTTCAGTTTACGTTTATATAATAGCCGCAATTTAGTATTTTGTCAAGTTATTAATAATATTATTTAATTATTTATGTTAGTTATGTCACTATATTACACATATAATAATTATCAAAATATTTAATTATATTCATTACATACGTCAGTGACAGCGGAGATTTTCTGTACATACGCACCTGATCCGGGACCGCAGATCAGCCGGACATTGAAAAAAAATTTGATTGAGTCCGAACCTCACTGCTCCACTTTTGCTATTCAACCTGCTTATGTTTATCGTTCTCTGCTTGCGTTTTTTTGCTGCATAATTGGCAGGTTTGGATTTTTTAATTAATCATCTGTCCGGGCAAACTTATCCCGATGCTCTTCGAAAAATTCCTGCAGCAGTCGTACATTCTCAAGTTCTGTCCAGCGCCTGGTGACAACAGGTGTTGCATCCAGATCATAGATGAGCGCATCATTAAGAGACAGCAGGATCGGCGAATGGGTGGCAATTATGAACTGGCAGTTATAGTGCCTTGCAGAAGCAGATATATATTTTGCAAGTTCCTTCTGCAGAGGGATGGCAAGACTGTTTTCCGGCTCATCAAGCAGATATAACGCATTGTCAGTGATGTGATCTACAAAGAATTTCAACGCACTTTCACCATTGGAGCGGAGATCTACATTACGCATCAGTCGTTCTTTCACAAATTTTGACTGAGTCTTCCTTTTCGCATCGCAAATTTCCTTCCACTGCTCATACTCGGCAATACTGTTAAGATTGCTGCTGGCACGCCTCTTGTCAAACCACTGTTCAAACAGATCCTCCCGTTTAAGATCAATACCGTTATTCAGATAACGTATATTGATCAGATAATCAAAGACATCATCACTGGTTAAGATCTGACTGCCGCCGGGAATTTCATCGCATTCAAAATGGCAGGCCCCTGCATAGGCGGAAAAGAAAGCAGAACCGTTGAATACTGAATGACGAATGAGATCAAGTCGCGCCGCCATCACATTAAGCACCGTCGATTTTCCGGAACCGTTACTACCGTACAGGATCGTAACAGGTGCACAGTTGATCGTTCTAAATTTTTTATTCAGAAAGAAACGGAAGGGATAGTAGCCGCAGTAACAGGTGCGCCCATATGTTTGTAAAGCGTCACCTTCCTCCTCTTCTGAAAGCAGTTCGAATTTTCTCAGGAATGTTTTGTACATAGTAAAGCCTCTGACAAATTAAGCTGTAAAAAACGTTATGCTGCGGTAACAGATCCGTTGCAAGGCAGCAAAGAGAACCTGCAGTAATGAACTCAGCATCAAACTACATCATATGGCAGGGAAGATACCTTTGTTCAAATATAACAACAAGTTATATTTTGTCTGTTTAATTATCATTATCACAATTGAAATGTAATTATTATGATTTATAAACAAATCTAAACTCTTTAGATTTTATTATACACAAACATGTAATAATTTGTATACATATTCATGATATTTTAACCATAGTCACAATTATATTTTTTATGATTTAATTTTGACGTATTAGCACATATGCATAAACAAAAACTACGTAAAAATTGAAGTTGCTGTAAATACACCTTTTACTCCTGCTCTATACCGGAACACCGGTTGCGACTGTCTTCTCATAACCATGCCGGCGAGAAAACCACCGGGTTTCAACCAGAGGATTGTCAGCTTCAGAACATTACTCTGATCCGCAATTTTTACCGGCGTTAAATCCACTGATCCGCCCAAAAGAGAACAAGTGATCCACAGAAAAAGAAAAGCTGATCCCGTATGATGATGTGAGTCTGATTTAGAATACGGTAATTTCAAATTCTAAACGAATGGGATTACAAATATTGTTATGTTGTATCAATACAGGAGTCAGTTTAGATTTGAACTGCACTGAGTCTGGGATTATGTAGCTTGTCGAAGTACCTGTTGATCGGGGATGCTGCAGCCCGGTGCAGTATGGATTTCCCTCTCAACATACTATTCAACAAGCCAAATGAAATTAGTCTGTGACTATTTAATGATTTTCTAATGCCTTTCTTCTACTGCGAATAAGTAAAGCATCAGTATAACTGCCAGGCGCCGCTGAGATATATTCAGAAACAGAATCATATACAAATGGTTTCTTCTTTACTATTGTCATGTATTCACTGACACGATCAGGATGAAACATTCCAAGATCCTTTATTTCGTTACCTTCAGGATCTACAAGGCTGACATAACCATCATGATTTTTATAAAGGAAACATTCCTGCTCATATTTCCTGCACAAACAGCAGGAAAGTTTAAATATATCAGATTCTGATTCACACGATGTAATTACAAAAGTTGGATCATCAATACGGTCAATCTTTTCACCTTCATGTTCTTCAGGATAATGTCCCTCAGCTTTTCGATAGCCGAATCCATACTTTATCAGTGTTTCCCTAAGATCAGCATTGTTTTCTTCATTCTCTTCATCTGTGTAATTATTTCTTGAAGCCGTTAAAATAACCATAACTTTATCAGGATCCATAACAGATGAAAAAATCCGGCCAACTGGATTGTCTTCATTTACCATTTTCTGATGCAACATTTCATACTCCTTTGATCCTAAAATTCTATATGCTCAAGCATAATCATGATAATTAGCAAGAATTACACCTTTTACACAATACCCGGCGATTCTATGATCGGGTTAAGATAACTGCCGCTTTATTGTTTGTCTACACAAACAATGAGTAAGTAATATATAAAAAAAAACGACAATAACCGGTTTACAAAAGCTGTTCTTTTGCCTAACAACTACTAGGTTATTACGTAGCATAATCCGTTCTCAAATTCGAATATATTACCTTCCCTAAACAAGTTATACCTAACATTAATTGGATCATCTGTACCACCTATAGTAGCAAGACACTGCCATTCTAAATCATATAGGAAATCTACATTGTCAGTGATGTTTTCTAATGTGATTTTTCTAAGTGTTTGTGCCTCATCATGCCATCCTGCCATATCTAAAAGGATTGGCGCTTTAATTAAATTATCTTGGCTTTGTTGTAAAGATGTATTGATACAAATTTACAACATTTATAAGCACATTCGTTTAGAAGCTTGAAATAAATTTCCGTTTCTAAACGAAATTCT
>ONPL01000111.1 GCA_900319705.1 uncultured Pseudomonadota bacterium | reverse complement strand
AAGTAGTATTTCCTATAAAAAGTTAAACCTTATTGAAAAAAGAAAAGGTTGGATTGTTGATTTTAAACAATCTTAAGTAGCATCAAAGGTTATTATGGAGCGTTTACAAAAACAATGTTAATAGGATTTTCAGTTTCAAATTTTCGTTCCTTTAATTCACCACAATCCATTTCCTTTAAGCCATCTAAAATTGCCCGCCACAAAAAACATTTATGTGAAATAGCTGGAAAGAAAGTTCTGAAGAGCGCTGTCATATATGGCGCAAACGCCGGAGGAAAAAGCAATCTCATCAAAGCTATAGATTTTTCAAGAAACATCATATTAAACGGTGTCGACAGTGCCAGTCTCAGCAAGATGAATTTCCGAATTTCCTCTGAAACATTTACTATCCCGGGAACATTCCAGTACCAGCTCATAGCCGGAGAATATGAGTATTCGTATGGTATTGCTATTTCATACTCCAAATCAGAAATAATATCAGAATGGTTGGTAAGAATTGATAAAAACAAGAATGAGTTTGTTATATTTGATAGAAATGTAAATGAAGATCAAAAAAGCATTGTAGAAACAGATATCAGCGCCAAACAGTTTAAGGATTCAGAACGAATAAGAATTTATTTTGAAGATTTCAGCGAAAATATATCCGACACACTACGTAAAAAGACTATGCTTTCAGATCTTGCAACTCGAGGAAGCCATAAAGATACCATATTGAACGAAATAGTTGCTGTATATGAATGGTTTAAAAAAATTTTGATTCTTTTTCCTGAATCTAAATATATCCGTATTAACGATATGGCAAATGATTCACAGAGAGATTTCTTTCGTAATGTCCTGCAATATTTCGACACAGGAATTGATGAATTGAAATCGCAACAGAGAGGCATGGATCTTGACAAACTTTTTGAAAATATCCCTCACGCCGATGCAGAACAGTTAAAAGTTCAGATTTCACATACTGCAGGACAGCATCCATTTGATATAAGGATCGATAACCAGCTTGTAACCTTAAGAAAAGACGAAACAGGAAATATCGTATACAACAAGCTTATGTTTGACCACGGAAACCCTGACGATCCTTTTGATTTGACAGACGAATCTGATGGCACCAGACGTTTATTCGATTTCATTCCACTTCTTCATGAGATAGGTAGCAATCATGTTATCTTAATCGACGAGATTGACCGCAGTCTTCATACTTCACTCGTCAGGAAATTTTTTGAAATATTTTTTGAAAAAACAGAAAGAAATAACAGTCAGATTATTGCGACGACTCACGATGACAACATTATGGATCTTGATTTGTTCAGACAGGATGAGATCTGGTTCGTAGAAAGACAGCCGGATCACAGTTCCTATCTTTATTCGCTCAACAAATATAAAGCAAGATTTGACAAAAAGGTCAATAACGATTATCTTCTCGGGAAATATGGCGCCATTCCGCAGTTTCAGAAAAAACAAGAACTTGAGGTTATAAATGGTTAACAAATACCGGCTATCATCAAAAAGCTATGACCGCGAAACACCAAATGAACAAATAACACCCAGGAAGATTTATTTCATTTCTGTCGAAGGAGTTGCCACAGAAGTTGAATATCTTCAGGGATTATCAGATTACCGAACGGAGCTGGGTATCAACGCCCTTGTCAATATTGAAGTTCTGAGACGAAAAACCAAAGATGGATACAGCGCACCGGAACAAGTAATAGAGTTACTCGAAGAATACCTAAGTCTTCGTGAGGCTGGAAATAATATTTTTTCTGATATACCAGATGAGATCAAAAACAACTTCTCTCCGGATTTTATCCAACTCTATATTGAAACTCCGGAATCTATCAGTCCTAAAGAACGGAATAGATTTGAACTGGCATTAAGAAAAACAGGTTATGATCTGGCATACAGAAAATATCTATCAAAATACACCAGTAATTTTGATGAATTCTGTATTTTGATAGATAGGGATGCAGGTTCTCATTCTTCGGAAGATATGAACTTTATTCTGCAATATTGCAAAGAAAAAAAATACCGCTGTTTTATTACAAATCCGTGTTTTGAGTTTTAGCTGTTGCTCCATTTTTCCGATGTTTACGAGGAATATTCAGATCAGCTTGACTTGATTCGGGAAAACAAAAAAGTTTCAAATGCTCATACATTTGTGAGCAACGAGCTGTCCGTAAAAGCTCATCACGGAAAGAAAGGTATAGCTTTTAAAGAAAAGTACCTTCCACATATCGAAGAAGCAATTATCAGAGCATCCAAATTTGCAAGTGATAACGAAGCATTAATAACAGATATTGGCTGTAATATTTGGATCCTCATTAAAGAAATGCAGTCTTTTGATAAGTGAACAATCCCGGCTCCCATAGAAAACGGACCCACAGAGTTGGCAACAGTGCTGCATAACTCAATGCAATAACTATCCTAATAAACTTTCTTCAGCAACTCAAACTGTTCACACATTTGACAATTTTCCCATGGAACTGCCTTAACCAGGGAATCAAGAGTTCCAAAAGCCCTATCAGGATAAATCACCGAGATCACAACTCCTAGTTTAGCCTTAATCTTCTCTCTTGTCTTTTGCAAATAACATTCTGATTTAAACTCGTCAATGAAGGTTCTAGACTGCTCAACAACCGATTCTTGCTCCCTACTCTGCTTTGCAATTTCATCAACAATAAACGTTTCTAAAGTTCCAAAGCTATCCATGGGGACCAGCAGATATGCCACCTGTACTTTTACAGCATTAGCAAAATCACTGTTAAATTCAACCATGGACCATTGATTGGCAGTCAGAGATTCAGCGAGTAACCGTTTACCCAGGGCTGAACCGATAGCACTCTTAATTCCTCTTAACCTATCGCCGGCCGCTGACTCATCGTCGTAATCGGTCAGGACAACCACACTGTCGATCAAATGTTCTTTTGTTTCTCTGTCAAAGATACGGAAAATTGCTTTAGCAAAATTATCGCAACCTCTGACCTGCCAGATCCCCCTATATTCTTTTTGTTCATTCTCATACCATAAAATGCTGTTACCAGCAAACACAAACGGGTTTTTCTTTTCAAAAAAGACTTTGTCTGTTTCAGGTCTAAGCTGTCTCCATGCGGCAACTTTCTCAAGATAATTGCCCAGTAGGCTTTGATCTGTTCTGCCTTCACAAAGAATAATACTCATACTCATATTATCGCAGCTCCAGATTATAATATTCCCTGGCCTCGACGGCTTCACTTGCCTTCATGGTTCGTGACGTAATTCCATCAACAGTATCTTTAAGAGTTATAATCCTTACTTTGTCAATCTTATCATTTCGCTTATCATTGATCGAATCAAGAAATGTATCAATAAATTCAATGTTATGGGTTGTTACAAAAAGTTGAACCCCGTTCCTCAAAGCATAATCCACAAGATTTACCGAAAACTCAGCCTGGGCCTTGTAATGGAGACCCGTATCAATTTCATCTATGCAGATTATTGAATTCTTATACAGGATCATTATACCCAGTATATAAAACCACCTTTGAACACCATCTCCGCATGCATATAACGGTAATACTTTATTACCGGTCCTTGTTACCGAAACAGGAGTCTGGGAGCCGTCAGGATATGGAATCATGTCAAATCCCAAAATATCAGGAAACACTTTCTTTATCTCATCAGTAAATTCCTGTAATTTTTGTTCTCTCTTAAGGGCCGAATAAATCTGCTGGTTTTCAGATATTACAGTATGCGACCATAAATCTATAAATTTCACCGGTCGATAGGATTTTGAGGCAATCTGATTCGCTGGAATCGTAATATCAGTGATGACAGATTGTTCCCCCCGCTTTATCTGCCATTTAGCAATCAATTTTGTCTGATTGCTGTACATTTGATTTGAATTCACCGGCAGTTCTGAAGAAGGTAGTGAACTCTGATTGTTATATTGATATGAAGAATCATACACTCCAAGCAAATCTGAGGGCCAGATGGTGTGTTCAAAGCAAACATGTTCTCCGTCAAACAGACCATCGAATGACATTTTCATCGGGACATTTTGAGGAGTATTAACTACAGATAGAAGTTCTTCCATGATCCAGAACGGTTGCTGAATAAAGCCATATCTACCTCTTGAAAGCGGTATATTAACAAAAGAACCGGCATTGCAACCGCAGCACCATACATAAACAGCTTCCAAAAAGGAGGTTTTACCTACATTATTATCTCCGAGAACAATATTGACATTCGCTAAATCAAAGACAGAAAAATCCCTATACTTTCTAAAACCTTTAACATTTAACTCTTCCAGCATAGTTAAAATCACCCTCTCTAGTCAATGCCAAAATATCTTTTGATCAGACTGTTAAACTAATCCTCATACTGATTTGCGTACATCGGATCAATAAAATGATCCGTCTTTCGCAGGTATTCTGCCAATCATCAACAATACCTTCGTTAGATAATCCTCAACATTCATCAGCGAAAACTAAACCCGGGAACTTATTTACTGCGGTAACAATACATACGATTTTCTTCAGTTCCTGCTTTTACATTCAGATCTTGATCCACCTAAATTTTGATTTAGTAAACACTCGATAATAATATCATGATCGGGAAATGATATTCTTCATTCCACGGCACGAATTCATATAAAATCTCATTCGAGATTGTATGGGACTGAAAACCAGTAATGGTCCCATTTTTTCGAAATTAATTTCTAAAGATCCAAACGCACATCCCGGGCTGTTTTTACTATAAAGGAAAATACAATTTTAGATCATTATGCATGCGTATGCTTAAGCAGAATATATTGTCAACATCAGTTCATTATTATCAATCAACTTATACTCCGGCTTCTTCCCTGATAATTTCAAGCTCTCTGTAAGAATTATAGGTACACCTTCACCACGTTTATCCATAATATAACGCCGATCTGCAGAAAGATCATCTGTAATCTGAGTTCTTGCCAATAAACTTGTAATCAATTCATTACGAGACATCTGACGCAGCGGCAGGCTCTCAATCGTCATTGAATTTGGAATTGACCCCGGGGAAAAAATCTCCATACGATCAGAAAACATATGAAGTCTGACTTTGGAACCGTAAATCGAATAATCACGATGAGCTACTGCATTTACGACCGCTTCAAAAACTGCCTGCATGGAATACTGCGGAATATCCTTTCTGCCAAGCCCGTTCTTATCAGCTGAAATCCTCATGTTTTTTCTTACAAAATGACAGGCTCGTTTTATTTGTACATCCAAAGGCCCTGTAATATTTTCTGCATCCAGTTGATAAGATGCATTTCGCTCGGTACTCCTATATGCAACCGCCTGAATAAACGCATTAGGAATAAAATTCTGCGGTTCACTGGTTGCCATTAAAATACCTGACACTGTAGGGACCATTTTTCCCTCAACATCTTTGGATATTAATTTCAATTTAGCTAAAAAATCAAGATCATTATCCGATGTGAGCGGGGTTTTAAATTTTTCCCACAATTGCTTTTCAAGATCCTCAACCCTTGCATTTGAAACAATCTGTTCATCAAAGTAAATCATTCTCGTTTGGCTCTTTTGCTGGAACAATCTTGCCAAAGTCTCCGGTGATAATTCACGTTTTGAGCTTCCGATTCGTTGAAAATATCCGTTTGCACCGCGATGTACAAACAAACTTCTGGGAACATCTATTCTAATAACGTATTTTTCAGTTCCAGACTGATCAAATAACTTCAGTTTACTGATGGTGCAGTTTATTTCAGGAGTTATAGAATCATTGCATATTGTGCGGACCCAGGTCTCAACTACATCTAACTTTTCCAACGGGATCCCTGTAATAAATTTAGTTTTGTCCTCCACGCCAAGAACCAAAACTCCTCCGGAGGAATTCGCCATGGCAGATATCTCATCGGCCATGCTCCTGTTATTCGGAGATAGAACAGAATCTCCGTTAAAATTAACTTTTTTTAACTCTAGATGAGGATCCTTACCAAGTTGAATCTGCTGTAGCAATTCATCAGTTGTATCAAACATTTTTTTTCGATCCAGTATTATTCTATTGTAACGATTCCTAAAGTCTCTCCGAATTCTCCATTATTGTACATACAGATCCAGGAATAGGCAATTGCTCAAGATTTCCCAACAGAACTGTATAATCTGACCATTCCCGCCCTGTGAGTCAATAATGCTCAAATTCATCAGGGTTCTTCAAATTTCTCCTGAGAGTTCAGTAAGTCTGCATAATCACATCCGACGTTGTGTAATTCAATTAACACAAGCTTCCCGAATGTTTTTCTATTGTTCGCCAATAATATCAAGGTCTGCTCTTGAGAAAGAAGCTCATTTTATCTAAAGTTCTAATCCCGTCGTTCAGATGTTAGAACCTAGGTTTAAGTAATGGTTAGAGCCGATGCTGCTGTTATACCAACCTCATCACTTGACTGCAATTACCATACATTCATGAAACTGCTCATTTTTTGAACCTTCCAATGCATGGCATAGGTTATTGTCACTGTTTCCATTCTCTAATCACCATCAAGCTTGAAATATTTTTGATTTCAACTCTTTGGTTTATCAGGTAGAGTCATTCGTAATTTTCCACTATCCGGTAGAGGTCTCATATATCATATATCTCTCATTAAACCGATCTCTGTTGAAAAGGTTCAAATAATCCATGATTTCCTTCCTGGTTCCTGGAATTCTGCAGAACTCCAAAATCCTTTCCTGTCTATCAATACTCTCAACATGATCCCCAACATGATCCCCGTCATGATCCCTATCATGATCCCCTGGCAGACATGTCGCTCATCAAGCTCCTCAACGCAGTATTTCTTATTCTTAAGTCTTGCGCTCAACACGAGCACGCTCTGCATATATTCTGGCGCCGGAAGGCCTGTAAATACGGG
>ONPL01000143.1 GCA_900319705.1 uncultured Pseudomonadota bacterium | reverse complement strand
TCTGTATTAACAAAACCGGCAAGAGACCCGCAGTAAACTTCCCACCACTTTCTTATGAATTCATCGTCTTCATGATTATCTGCTCATAAAACCCGTTCTGATTTCCATAATAATCAAGAAGCAGAAACAGCGAGGTATTCAGAACTGCAATTTTCTCCTCCGCTTCAATCAGACTTGTCTGCATATCAAGCAATGCTGATGATTCGCTTAAGGTGCAGTACTCAGAATATGAAACCGGCTGCCATTGATTTTTCCTTAACAGTGCCAGTTTGTATACATTCATACGCATCAACGCACTGAAGTCCTCCCTGGTATAATCCTTCAGATGTTTACCGGACAGTTTCTTGGAATTGACATATTTTTTAAAACGGGTGATCTCCTCAATCTTCACATACTCATTCCGGTAATCCGGATCAAACACACAGTTGCAGGCCCGGTATGATTCCATCATCGGATAATTGATATACAGTTTTCCAACTGTGGGATCAGACTCGTTATTGAAATATTCAGACATTTCAACGGCTTTTCCACAGTTATCTTTTACAATCTGCAGCAGACTCCTGGTTTCATTCCGGTTGGTATGATGTGGATCTAAATCGAACACAAGATAGGTATAGGCATAATTTTCATCAAGTTCACTGAGTTCAGGTCTGGCCTCCCGCAATACATCCTTGACTTCTGCATTAAAGTCCAGTTCCTTCATTCTCTGGTACAGACAGTAAATATTCGCCTTGAAGCAGCAGATCTGAAACCTGACCCCGAATACAGCACTCAACTGTTTGAAAAAGTCAGCTTCCGCCCGTTCCCCTTCCACGATAATCAGAATTTTTTCCTTCCTATCCATTGAACCCGCCGTTAATAAATATTTTTTCCAGATTATGAATTTCCTTTAATTCCTTTTCGGTTGATTTATCAAGACTTTGAATTTTGTTTTCTGTCATATTGAAACAGCAGTCCGGCCGGGTCAGTCTGTTCTGCATCAGATAGGTATTGTGGGATGTCAGAACAGACTGAAACGAGGTTTCCCTGTTCAAACTCCGGATAATGTTGGCCGCTGCTTCGTAATGAAGAAACGCATCAAACTCATCAATAAACAGGAAGGATATTCTGTTAAATGAGGTTGAGCTCCACACAAAATACAGAAACAGTGCCAGCGTTCCGGTTGAAGCGATAGACCAGAATGGAACTGATTTTCTACCTTCATCAAAAACCGCCATAAGCCTGTGCTGTCCGTTATACGGTGCATACTGAAGTTTGTAGTGAAGTTCATTGTCATTCAGAAATTTCTCAAACTCCCCGATTTTTCCTGTCTCATACAGCTGTTCATCAAGGGAGGCAACTCCGTTGAAAAAGCCGCAGTATGAATTTCCTTCGGAAAGACATCTGTACCACAGCATGTTTTCACAGAACTGCATCATTCTGGTCAGCAAAGGATGATAGTTGGTAGGCGTATTCCTGTAGATATATTTGACGACGGAAAGCTTGTTATCGGTCAGCGCGATGTTAAGACTGCCGCATAAACTTTCATCGATATATTTAGAACCGGATCCGCTGTAGGAATAATCCAGCACCGCTCTGCCGTCAATCCAGATTTTTTCATAAACGAGGTTGTGCGGATCATTTTTTTCATATTCGTAGATCACTTCATTCTCATCAAACTGAAAACAGTACCTGAATCTGGCATTCGGTCTGTTTGAATTAAGATTGATGTAATTTATAAGATACATGGAGGCCATCTTCTCTTTATCTGTCAGATGACCTACTATATCAAACAGCGCTATGCCGAGAGTACTCTTGCCGATCCCGTTTTTTCCGTAGATCAGAGCTTTGTTTACAATACCGTTTACCACCAGAGATTCATTAAACGGGTATTCACGAGCTTCAAGATCAAAAATCAATTTATTCTGAAAACCTTTGAAATTTTCTACTTCAAATCTTTTTAACATAACATTCATCTTCCAGATAGAATAAGCAGGCGGCAAAACCACAAACCAGCTAGTATATCTTTACATAGTTGCTGCAATAAATTAAGAGCCATCTCCAAAGAAGTCCGAATCAATACGTTTAACTTCGTAAGAATGTTCAGTTGACACTCCCAAATTGAATGAGTGTACCTATAAAATGTGGGTACACCTTTAATTTAAAGTCCTAATTTGGTAAACGCTCCATAATAACCTTTGATGCTGCTTAAGATTGTTTAAAGTCAACAACCCAGTTTTTTGAGGGGGTTCAACAAGGCTTAACTTTTTATAGGAAATACCACTTGAAATAATATGTCCATCAATATCTTTAACAAGATAGGAGACCCTCTGCCTCCAACCTTGTATAAATCCGGTCTGACTGTTTAGCCTGACTTTATCAAACAGTCTGATCCATGAATTATGTAATGTGGTGATTGATTAAGTTTCCTTATGCAGTCTTTTAATGTTTTAAATTTATGTATCTTCCTGTTGAGGTAATACCTACTTAAAGGCTATAACCCTTTGCTCATACATGTTCATTAACAGTTCACCGAATCCGTTTTTGAACTTGAACTGAGGATTCTTCAAATTTCTAAACAGATTGGCAGTAAAAGTATTCTGAGAAAGTTCAAAAGGAACATCACCTTTTTTGTAGTCAACACCAAAATATTTTTTGATCAGACTGTTAAACAGCTCCTCATACTGATTTGCATGCATCGGCTCAGTAAAATGATTCCGGCTTTCGCAGGTATTCTGCCAGTCCTCAACAATACCCTCCGCACAGTGCATCGTTAGATAATCCTCAAAATTCATTAGCGAGAACATAAACCTGGGAACTAATTTACTGCGGGAACAATACATACGATTTTCTTCAGTTCCTGCTCTTACATACAGATCTTGATCCACCCAGATTTTAATTCTGCTTTCCAGTTTTCTGTTTCCAGCCAGGACTTCGTTATATTTTTTCGAAACAAAGGAGTATCTGCCGCCACCGGCATTGTATGGTTTGAAAACCATACATTTCGAATCTGAGTAACAGAAAATCCTGTTAAGACGCGTGATGTAGTTTACTTCCGAACTTCCCTCGCATACAACCATTATAGGACTGTAATTCATCTTATCTCCTGCCTATACGAATGGAAAAGGAATTCCACCGAAATACCCGTCCAGGTACAGTTTTCTTATATTCCTTGACGACTTTGCTTCAAGGTTATCCGCAAGCCGGGAAAAACAGGAGCCCTGCTTTTTATCATACCTGACAATACCGATTTCATACAGGCTCAGCAAATCGGCCGCAATCAGATCTGTATTATGAGCCGTAAATATGATCTGGGAACAGTTGTTAAGTCTTTTTTCCTTGAACAATCTGACCAGTTGGATCAACAGTAATGAATGCATCGATTCATCCAGTTCATCAACCAGAATAGTTTTGCCTGACTTGATTGAATACAGAAGAACGCCGAGAAGCCCCATCAGAAGTTTAGTTCCTTTTGATTCACTGGATAATTTGAATCTGACATCATTACCTGTTTCAGACTTGTGAATCGAAGTAACAGAGTTTGCAATAAACCTGTCTTTTTCAATTATTTCCAGTCTGTCTGGATCCGCATTAACATTTGATGACAATATCTTCCCCATCGGTTCTGATGAATAATATTCTTTATGATAATCAAGAGCAACAATACCTGAATCAAGTTTTCCCAGATATTCGACAATCTCTTTTACCGCTCTATCAACTCTTTCTTCTTCGGTCAAATCACTTCTGTAGACAGAGGCAAGTTTATTAATACCCGTCCAGACCTCAATTCTGTTATCAGCCAGCACCATAATACCGTTTAACAGGTAATCAAGAGCCAGACTCATGGACAGGCTGGTTCCGGGATAGGCTCGGGTAATTTCTGATAAAAATGATTTGATCTGACAGCTGTTGGTGATGTTGATACATCTGGTTCTGTATTCTTTTTCAATATAGGGGCGTTCAGTATCCACATCGGAAAGCTGACATATTGTATTATTTTCTACGACAAAAATATCAGTTTCATTTTTTCTGAGTAGTTCCTTTACAATTCTTTCGTTATCATATTTCAACAGATAATCATACTTATCACCGTGTTTCCAGAACTCAATTTCGAATTCTGTATATCTGTTTTCCTGTGGATACAGCTTTATCCGGTTTGGTTGAAAACTGCCGGATATCAACCCTCCGGCTACAATGCTCTGTAATTGCATTACAGCCTTGAGAACAGTTGTTTTGCCAGATGCATTGGCTCCATACAGCGAAAGCACCGGAACAATCCGGTTATTTCTTGTTTTTCTTTTTCCCTGCTGAACATACAGAAGCATCTCATAATCTTCATAATGAGGCGGTTTTCTCAGATCTGCACATGTCAAATCTATTGTCATGTCGTAAATACAGAGGTAATTAAAAATTCTTATTTTCTGAATCATTTCATCATTCTCATAGTATGTTCATGTATGCTATAGCTAATTTTTATCTGAAACAAGCATTTATATTATTTAAAATTTTCACAGTTTTGAAAAAATTCACATCTACATAACATGGCGATAAATAAGCAGGTTCAAGTGCAAAATATAAGTTATGATAAGAGTTATTATCTCAAGTTTATCAAATATTCTGATTCAGTAAATATTATAATGGGTTCCCTTATTAGGTAGACCGGCCACTTAATGTTCTCTAACAACCCGAAAATGTTACTACAATTAAATTAGGTTCTGTTGTAAACTTGTATTGATCACAACTTTGCTTCAATACCGTTTCCGGTAATCCGAACGGGCCTGAACACCAGACCGCTACCAATTATTTTCTG
>ONPL01000015.1 GCA_900319705.1 uncultured Pseudomonadota bacterium | reverse complement strand
GAGACAGAGTGGCTCCTACCTTGTTAAAGATATTGATGGAAATATTATTTCAAGTAGTATTTCCTATAAAAAGTTAAGTCTTATTGAAAAAAGAAAAGGCTGGATTGTTGATTTTAAACAATCTTAATTAGCATCAAAGGTTATTATGGAGCGTTTACTTAAAGTATGACAAAAGAAAAAAAGACTATTGTAGTTAAGCTTGGTACCAGCATTTTGACAGCAGGGACCAAATCTCTGAGTAAAGAGCATATTTTGGAAATTGTAAGAGTTCTTGCGAAACTTCATGCTGAGGGAAACAGAATTGTTGTAGTAACTTCCGGTGCGCAGGCTGCAGGACGTGATGCCCTTGGGCGTACAACCCTGGGAAAAAATATAGCCAACAGGCAGATGCTTGCGGCGGTTGGACAGACGTATCTGATAGATCTGTGGGCAGAACTTTTTGCAATCTACAAGATTAATATCGGTCAAATCCTGCTGACAAGAGCGGATTTGCAGGATCGCGAAAGATACCTTAATGCAAGAGATACCATCAATGCTTTGCTTGACAACGGGTTTATCCCGGTGGTTAATGAGAATGATGCTCTGGTTGTGGCAGAAATCAAAGTTGGTGACAACGACAATCTGTCTGCAAGAGTTGCAGTTCTTGCTGATGCTGACGTCCTTTTCCTGCTGACCGATCAGAATGGACTGTATACAGCCGATCCTAACAAGGATCCTGATGCTAAACTGATTTCCGAGGTTGATGAAATTACCGATGAAATAAAAGGTATTGCAGGCGATAGTGTCAGTGGTCTCGGTACCGGTGGTATGTCTACCAAAATACAGGCAGCTCAGATTGCCACTATGTCAGGTATTGAGGTTAACATAGTTTCAGGAAAACATCCTGAGTACATATACGAGTTCAATTCGCAACAGCACCACGGTACCAGGTTCAAGGCTAAATCAAATCCTATTGAGCGCCGTAAAAGCTGGATCCTGTCAGGTCAGAAACCGAGAGGAACTGTCTGTGTAGATCAGGGCGCCGTTGACGCTTTGGTTAATAACGGTTCTAGTCTGCTTCCTATAGGAATCAAAACGGTCGATGGTGATTTTGCACGAGGTGATGTGATAAAGGTTTGTGATATGCGGAATCATGAGATAGCCCGCGGTATAACTCATTATGATTCGCAGGATTTGCAGCGGATAAAAGGAGTTAAATCCGAGGAGGTTGCAAATATTCTTGGTTTTGAACATGGCACGGTCGTAGTACACCGTGATGATTTGGTTGTGGTGGCATAATTATGAACAGATATTTACAAGAAAAAGGTGAAAAGGCAAAGAAAGCCTCATTTGAACTGGCTGTTATGAATACAGCAAAAAAGAATCAGGGCTTGACCGCAATTGCCGATGCTCTTACATCTAGAAAAGATGAAATAATTGCTGCCAATTTGAAGGATTTGGAACAGGCCAGGGCGAAAGGAATGAGCGAGGCAATGCTCGATCGTTTGAAACTGGATGAAAAACGTCTTTCTGGAATTATTTCAGATGTAAGAAAGGTTGTATCTCTTGATGATCCTGTCGGTGCTGAATTCGACACCAGAATTCTACCTAACGGGCTTAAGCTGTCTAAAAGACGGATCCCGATTGGAGTAATTGGGGTAATCTATGAGGCCCGCCCTAACGTGACTGTTGACATAGTTTCCTTGTGCCTCAAAACCGGAAATGCCTGTATTCTGCGGGGAGGAAGTGAAACGGTTAGTTCCAACATTGCGTTGATTGCAGCTATCAGGGAAGGAATGAAAAAGGCGGATATAACTGAAGATGCTGTTCAGTTCATAGATCAGACGGATCGCGAACTGGTACCGGAATTTCTTAAGATGGATCAGTATATAGATATGATTATTCCTCGCGGTGGTGCAAAATTAAGCAAAATCTGCCGCGAACAGTCAACTATTCCTGTGATTATAGGCGGGTTCGGAATCAGTCATATCTATGTTGACTATAATGCGGATCTTGAACGTTCAGTACCTGTTATCATTAATTCCAAGGTTCAGAGACCGGCTGCGTGCAATGCACTGGACACACTGCTGATCAATGAAACGGTTGCTCAGCGTTTTATTCCTATGCTGGCTGCTGAATTCGGTAAATATAATATCAGGGTGGTTGCCTCCCCGGAAGCATTTGATTTGTTCCATAAAGCCGGTTATGAAAATCTCGAACCTGCTGCGGAAGATTCCTTCGATCAGGAGTGGCTTGGTCTTACTGTTGGTGTTCGAATTGTCCGTGATGTGGATGAAGCTCTGCTTCACACCCAGATCCATAATGCAACTCATTCGGATTCAATTTTGACCAACGATTACAGAAATGCCGAAAAGTTTGTTAACGGAGTTGGTTCTGCTGCTGCATATATAAATGCATCAACAAGATTCACTGATGGCGGACAGTTCGGTCTCGGCGCAGAGGTCGCTATTTCAACCCAGAAACTTCATGCTCACGGTCCTATGGGACTGGTGGAACTGACCAGTTACCGCTGGATTTGCGAAGGTGATTATCTGATTCGTTCCTAAGTCGTCTTGTTTTAATTTTTTAATCCGTTAAAATACTCTTATCGTCGGCAATTTGCCGACGAAACGCTCCATTTCAACATTTTACGAGATCAATATAAATGTTTATAGTCAAAAAAGAAGTGACCTTTGCGGCTGCGCATAATCTGTGTCTTGATTATGAAAGCAAGTGTACGCACCTCCACGGTCATGAGTGGAAGGTATATATTTCGCTTAGCGCAAAGGAACTTGATAAGAACGGCATGGTAATCGACTTTGCCAAAGTAAAAAGTTTCATCAATAAAAATCTTGATCACAAGTACCTTAACGAAGTTCTCCCGTTCAATCCTACCGCTGAAAATATAGCAAAGTATATCAGTGACAGTCTAACAGATGAAAGGGTAACCTGCTTCGAGGTAGAACTGTATGAGTCACATAATAATTGTGTGATTTATCGTAGGGATTAGGTAACTACTTGAAAGTAAACGAAATTTTTACAAGTATAGACGGAGAAGGGATCCGCCAGGGGTATCTGTGTTCCTTTGTCCGGCTGTACGGCTGCAATTTAAAATGCAACTACTGTGATACCCGTTATGCCTGTGAAGGCGGAAAATATACGGAAATGACAGTATCGCAGATTGTATCGAAGTTAAATGAATATCATGTCCGTAATATAACTGTCACCGGAGGAGAACCCCTGCTTGCTCCGGAAATCAAACAACTGGTTGCTGTTCTGGCTGCAGATGGTTACCGGATTAACATAGAGACCAACGGCAGTGTGGATTATTCCGGGATCTGGACAGATGAAGAAAGAAAACAGCTTGGAAAAAGGCTGTTTCTGACAGTTGATTACAAACTTCCTGATTCTGGCATGGTTCGAATGATGAAACATAACTGCTTCGAACGGTTGCAATCGGATGATGTTCTTAAATTTGTGGTGCAGAGCAGAAATGATCTGCTGGCGATGAAGGATTTTCTGATGCATAATCCACAGATCTGTTCCCACGTATACGTAAGTCCGGTATTCGGAAAAATATCACCCCGTGAGATTGTTGAGTTTATGCAGGAGTTTAATCTCGTGGACATTAGAATTCAGTTACAGATCCATAAATTTATCTGGGATCCTGCCACCAGGGGGGTGTAGTTCACAGCAAGAACAACATTGTGAAATCAGTACTGCAGCATGCTATATCGGTTATCTGTCAGGAATGTGGCTTGCTTACAAAGGCTTTCTGTATTTGTTCAAAAAAAGATATAATTACGCCGTTGGTAAATTCAATAGTAAGATTTGAGATCATAACAATGAGTATTCAAGAAGAAATTTCAAAAAGAAGAACATTTGCGATTATCTCTCACCCTGATGCGGGTAAGACAACAATCACAGAAAAGGTACTGCTGTTCGGAAATGCGATCAAAAAAGCAGGAACTGTAAAAGGTCGTGGCTCCGGTCAGTTTGCAAAATCAGACTGGATGGATATGGAAAAAGAACGTGGTATTTCTGTTACAACTTCGGTAATGCAGTTCCCGTATGCAGACTGTCTGGTGAATCTGCTTGATACTCCGGGTCATGAGGACTTCTCGGAAGATACCTACCGAACCCTTACTGCCGTTGACTGCTGTCTGATGGTGATTGATGCGGCAAAAGGTGTTGAAGAGCGTACTAGAAAACTGATGGAGGTTACCCGTCTGCGGGATACTCCTATTCTGACGTTTATGAACAAGCTTGACCGTGAAATCCGAGATCCGATGGAACTGCTGGATGAAATCGAACATGAACTCCACATTTCATGTGCTCCTATAACCTGGCCTATCGGTTCCGGCCGTGATTTCAAAGGTGTATACAGAATTTATGATGATGAGGTTGAACTGTATGAACATGGTTACGGTTCAACCATACAGGAACGCCAGATCATTAAAGGTCTTAATTCTCCTGAACTTGACAGTGCTATCGGTGAAGATTTTGCAGCAAAGCTGCGTGAAGACATGGAACTCGTGCTGGAGGTTGCCACCAAGTTTGACCATGAATTATTCATCCAGGGCAAATTGACCCCTGTATTCTGGGGAACCGCCCTCGGAAACTTCGGCGTAGATCATATGCTCGACGGTTTGACTTCTTGGGCTCCTTCTCCTCAGCCACGTCAGACAGAGACCAGAGAGGTTACTGCGGATGAAGATAAGTTTTCAGGATTTATTTTCAAGATCCAGGCAAATATGGATCCTAAGCACCGCGACCGCATTGCGTTCATGCGAGTGGTTTCAGGAAAATATTCCAAGGGAATGAAACTTCATCATGTAAGAATCGGCAAGGATGTTCAGATTTCTGATGCTGTTACATTTATGGCAGGGGATCGTGAACAGGCTGAGGAAGCCTATCCTGGAGATATTATCGGTCTGCACAATCACGGCACCATTCAGATCGGGGATACCTTTACCGAAGGTGAGGAACTTCATTTTACCGGAATTCCAAACTTTGCCCCGGAATTGTTCAAGCGAATCAGACTGAAAGATCCGCTTAAGCAGAAACAGTTGATTAAAGGTCTGGTTCAGCTTTCTGAAGAAGGTGCAGTACAGGTGTTCCGTCCGCTGATCAATAATGATTTGATTGTAGGTGTTGTCGGCGTGCTGCAGTTTGATGTTGTAGTGTCAAGATTACTTCATGAATACAATGTCGAGGCTATTTACGAGTCTGTTAATGTGTCCACTGCACGCTGGGTTGAATGTGACGATCCGGCAAAGTTTGATGAGTTCAAACACAAGTGTGAGGTTAATCTGGCCCTGGACGGCGGTGATAATCTTACTTATATCGCTCCTACAATGGTTAATCTCAATCTGTCACAGGAACGTTATCCTGCAGTTAAATTCTTCAAGACCAGAGAACATTAATATTGCGTATTACAGATACCCATATTCATTTGAATTTTGCCGGAATGGATGAAATCCGGCAGAATTTATTGGAATCCTGCATCAGACGAGGTATCAGTTCTTTTATCATTCCTGATGTTGCTGTAAACAACATCAATCAGAATATTTCCTATCCAGGTTGTCGTTTCTTCTTTGCCGCCGGGGTTCACCCTCTTTACATAGCAAACGCTCCTAAACTTACCCTGGAGACGGTGGAACGTGGTAATTATTCAGCTATCGGTGAAATAGGTATGGATTTAAGGAAAAATATCCCACATCTGCCGGCTCCAAATTTGCAGATGGAGGTGTTTACCGAACAGCTTGATATTGCTGCAGAAATGTCTCTTCCTCTGATTATCCATTGTGTCAGAGCCCACGAACAGCTACTTCGGCTCATAAAAAACAACGGGTTCAGCTGCGGCGGGGTTGTACACGGTTTTACCGGTTCGCTTGAAACTGCCAGACAGTGGATCAAATCGGGATTTAAACTCGGGATCGGACCGTTTATTGTTAACCCTCGGATGACAGACCGGCAGCGCAGAATGCTTGGTTCAGTTGGAATTGAAAATATACTTCTTGAGACGGATGCTCCAAACAACTATATAGATCAGAATTTTGCCATCGGAGTCCCGGTATCATTGCATAATACCCTGGAAACTGTTGCTTCGATCTACGGTATTGATGTGGAAAAAGCAGCTGATATCATTGAAAGTAATGTGCACAGCCTTTTTTTTACATAAGTATAAGGTGTACAGATTTCCACTGAATTACCTTAACTGTGAAGATAGACCGGAAAACTTTATAACATTTCGTTTTTTTATTAGTCAGAGTTTCTATCAATATGCAGAGCAGCAGTATCAATTGTATGGCAACCTGTTTAAATTCTGATTATCCGGTTGATTTTATTTGTATAAACTGCCCGAATTGTGATTTATATTCAATTTTGGGGATCTGTTTTTTGGTTTAATATGCGTATTGAATTGTTGTTTCAATTATTTATATATTAAGTTTTCTTGATAGAGGTATTTCATCAATGTATAAGAAATTATTATTAGCAGCTTTAGTTTCAGGTGCTTTTGGTTTAACAGGTTGTGCTTCTGACGGTGCTTCTGATGCAGGTGCAGTGGCAGCAGGTGGTGCTGGTGCAGCAGATGTATTCGGTAAGGCAATTTACTTACGTGGTGAATTAACAGAACCACAGTGGGCTCCATTAGATGAATACCTGATTCAGCCGGTTGCTGATAATGTATGGAAAGCAAAAGCAGAATTAAAAGTTGACTGGGCTCCATACAAATTTAAATTTGCTGATAGCGCTTGGACTCCTGGTACAAACTTCGGTTATGCATCTGACTCAGCTCCAGGTGTGTTCGAATGGGGTGGAAATCCAATCGTTCTGAATCCAAGTTCAAAGTTTGAAGAAGTTAAAGTTACCCCTCCTGCTGATGGTGTATTTGATTTCTTCATCGAGAAACAGGGTGACAAATTCGTTACTTATGTAAAAGAACCACAGTAATATATAGTGTTCTGAAATCATGATTTTGCGGGCCTGCTCATTAGCAGGCCTTATTTTTTGGTAGAAACACAGTGCACAGTGAAGACTCCGTAACGGAGCCTATAATGGATGATCAATTTCAGCTTCCTTCTTTATTCTGAATAGAGAAGGCTGGGAAACTTTGCTGAATTTGACCGGGGAATTTTATTTATGCTTACTGTCAGTCTTCTCTGTTATCTTTTGCCCGCGGATGGCAGTTATCGTACATTTTTTTCAGATCATTGTTAGCTACGTGTGTATAAATCTGTGTGGTGTTTATGCTTTCATGACCCAGCAGTTCCTGAACGCTGCGCAGCTCCGCACCGTGATTGAGCAGATGTGTTGCAAAGGAATGCCTCAATGTATGGGGGTGAATATTTTTGTTAATATTCACCTTGGTTGCATAGTATTTGATTCGGTACCAGAAACTCTGTCTGGTAAGCTTTCTCAGCTTTCTTGATATGAAAAAGTATTCTGCGTCATAAACCAAAGGCAGTTTGGTTCTTACTTCATCATAGTATTTGCGGAGGTATTTTGACGTGGATTCAGCGAATGGAACAAGCCGCTCCTTATCTCCTTTACCCAGCACTCTGACGATACACTCATCAAAACTGATGTCGCCCAGTTTAAGGTTTATGATTTCAGATACACGTAAACCGGATGAATACATAAGATCAATCATGGCTTTGTCTCTGATTTCCGTCGGATCTCTGAGATCAAATGCATTAAGCAGTTTTGAAACCTCTTCCTCTGACAGGAACTCAGGCAGTTTGACTGATTGCTGAGGTTCTGCAATGGCAATCATTGGATTATCGTCGCGCAAATCCTTGCTGTGGCAGTATTTTGTAAAAGTTTTCAAACAGCTGATGATTCGGGAAATCGATTTTGGTGCGCGATCCTTACATTTATTATAAAGATATTCCTGAACATCTTCTGTAGAGAATTGGTTTAAAGGGACATGATTTCTTTCGTTGTCGAGGAATTCTTTAAAGTGTTTCAGATCATACTGATAAGAGTTGCAGGTATTATCACTGAAATTTCTGTAGAGATAGCAATAATTGTAAAATTCGCTTAAAAAATCGATATCGGTATCAGACATACATTTTCCTGTGAATACATTAAAGGGTGATAGTATAATTATTTTTTCCAATAACTATAATACCACCCATGGTTTATTTAAGTCGGAAAACCGGACTATTTCTGTTCCAGTTTCTTGCCCAGATAGTGAATGTTCATTCCTCCCTGAACAAATACGCTGTCATTCATCAGTTCCTTATGAAGGGAAATATTGGTTTTGATTCCCTCTACCACGATTTCGTCAAGCGCCTGGCGCATTCTTGCAATAGCGTTGTTTCGGGTTTCTGCGTGGCAGATCAGCTTTCCGATCATTGAATCGTAGTAAGGAGGAACAGTATAACCGTCATAAACGTGAGAATCCCATCTTACTCCCAAACCGCCAGGAACATGCAGACGCTGTATTTTTCCCGGAGAAGGAATAAAGGTCTTAGGATCTTCCGCATTTATACGGCACTCAATGGCGTGACCGGTAATTTTGATATCTTCCTGTTTAACAGTAAGGAAGCTTCCTCCGGCAACCAACAGTTGCTGTTTAACAATATCGATCCCGGTAATAGCCTCTGATACAGGGTGTTCCACCTGAACACGGGTATTCATTTCTATGAAATAGAATTGACCGTTCTCGTAAAGGAACTCAAAAGTACCGGCACCGCGATATCCAACTTCGTTACATGCTTCGCAGCAGCGTGAGCCGATAAACTGTCTCTGTTCCTCGGTGATGAACGGAGCAGGTGCCTCCTCGATAACCTTCTGGTTGCGGCGTTGCATTGAACAGTCTCTTTCGCCCAGGTAGACAGAGTGACCCTGACCGTCGGATAAAATCTGGAATTCAATATGGCGCGGATTTTCCAGATATTTTTCCATGTAAACCATATCGTTGTTGAAGAACTGACCTGCTTCAGATTTTGCAAGAGCAATGGCATTTTCCAGCTCTGATTCCTCATATACAACGTGCATACCGCGTCCGCCACCGCCTCCGGAAGCTTTAATGATGATTGGATAACCGATCCTTTTGGCGATTTCCTTGTTCTTTTCAGGATCTTCTCCGACCGGACCGTCTGAACCCGGAACCGTAGGTACTCCGGCCTTCTTCATAGCTTTGATTGCGGAAACTTTGTCGCCCATCAGTCTTATTGTCTGGGCACGAGGTCCTATAAAAATGAAACCGGAACGTTCAACCTGTTCAGCAAAATCGGCATTTTCTGAAAGAAAACCGTAGCCGGGGTGGATTGCATCAGCACCGGTAACCTCTGCCGCGGCAATAATGGCAGGAACATTGAGGTATGAATCCTTCGGAGCCGGCTTTCCGATACAGATAGTTTCATCTGCCAGCATTACGTGCTTAAGGTTGCGGTCGGCTGTAGAGTGTATGGCTACAGTTTTGATCCCCATTTCCTTGCAGGCACGGAGTATTCTCAGCGCTATTTCGCCACGATTGGCGATTAATACTTTTTTAAGCATGGATTGTTCTCCGTGGAATTTTATTCGATTATAAACAGAGGTTGTTCGAATTCAACCGCATCTCCATTCTGAACCAGGATCTGTTTTACAACACCGGCCTTGTCTGCGGTGATTTGATTCATCATCTTCATTGCTTCAACAATGCACATAGGATCGCCAACCTTTACTGTCTGCCCTTCTTCAACAAACGGCTTGGAATCAGGACTTGATGAGCGGTAGAAGGTACCAACCATTGGTGACAGAAGCTTGTGGCCGCTTGAAATCTGCTGTGCAGGTGCCTGCTCTTGAGCCGGTTCTGCTGCTGTGTTTGCAACAGGAACTGGTTGTACCTGAGGGATGAATGTCTGGGTGGCCGGTGCCTGGATGACTGGAGCTGATACTGTTCCCTTGTTGCGACTAACTCGAATGCTTTCTTCGCCTTCTTTAAGTTCTAATTCATCAATTGTTGATTCTTCAACTATTTCAATTAAACGTTTGATTTGGCGGATATCTATATTCATAGCTACTCTCTTAATGAAAATGAAAAAATTGCCTGTGTAACAAAAGGTTGTTACATCCTATTTAATTATTGTTTAGTAATCTTACAGCTTTTCGCAATGCAAATTCATAACCGTCGGCACCGAAACCGCAGATAACGCCTACAGCTACATCCGAGAGATATGAATGATGACGGAAACTTTCCCTTGCATGGACATTGGACAGATGGATTTCGATGAAAGGGATATGGACTCCAAGCAGAGCGTCTCTAATTGCAACGCTGGTATGGGTAAACGCTGCCGGATTAATCAGAATGAAATCAACTCTGCCCATCGCATCGTGAATGCGGTCTATGATCTGGTATTCAGCGTTTGACTGAAAGGTTTCCAGTGAAACATCGAGTTCTTCAGAGATTTTTTTAAGATTGTCCAGAATGTCATCCAGAGTCTGATGACCGTAGATTTCAGGTTCCCGTTTGCCCAGCAGATTTAGATTCGGGCCGTTCAGAACCAGAATTTTTTTTGTCGCCATAGAAACTTCCGTGTTAACAAGATAATGACCGTTTGCGAATAAACTGATCTTATTATAAGTATTAATATTGTATTTTCTAGATTTTTTTCTAAAAAATCTGTTTTTTTTGTTTTTAAGGCTCAAAAAGGCCATAAAAACGGCCTGAAAGTGGGTGTTTGAGTGATTTTGTTGAAAGAAAAAAAACTGATATTAAGTGTAAAAACAGTAAATATTGTAGAATATATAAACAGTTGTAAAGTAGCTGTCCGGGCTTAACTACGGGCTGATTATGAATGGCTGTTTATAATTCGAGCAATGTGATGTGACTTCGACTCGTATGTGTGTATTTTTTGTTAAATAATGTGAAATGATGCGCCATTAGTGTTAAAATCAGCTATTATTTTGGATTAATTTTGGAGAACCGTAAATGGCGATGAATAAAAGCCAAATGACTATCGCGTCTTTTGATAAAGATCTTTATGAAGCAATTTTAGAAGAGAATAAAAGACAGGAAGAACACATTGAACTGATCGCATCCGAAAACTACGCAAGTCCTCGCGTTATGGAAGCTCAAGGATCCCAGCTGACCAACAAATATGCTGAAGGTTATCCTGGCAAGAGATACTACGGCGGTTGTGAATATGTTGATAAAGTTGAAACTCTTGCAATTGAAAGAGCAAAGCAGCTGTTCGGTGCAGTTTATGCCAATGTTCAGCCTCATTCAGGTTCTCAGGCCAATGCTGCTGTTTACGCAGCGCTAGCGCAGCCTGGTGACACCATTATGGGAATGAGCCTGGCTCACGGCGGTCATCTGACTCACGGTGCAAAGGTAAGTTTCTCCGGAAAAATCTATAATTCTGTTCAGTACGGAGTTAACGATGATGGTCTTATTGATTATGATGAAGTTCAGAAGCTTGCCAATGAATGCAAACCAAAGGTTATCGTAGGTGGATTCTCTGCATACTCAGGTATAGTTGACTGGAAGAGAATGCGTGAAATTGCAGATTCTGTAGGTGCATATCTGTTTGTTGATATGGCTCATGTTGCAGGTCTGATTGCAGCAGGATGCTATCCAAGCCCTCTTCCATACGCACACGTGGTCACTACAACCACCCACAAGACTCTTGCCGGCCCTCGCGGCGGTCTGATCCTTTCTGCTGTTGATGATCCTGAACTTCACAAGAAACTTAATTCCGCAATTTTCCCTAACGGACAGGGCGGTCCTCTGATGCACATTATCGCTGCCAAGGCTGTTGCCTTCAAGGAAGCAATGGAACCTGATTTCAAGGAAATGATGAAGCAGGTTATGGTTAATGCTGAAGCTATGGTTAAGGTATTTATTGAACGTGGTTACAAGATTGTTTCCGGCGGTACTCACAACCATCTGTTCCTGGTTGATCTGATTGGTCGTGAATTATCAGGAAAAGATGCCGAGGAAGCTTTAGGAAAGGCAAATATTACAGTAAACAAGAACGCAGTTCCTAATGATCCGCGCAAGCCTTTTGTTACTTCAGGTTTACGTGTAGGTACTCCTTCCATTACCCGCCGCGGCATGAAGGAAGCTGAGGCTAAGCAAATTGCTACCTGGATGTGTGATGTTCTGGATAATTACACCAATGAAAGTGTTATCGCAGAAATCAAAAACAAAGTGGTAGATTTGTGCAATAAGTTCCCTGTTTATGTAGACTAATCTGCAAGATCATAACTAGAATTTATTTTGTGTTTTTGGCTTCTTAATCGTGAGGTTAAGGAGCTTTTATATTTTGGAGTTTGATATGCATTGTCCATTCTGTAATGCGGCTGATTCTAAGGTTATAGATTCCCGTCTGGTGGCCGAGGGCAATCAGGTGCGCCGCCGTCGTGAGTGTGTGGTGTGTCACGAGCGCTTTACCACTTTTGAAACTGCTGAACTGGTTATGCCGCGGGTGGTTAAAAAAGATAGTGCCCGTGAGGATTTTAACCGGGAGAAACTGAAAGCAGGAATTGTCAAAGCGTTGGAAAAACGTCCGGTTGATGTGGACAAGATCGAGGAAAGCATCAGCAGAATTGAATCTAGGATCAGAGCTTCCGGTGAACGTGAAATAGAATCAAACCGCATCGGTGAGTTTGTGATGGATGAACTCAAAAAGCTTGATGAAGTTGCCTATGTCAGATTTGCTTCGGTCTACCGTCGTTTTGCCGATGTCCGTGATTTCGGCGATGAAATTGCCAAACTGGGAAAATAATCTGTGTACAGTGATGAATTTTGGATGCAGAAAGCCCTGGATCTTGCGGTCCGAGGAAGGTATACAGCATCCCCGAATCCTTGTGTTGGATGTGTGATAGTTAAGGATGATCAGTTGATCGGTCAGGGGTTTCATCTTCGGGCCGGAACTGCTCACGCTGAGATAAATGCTCTGAAAAATGCCTGCAGAAGTGTGGAGGGGGCTACCGTTTATGTGACACTGGAACCATGCTCTCACTACGGAAGAACCCCGCCGTGCGCGAAAGCACTGGTTGAGGCCGGAGTGTCTCGAGTGGTTGCTGCGATGAAGGATCCTAATCCTTTGGTATCCGGAAAAGGATTTAAAATTCTGCGGGACAATGGAATAGATGTGAGATTCGGAGTGCTGGAGGAACAGGCGGAGGCAATTAACCTTGAGTTTCTCTGGCGCATGCGCAATGCTCTCCCTTACATCCGTCTCAAACAGGCGGTCAGTCTCGATGGAAATATTGCTCTTGGCAATGGGGCAAGCAAATGGATTACCGGTGCGCAGGCCAGGATGGATGTTCAGATCTGCAGAGCACGCAGTAACGCCATTCTGACAACTTCACGAACTGTGCTGGCTGATGATCCTGCCATGACTGTCCGTCGCTCTGAGCTTCCAGAACTGGTTGTTGATAACTACCCTATGGATGAACTGCGTCAGCCTGATTTGGTTGTTCTTGACTCAAAAGCTTCGGTTTCTCCGAAGGCCAGAATTTTTGAAGAGCGCAGCCGCAGAGTCTTTTTGGTAGTATCTTCAACTTCGGTAATAAGCAGATGCTATCCGGATAACTGTACCGTAATAACCTATGATGGAGTTGACGGTGAACTTGCAGGTCTGTTCAGACTGCTAGCAGCAGATTATTCCATTAATGATCTTTGGGTTGAAGCCGGCGCCTGCCTGACGAATTCACTGTTAAGACAGAATCTATTCAATGAGTACATTGTTTATATGGCTCCGAAACTGCTGGGCAGAGATGGTATTCATATGAATCATCTTGAACAATATTTCAGTCTGGAGCAGGTTCCTTGTTTTTCCTTTAAGCAGATTGAAAAAATAGGGGATGATTTGAAGATAATCCTCGAACCTGCCAGATAGGTCTCGATAATTTTATTTGTAGAGCAGGTACTGCAGTATTACATATAGCGGAAGTAAAATGAGTAACAGTCAGGATTTGGAAGCAAGAATCACAGAACTTGAGACAAAGGTCTCCTTTGATGAATATACTATTGAGCAACTGAGCGGTGAACTGGCCAGCCAGCAGATGGAAATGGAGAAAATGAAACGCGAAATACGTTTCCTGCATGGTAAACTTAAAGATGTGGTGGGTTCAAATGTGGCACTTCCTAGTGAAGAGACCCCTCCGCCTCATTACTGACGGATATTACAGAAACAGTGGTTATTTTGCAAAATGATTGTATCCCCGGGTTTTGATATCAAACGGGATCCCGTTAAGTGTATAGGTTATTTCCCCCCTGTCAGCAGTAACGGTTCCGATCCTGGTAACAGAAATCCCCAGCTTTTCTGCAATTTCTTTCAACGCATTGCGTTTCTCCGGGGGAACGGTGAAACACAGTTCATAGTCATCGCCTCCTGATACTGCGAAATTGATCCGGTTGAACAGATCAAGCTCAAACAGACTCCGAGAGTAAGGGATTTGTTCCAGTTCGATGTGAGCTCCAGTCGCCGACTGCTCCAGTATATGCATCAGATCTGAACTAAGTCCATCAGAAAGATCCAGCATAGAGCTTGCAACACCTGCCAATGAACAGCCAAGTTCCACCCGTGGTTGCGGATAGTCAAGTTTCATGAAAGAATCGCTTTCCAGTAATGGATCTGTCAAATGAGTTGCATTGCTTTTCAGAAAAACGGCAAGCGCCGCGCCGCCAAGTTCACCTGATACATAAATTTCATCTCCCGGCCTGGCTCCGCTACGGGTAATCTCCATGCCTGGTTTTGTTGTACCAATGGCTGTTATGGTAATGGACAGCGGACCGTGTGTTGTATCACCGCCGATCAGACTGATCCCGCAGGATGATGCCATCCTGAAAAGTCCGTGTGAAAATTTTTCCAGAAACCTGCTGTTGTATTCAGGAATTGTCAGTGCCAGGGTGAAATATTTCGGAACGGCTCCCATGGCCGCCAAATCTGAAACATTGACTGCCAGCGACTTGAAACCGACAGCTTCAGGATCTGCGTCTGAAAAAAAATGAACACCCTCAACGAGAGTGTCAGTGGTTACAGCTATATGGCCGGAACCTGGATTAAAAACGGCACAGTCATCGCCTATGCCGATTTTTAACTGCGGATCAGCTACCTGTCTGCAGAAATAACTTCTGATGATTTCGAATTCATCCATACAGCAGATGTTTACGCTTTCAGATCGTTTTTAACAATTTTATCAAGGACGCCGTTTACGAATTTATGACTGTCTTCAGCGGCATACGCCTTGGCAAGTTCAATTGCCTCGTTTATGGCAATTTTATAGTCAAGCTTCTTGTTAAACAGCAGTTCATAACATGCAATTCTCAGGATCGCCTTGTCCACCTGATCCAACTGATCGATAGTTCTGTTTGCAAGATACGGAGTAAAACTGTCGTCAATCTCCTGGGTGTGATTGGTAACTCCCAGTACCAGATAACTGAAATAATCCAAATCTACTTTCTTTTTGTTAGACTCTAGAAACTGCTCAATTATTGTTTCTACATCGTTCTTGGCCATCTGCCATTCGTAGATTGCCTGCAGAGCCATTTGACGGGCATTGTGACGTTCATACGGCTTATGTGAAACTTTCTTTTCTTCAGTCATTTAAAAAAATCCTATTGAATTTGTTTGAGTACGTTAATCATTTCCAGAGCACTCAGGGCGGCTTCCGCACCTTTGTTTCCGGCCTTGGAACCGGCTCTTTGTACTGCCTGGTCTATATTATCAGTTGTTAATATACCAAAAGCAACAGGAATATTGTTTTCAAGCATGACCTGAGTGAGCCCCTTGGCACTTTCATTGGCAACAATTTCAAAATGATAGGTTGCACCGCGGATAACGCATCCGAGGGCTACAATTGCATCAAACTTCTTGCTTTGAGCCAGTTTTTTTACTGTCAGAGGTATTTCGATTGCACCTGGAACTCTGACAACAGTGATATTGTCTTCATTAACTTCACCCTGTCGTTTTAATACATCGAGTGCACCGGAAAGTAGATGCTCATTTATGAAACTGTTGAACCTTGAAACAACAATTGCAATTCTGGCGTCATGAGCTATTAGGTTACCTTCAATGATTTGCATATAATTACCCTCTTTAAAATTCTGATTATTTAAAACTGTTGATTACCTGATCGATTACCAGTCCGTATCCTGTCAATCCGTGGTATTTGGTCTGGGTTGATAGGATCCGCATGTGTTTTATACCGAGTTTTTTCAAAATCTGAGAACCGAGTCCGACACGTTTGGATGGTTTGCCTGTAGCTGTCGCGGCACTGCTTGCGCCGGTTGGTCTGCCACCTTCTAGATCTTCCTGTTCGAATCTGCGTACAGATTCAAGCAGTGAGTCGTTGCCGATGTGATTGTTGAGAACAAGCAGAACTCCTGTATCTTTGGAAATGTACTCCAATGCCTCCCGAATCGAGAATGACTGTCTGCGGTTGCGGTTTGAACACAGCACATCGCTGAAATATTCATTGAGGTGAACCCGAACGACCGGTGACTGACATTCTTCAAGGTTTCCGTGGATCAGTGCAAAGTGGATCTGCTGGTCGATTGAATCCTGGAAAGTAACCATCTTGAATTCGCCGAACTCGGTCGGGAGTCTACAGCTGCTTATTTGGCTGACTGTTGTCTCATGAGTCATTCTGTATTCAACCAGGTTTGCAACTGTTCCCAGTTTTAAATTGTGTTTTTCACAGAATTTTTCCAAATCCTGCCGTCTTGCCATGGAACCGTCATCGTTCATAACCTCACAGATTACCGCTGCGGGCTCCAGTCCTGCCAGTCTGGCGAAATCGGTGGAGGCCTCGGTGTGCCCGGTTCTTACAAGAACTCCTCCGTCCAGTGCCATCAGCGGAAACATGTGTCCCGGCTGAACCAGATCTGATGGTTTTGCATCAGGTGCGACCGCAGCCTGTACTGTGCGGGCACGATCAGCTGCCGAAATACCGGTGGTTACTCCGGATGCGGCCTCGATTGTGGTGGTGAAGGCGGTTGAAAACGGTGCTCTGTTCTTGTCAACCATCAGATGGAGATTCAACTGCTCACAACGCTGGCGGCTCAGGGCAAGACAGATCAACCCTCTGCCGTACTGGGCCATAAAATTGATTGATTCAGCTGTACAGGCCGTTGCCGGAATGATGATATCACCTTCGTTCTCTCTGTTTTCATCATCCATTACAACAACCATATGACCTTGTCGGAATTCTTCAATGATTTCTTCGGTTGAACTGATTTTCATGATGTTCCTTCTTTCTTATATAAAGTTATTCTTTAAAAGAGTCTCGTAGCTTAATTCCTGGGAACTGCTCCGGGATTCTGTCTGAGTCTGCGAAAAAACGAGCAGACGTTCAATGTATCTTGCCATGAGATCAACTTCGATATTGATCTTCTGACCAGGTTTCCAGTCCTGGATATTGGTCAGATGCATGGTGTGGGGAATTATGGTCATTCTGATCAGACTGTCGGCAACCAGATCGTTTACAGTAAGTGAAATGCCGTCAAGGGCGATGGAACCCTTTTTGGCCACATACCTGCTCAATTCTGCCGGGATCTGAATGATAAAATCGGTGGATTTTCCGTGATTTTCAATAGAAACAAGTTCACCCACACCGTCCACATGTCCGGTGACGATATGGCCGTCCAGTCTGTCACTTACCTGCAAAGCTTTCTCTAAATGGACGTAACTTCCGATTGTCAGATGCTTTAAGTTGGTGCAGATGAAGGTCTCATGGGAGACATCTGCGACGAAGCATCCGTCTCTGAGTGCGGTTACGGTCAGACATACACCGTTGGTGGCGATTGAATCACCGATTTTTACGTTTGACAGATCCAGGATGGATGGACAGACGGTAAGTTGAAAATTCTGATCTCCTGTATCGGTTATTTTCTTTACCGTACCGCGGTCGGCAACTATTCCGGTGAACATATTATAATGGAGTCCCTTGTTAATTATGTATGAAACTGCGCAGGAGTTTGGTGATGAGTTTCTGCCCTAGTTATGTTGAAAAGACCAGCAGAAAATGATTTTCGTCTGAAATTATCCCCTATCATCCGGACTTTACCGTCGGTTAAGGATTTTCACCTTATCAGCTTGCGCTTGTGGACTTGTGTTTCACCACCGGTATGGATTTTCACCACTCCTCGAGAATATATCTGAATTGTAAAGCGTAGATTAGGTCTTGTAAAGTGTATTTCATGCTATTTTGTTAGGGCTGATTAGCGTAAAAGCAACTATCCATACAACATGAGAAAAAACGAGATATATGTTTTAGGCTCTGTTGAATTATGTATTGGTTATATTCTTGTGTCAGCTTCAACGCAAGCTGCATTGAGTCTAAGATTGCGTAGCTTGTAACGAAGTACCTGCTGATCGGTGAGGGTATGCTGCAGCCAGGTACAGTATGTAGTGTCCCCTCTCATACTATTCAAGAGAACCAAAAACAATAGTGGCAATTTTTAAATGTTTTGTTTAATATACGCGGAAATTGATTTTATGGAACATACCATGCAGATTGCACAATTGCGAAGAGGAATATCATTAAAGGAATAGTAAAATGCAAACAAACAAAATAAGTATTACAAGAAATTATCTGCTTTACGTTCTACTTGCTGTTGCCTTGTTTTTTTCGTACAGAACCATTTTCAGATATGGTTGTTCCAACTTGTCAAATACATTTATCTGTCAGTTGACATTGTTCTTTTCCATTCTAGTTTATATAACAATTAGACCATCAAAACAATTCTTAGTATCTTATATTCCTATAACATTACTTTACTTGCTGATTCCTGTTTGGGAATTTATGTGCGGACACAAAATAGCTGCTCATGAATTTCTAGCCTCGTTTTTATTGGGAAGTTTTTTTTACTTCTCCGTTTTGTATCTGAAATTGATATTGGGGAAATATATTAAAACCAAGGTAGGTAAGTTTTTTACGTACCTCTGTGATTTTGTTTATCTTTGCTTCTTTTTCTATGCCTTTTCTTTCTATTTGTATTATCTAGCAAACGATGGCATTCTCCAAGGTGACGTCATACTCGCTATAGCCCAAACAAATCTAGCAGAGGCTATAACCTATATCGATTCAACTTTTTCAGAAGGTAAGATTATACTCTTATCAATTCTGATAATTATAGCTTTTACTCTCGGTGGGGTGCTAGCCTGTGCTTTTCACAGAGTACATAGCTGTAATAATGAGTTAAGCCGACATGACAGTATAATCCGTACTATTTTAGGAATATTCATAGTGTTCTTCATGATAATTATGACTCAGGGAACGTTAGTACATACTGCGAAAGGCTATGACTGTCAGGCGAAAAAGGTTTTAGCATTTTCTGTCTACATGACTAAGACATATGGCGACTTTGTGAAGAATAGAACAGATATAACAAAAAGCATTAAATTTTCGGACAATTTCTTCATGGATGAAGACAAAGGTGTTTATGTGCTTGTTATCGGGGAATCTGCAAACCGGGATCATCTAAGCCTTTACGGATACAAATATGATACAACTCCATTATTAAATCGTAGGATTAAGGAGAAGGAACAAGGATATAGATTTATTTGGTTTCGAAACGCTTATTCATCCTTCACTCATACCATTCAGAGTGTAACAAATGCACTGACCGACCATAATCAGTACAACGGTCAAGATCTGTCTCGTTCTGTATCCATCATTGATATTGCCAATAAAGCAGGATTTGACACATATTGGATAAGTAACCAGTCTTCAGACAGTATGATTGTTACTCCAATTACATCCATATCCATGAGTGCAGGAAGTGTCAAGTTTGTCTCAGAATCCAAAAAAGGCGGAAAAATTTATGACTTGGATATTTTAGATAATCTTCCGGCTGAACTGAGGACAGATCGTGATTCTTTTATTGTAATTCATCTGATGGGAAGTCACACAAAATACCGGGATCGCTATCCTCCGGAGTTCAGCAGATTTTCAAATGAGCAGAACATCATAAATGAGTATGACAATTCCATCTACTACACGGATTATGTTCTAGACAATTTCTTCAGGTACTTTTCACAAAAAACTAACTTGAAGTTTTTCGGATATATATCTGATCATGGAGCTGATCCAACGCAAATGGGAAACGATCACAATACCACACATTTTGTTTTCGATATGGTAAGAATACCGTTTATTATAAGTTTTTCAGAAAAATACGCACAGAGTCATCAAAACATAGTAGAAACCCTTGCAAAGAGAGTTAATGGATATTTTACCAATGATCTTATTTTTGATCTGCTATTATCTGTAATGGGACTTTCTGCCTCTAATTACTATGATAGTAGCTTCGATCTGTCTTCGGAAAATTATTCTCTTAATCAAGAGAATGCAAAGACACTTCTTGGTGAAAAGAAAATTTCTGAAGACCATAGATAACTTTAATCGGTAATCGGAAGCTCTATCTTCAGCAGAACACAAGGCTGTAGTGTAGTTAAACAATATCTACTAGTGTATGGATACTATCTTAAGATTCCATGCAGGCTAACTGACTATCAAAATGGCACATAGCCGACAGTAGTATATAAAAATATTAAATAAGAGTGCGTTGGCTTACCTAGGAAATTACAGATTTTGGGTTATGGATAAAGGATAAGAAAGAATGTGCTAAGCGTAAATCTGTCTCAGAGGCGTTGTTATGACCATAGAACGGCTTTAGAATGAGTCAGGTCTCCCCTAGAGTTTTTGATGTGTTGCCCTGCACATAATTTGGCTAATCGGTTTTAATTTGTGCTAAAATACACAAGTTGTATTATTAATTTAGACTAATTCTATTTTGGAGTAATAAATGTTTTTAAAAGGTTTGAAATATTCAATGATTGCAGTTGCAGTTGCTTTGGCACTAACCGGCTGTGATGAAGAAAAGAAAGAAACGGTAGCTCCTGCGGCAACACAGCAGCAGGCTCCTAAAGCACAGCAGAAAGCTGAAACCAAGGATGTTAAGGCAGATGATGCAAAGGCAGAATCCAAAGATTTCGGTTCTCTGGAAAAGAATGCTAGTTATGCAATCGGTTCAATGATCGGTACAGATTTGAAAAACAATTTTGTTGAAGCAAACAAGAAACTTGAAATTGCTGTTGATCCTGAACTGATCAAGGCTGGTTTTATCGATGCAATCAGTGGCAATGCCAAACTGAGCAAAGAAGAAGCTGTGGAAAAACTTGAAAAGTTCTCTGAACTGTTTGAAAAGAAAGCTAAAGAACAGGCAGCTAAGAAGAGCGCAGAAAACTTACAGAAAGGTAAGGACTTCCTGGCTCAGAATGCAAAGAATGAGAACGTAAAGGTAACTGCGTCTGGTTTACAGTATCTGGTTAAAGTTGAAGGTACAGGTGAAAAGGTTAAAGATGCAACCGATACCGTTAAAGTTGTATATACAGGAAAGCTGATTGATGGTACAGTATTTGATTCAAATGACGGTGAAGGTAAGCAACCGATAGAATTTCCTCTTGAGAATGTAATTCCTGGATGGACAGAAGGTTTGCAGTTAATGTCTGTAGGTTCTGAATACACATTCTTTATTCCTAGTGAACTTGCATATGGTCCTCAGGATGCCGGCTTTATTCCTGCAAACTCTGTTTTAGTGTTTGATGTGAAACTGCTTGATGTTAAGCATAAGGATGTAAAGGCAGAATCAAAGGATGATGCAAAAGCTGATGTAAAGGCAGAATCAAAGGATGATGTAAAGGCTGATGTAAAGGCAGAATCAAAGGATGATGCAAAAGCTGATGTAAAGGCAGAATCAAAGGATGATGTAAAGGCAGATGCAAAGGCAGAATCAAAAGCTGATGTAAAGGCAGAATCAAAGGATGATGCAAAAGCAGATGCAAAGGCTGAATCAAAAGAAGACGCAAAGGATGAAAAACTTCCTGAAGTTAACGAAGTTGATTTGAATGCTGAATTGGCCAAAGAACCTGTAGATCAGCCAGCCAAGTAATCAGACTATAATTCGGATTTAAAAGATTGAAATATGAAGGAGCCTCTGAGGCTCCTTTTTTTAGTGATGATATGGTTACTACTTTTAAACAGTTTAGGCATCCTGACTGTACACTTCAATAACTGAACGGGCTTTGTCGGACTGCTTCAGTGCTTCGTGAAGTTCCGGCAGAATTTCCTTTACCCTGTTAAGCAGCATATACGGAGCATTAAGTACGGTAACAGCCGAACCGTACATTCTTACATTTTCATCCCCTGAAAAGAACGGGCACAGCCGCACAGTGAATGAGTTTTTGATATTCATTTTTCTGAATGATTCATGCATATATAGACTGTGATCTTTGCTGCCTGAAAGTAACGGATACCAAATGATCACACAGCCTACATTCCATCTCTTTACCAGTTTTTCCACAGTACCAACAGTATTTCTGTAGTCCTCCTTCATTTCATAGGAAGGATCAATGAGCGTGAGTCCTCTGCGCGGAGTTGGAGGTGTCAGTGCGATAAGTCCCTCAAATCCGTCCCTGTGATGAATATGGCACCGCTGATCCCTTGAAAAATTACGATGAAGCTTTTCAAATTCGGTATTGTGCAGTTCCATAAAAATCATCTGATCGTTTTCGCGAAGAAGAGTCTGTGCTATATAAGGGGAACCGGGGTACATTGAAAACCCGCCGTTGGCGTTTATTTTATCGATAACCGAAAAATAGCTGCCGCAGAGTTTTTTGATACCGTTGAATTCCTGAAGCCTTTTTATACCCAGTTTATACTCACCGGTTGTGTTGGATTCCTTTTCAGAAAGATTGTAGATCCCGGAACCGGCATGGGAATCGATATATATAAATGGTTTATCCTTCCCGGTGTATAAATCAAGTGCAAATGTCAGTACGATATGTTTTATCAGATCGGCATGGTTGCCGGCATGAAATGCGTGTTTATAACTCAGCATGGTTTGCCTCCTGAAATGATTTTTTCAAAATCCTGCTGTCGCTGTTCCAACTGCTCACTTAAATCAAGCCAGAGCATTTCAGTCTCCTCAAGTTTTGAGGTAACATCATTCTGTTCGGTGAACAGTTCTGCAAGTTTAGACTTGTTTTCATCATTGTAGATGCTGTTGTCTGCAAGGGTGATTTCAAGTTCCGCCTTCTTTTTTGTCAACTCGGCGATCTGCTGATCCAGTCTGGTGATCTGCTGTTTTAACGGCCTGATTTCATTTTTAAAATTATATTCCAGCTGTTTCTTTTCTTTCCAGCTCAGTTCCTTAGGTTTATTTAGATCTGCCTTCTCCTGATTTTTCAGGTTGTTCTGTTCTATGAGCTGTTTTTGTTTTTCCAGCAGATATTTTTGGTAATCCTCAAGATCTCCGTTGAATTCATCAACAATACCGTCGTCCACCAGGTAGAAATTATCGGTTGTACTTTTAAGCAGATGACGATCGTGGGATACGACCACCAGGGCTCCTTCATAGTCCTGCAGAGCCATGGTAAGAGCTTCGCGCATGTTAAGATCTAGGTGGTTGGTAGGTTCGTCGAGGAGAAGAATATTAGGCTTTTCCCATACAATGAGTGCAAGAGCGAGTCGTGCTTTCTCGCCTCCTGAGAATGTGGATACATTTTCAAGAACCTTGTCACCGGCAAAGGCAAATCCTCCGAGATAGTTTCGCAGTTCCTGTTCAGGTGTGCGCGGTGCAAGAAGTTGCATATGCTTGAGAGCAGATTCGTTCAGACGTAACCGTTCAAGCTGATGCTGTGCAAAATACCCTGTTTTTATACCTTTAGAAAAAGTAACGTCACCTGATAGCGGTGCAAGCTCTCCTGCAAGAAATTTGATAAAGGTGGATTTTCCGGCACCGTTTTTCCCGAGTAGTCCGATCCGTGCTCCGGAAACAAGATTAAATCGTAGTTTTTTGATAACAACATGCTCCCCGTAACCAAGTGAAATATTGTCCATGGTAATCAGAGGGTTAGGCAGACTGTCCGGGGTTCTGAAACTGAAATGAAAAGGTGATTCAGCGTGAACTGCAGCAATTTTCTCCATTCTTTCAAGCGCCTTGAGCCTACTCTGCGCCTGCTTGGCCTTGGTCGCCTTGTACCTGAATCTTTCAACGAATGACTGCATATGTGCAATGGCCCGTTGCTGTTTTTCGTACATTGCGTTCTGAAGTGTGATTTTTTCTGCTTTCTGGATTTCGTACTCGGTATAGTTTGCAGTATAGGCGGTGAGACGGTAGTTCTCGATATTCAGTATTTTGTTTACAGTATGATCGAGAAAATCCCGATCGTGGGAGATTATAACAAGTGTTCCGCGGTATGATTTCAGAAAACTTTCCAGAAATATTTCTGCATCGAGATCGAGGTGGTTGGTCGGTTCATCGAGCAACAGCAGATCTGATTTCACGATCAGCGCCTGGGCAAGGTTGAGTCTCATTCTCCAACCTCCAGAAAATTCCTTTACAGGTCGTTCCAGATCCTCCTGGGTAAAACCCAGTCCGATGAGAAGTGCAGAAGATCTAGACTTAATGGTATAGGCATCAATGATTTCAAGTTCTGTATGAATTTCCGCTATTCTGTTACCGTCATTTGATGCGACGGCACTTTCCAGTTCCCGCTGGAGTTGCTGGTATTTTAAATCGCCCTCGATGACATAATCGAGAGCAGAAATTTCAAGTGCCGGGGTTTCCTGTTTAACTGTTGCGATCTGCCAGTCTCCGGGAATGGATATGGAACCTCCGTCCGGTATGTAGTCTCCTGTCAGCAGAGAGAAAAAGGTTGATTTACCGCAACCGTTTCTTCCCACCAGGCCAACTTTGCTGCCGGTGGATATCTGTGCCGAGGCAGATTGAAATAAAACAGTATTTCCGAGGTGAAAGTCTAAATCATTGATTGTAATCATGTCTGTTCGTGGTTATGGATAAAACTCCCGCTATTATAGATTAAAGAATCTGTGATTCAAACTGTCAGGGAAAATAATAATCGGCAACCGGCTCTGTTCGGGTTGAAGTGGGTGATTGATAATGAATTTGAACGAATAAAAAAACGGCACTTAAAGTGCCGTTCAAATATCAATTGAAAAATTCAGAACAGATTACTGCTGATTTTCTGAATCGGTGTTTTCCTCTGTTTCAACATTTTCTTTAACGCCGTTTTCAACAAAGATTTCCTTTGATGAAATACAGATTGAAGTAAGAGAATGCATGAAATAACCACAGTAGAGAACCAAAGCAATCACACCCAATATAATTGCCATAACTGCTGAAGGGCTGGATTGGAATATAGATACGAGGATGTTGCCAATCAAGGAAAGAACGATGCCTACAGCAGCTAGACCAAGATACATTCCCACTACAGGAAGAATATTGTTTGACAGACCTTTGGCGGTGTCTGAGAATGTTGCAAAAATTTTAGGATCGTTTCTCTGTACAAAGAGAATAAGTGCATATGTTGCGTAAATACCCATAAGTACCATAACCAGTACAAAGAGCAGCAACAAAACATAGAAAAGCACCTGACTTTCTGCTTTGATTATGGCCAAATAACAAAGATATCCGATAATACCTGATACAACTGACATTGCTAGACCAATGATAATTGCGAAAGGAGCGATCTTGATCAGGAATTTTGTGTCCTTGAGTGCAAAGAAGAAACTTCCGAAAGTCACGTTGCCGTTGTCAATCATGGTTTGAATTGCTCTGATGAATCCGCAGTAGAAACCGAGAGACAGCACAAACATAACGATTGCAACAGCTATTGAGATAACGTATCCCAAAATAGGAATCATTGCGAGAAGTCCTCCTATCGCGCTTATAATAAAGAAAATAAGCGCAAAAACTAGAGATGCAAGAAATGACTTTAATATAAAAGCCGGTGCCTTTGGCAGACAAAGCTTGAGTGCAGACAGAACCCAAGAGAAGCCGTCTGAAAAAGATTTTTTTGTAATTTCCATGAAATTTATCCCTTATAAAAAATATTGTTTTTGTTAACCTGAATGATCAGAACTGGCTGTCAAACAGATTTCAACGATATTTTAACTTAAAACTTCTCGTGTTAGGAATATTCGGCTTAAAAATGTTTGGTTTTTCTCTAATTGAAGATCTTTGCCGGAATATGGTGCTATGTTTGTCAAAAATAAAAAACGTCAGTACTTTATAGCTTATGATGTGTTATAATGATCCTGCATTTCGGAAAACATCTGGAAGGCAGTCACAATGTAGTTTTGTTACCACAAAACTACATGTCCCTATCTTTTAGGAATATTTCTTTGAATTTAATGGTAGTAACAGTAATGCTGGTTGGAAATCAGCGAAGTATTTCAGTTTTTTACCGGAAACTGTCGGCTTAGTTATTGTTACGTGTATGGATTTACGACGATTCGCAAGACGTAAACTTATAGCCAGGAGGCTTTTTAATAATGGAACAATTATCCGGCGCACAGATGGTTGTGCGTGCTTTAGAAGATGAAGGTATCAATATGATTTTCGGTTACCCTGGCGGTACCGTACTTGATATCTACGATGCGTTAAGTTTTTCAACAAAAATTAAGCATGTTCTGGTAAGACATGAACAGGCAGCGGTTCATGCTGCTGACGGTTATGCCCGCAGCACCGGCAGAGTTGGTGTTGCTCTGGTTACTTCAGGCCCGGGTGCAACAAACTGTGTTACAGGTATTGCGACTGCATATGCTGATTCCATCCCGCTTGTTGTTATAACCGGACAGGTGGCAAATCCTTTGATTGGACAGGACGCATTCCAGGAAGTTGATACAGTAGGTATTACCAGACCGATCGTAAAGCACAGCTTCCTCTGCAAAAAGGCAACCGATCTTCCAGTGATTATTAAAAAGGCCTTTTTCATTGCCTCTACCGGCAGACCAGGTCCGGTTGTAATTGATATTCCTAAGGATGTTCAGAATCCTAGAGTTAAGTTTGATTATGAGTATCCTAAAGAGATTTCAATGCGTTCCTACAATCCGACAACAGTAGGCCACAAGGGACAGATCAAGCGTGCTGTAAAACTGCTGTCTGAATCATCCAAACCGGTTATGTATATCGGCGGCGGTGTCGTTTACTCCAACGGAAGTGAATGCCTGAGAAAACTGGCTAAGATGTTTAACTTCCCGGTAACCAGTACTTTGATGGGACTCGGAGCCTATCCGGCTGAAGATCCTCAGTTCCTGGGAATGCTCGGCATGCACGGAACATATGAAGCCAATATGGCAATGCACAATTCCGATCTGGTTCTGGCTGTAGGTGCCCGTTTCTCTGACCGTGTAACCAACAATGTTCAGAAATTCTGTCCTAATGCCAAAATTATACACATTGATATCGATCCTGCATCAATATCCAAGACTGTGAGAGTAGACATTCCGATTGTAGGTTCAATCGACAAGGTTATCCCTCAGATGCTTGATGTTATTGATGAACTTGGAATAGTTCCTAACAAGGAGCGCGTTGCTCCTTGGTGGGATCAGATTGCACAGTTCCGTGCCAAGAAGTGCCTTGACTACAAGAAGAGCCAGTATATAGTTCCTCCTCAGGTTATCGAGTCACTGAGAAAGTGCACAGATGAAAATACAATTATTGCTTCCGACGTGGGACAGCATCAGATGTTTACCGCTCTGTATTATCCGTTTAAGAAACCAAGAAAGTGGCTGAATTCAGGCGGCCTCGGAACCATGGGTTACGGTTTCCCTGCTGCAATCGGAGCCCAGATGGCAAATCCTGATGAGACAGTGGTGTGCATATCCAGTGACGGTTCGTTCCAGATGAATATTCAGGAACTTTCAACCTGTATGGAGTACGGAATCCCTCTGAAAATTGTAATTATCAACAACTATTCACTTGGTATGGTTAAGCAGTGGCAGAAACTCTTCTACGAGGGCCGTACCACCGCGTCATACAGTCAGCAGTATGTTAATTCACTGCCTGATTTTGTGAAACTGGCAGAAGCCTACGGTCATGTAGGATTGAGAGTTGATAAAGTTGAAGAACTCGATAAAACCATGCAGAAAGCTTTTGCAATGAAGGATAAACTGGTTCTGATTGAGGTTCTGGTTGATCCTGATGCAAAGGTTTATCCAATGCAGATTGCCAAGGGCGCTATGTGTGATATGAGATTAAGCGATACGGAGAGTACTGTACAATGAGACATATAATTTCGATTTTGCTAGAAAATGAATCCGGTGCATTGAGTCGTGTTGTAGGTCTGTTCTCGCAGCGCGGTTATAACATTGAGACACTGACTGTTGCTCCTACAGAGGATAATACATTGTCACGTATTACCATTGTGACAACCGGAAATGATGAAATGGTGGAGCAGATTACCAAGCAGCTTCACAAACTGGTAGATGTTCTGAAAGTATGTGATCTGGCAGATGCTCCTTATATCGAGCGTGAAATTATGCTGGTTAAATGCCGTGCTCATACTGCTGATTTGCGTAATGAGCTGATGTCTCTCTCCACCATCTACAGAGGTCAGATTGTGGATGTAACCAACGAATTATATGTAATTCAGCTGGTAGGTGACAGTGCTAAACTGGACTCTTTCATCAATGTACTGGTAAAAACCACAGAACTGCTGGAAGTTGTAAGATCCGGTGTTAGCGGAATAGCTCGCGGAGAACGTTCTTTACACGCTTAGCTGTCTTACTTGGTGAGATCTGTATTATATGTAAATAATGCAGATCTCTTTTTGTATTCAGAAATAATTATTTAAAAAATCTATAATTTTTAATTTTGGGAAATTTTAGTAAACGATCCATAATAACCTTTAAGCTAATTATGGCTTTTGCTTAGTCTAAGTGATTTCACTGAAAAGTGAATGAACTACGTTATGAGAGAATGAATTTATGCAAATAAATTCAAATAGTTACCT
>ONPL01000110.1 GCA_900319705.1 uncultured Pseudomonadota bacterium | reverse complement strand
TCATTCTCTCATAACGTAGTTCATTCACTTTTCAGTGAAATCACTTAGACTAAGCAAAAGCCATAATTACCTTAAAGGTTATTATGGATCGTTTACTTTCATCCACCCAGGTATCAATTCTTTCCGCAAAAAGTTTCTCAGCCGTCTGTGCGTACTGCTGAATCAGACTGTCGGCAAGCCGGGGTTTTTCCGGTCTGAGCAGAAAAAATCCCATGCACATGGTGCGGATTTCGTCAAAATGAACCGAATCCTTTACCGGGTTACGTCTTAAAAAACTTTCGATAAATTTTTTCTGTTCCTCTGTCCACTGCCTGGCCACGCTAAACTCTCCTCTGCATAACTTTAACCGGAACAGTCACAACTTCCGACGTTCCGGATCCGGAGCTTCGGCCAAACCTGCGTTACCCGGCCGGCGCAGACGCACGGCAGTCCTGTATAAAGACATCAGGCTCAGTCAGGTTATTTTAAACTCAAGCTCCACGAAAACACCTATAGCTTCAATCATAAAAGTTTGATCCGGTATTTACAAGAATTTCAGGACCGGCCTGAGAGCGGGAAAACAAAAATCCCGCAGAAATCAAACTGCAGGATTGAAAAATTATAACAAATTAACCGGAACCTACATGCACAGCTGACTCAGAGCGCGGTACAGCAGCTGCGGATCACTTTCAAGGGGAACCGCAGACAGGGTTTTGTCAATTACGGTCGGTGCATAGTACAGACCGAGACCTGCCGCGATACCCACCGCAAAAGCCATAATCGACTGGCGTGCCACCCCGGCGATGATCCCCACGAGGATCATGGACACCGCCACCACCTTGCCGAGGGTACCCTGCACCCAGCCCATCAGCTGGTCATAGAGATCCTTGAACTCATCTCCGCCGGTGCCGGCATGAACCTGGACTGCCGCCATCAGGAAAAGAACCGCCAGTGAAACCACCAGCACCTTTTTTGATTTTAAATTAATATTGAGATCCATCTCTTACCTCCTATAAAAAAAAATTAATTTAAAGAATTAAATCCGGACGAGTGTAAATCCTCCGGCTCCGCAATTACCCATCTGCGCGGCTCGATTTCGGTATAAATATACCCGGAGACATGCAGATCCCCCTCAAGATCCTCCCAGGGGGCAAGCCAGATCCTCATAACTCCCGCCGGGGTACGCACTGGGATCGGCTGATCAGGCAGATTCGGGATGATGTAGTTATCCCGGATCTGCTCTTGATGTTCATCCGCCGCCGAGGTAATTACCCCGTGATCCGGCCTGCCGGAGCCTCCTCCTTCACCGGCATAAACAGTTCCCGCGGCTGAATCGCGTTTTTTTGCGGCCGCCTCCGGCGCAACCGTAACCGGAATACTTCCGTTGTGGGTACGGTTGTATATTTCCCTGGTGCCGGCGCAGATCACCCCGCGGCTGCGGCCTGGACATGAAAACTCACTCTCCCCGATATCAAGATAGGAGCATGAGTTCAGAGTGCAGCAGCACAGCAGTGCCGCAGCGGTATTGTTCAGTATTTTCATTTTCCTCCTCCGTAACTGTTATGACTGACCGCCGGTGCTGCTGATCTGCCTGCCGCAGCCGGACCTTTCTGCTCTTCATCGTTACGCAGCCTAAGGGAGGATCCTCTGGAAACCACCAGATCAACCGCTCTTCCCGCGTCAATCTCTATGACCGGATAAAGTCCCTCCGCCATTTTTATATAGAAATCGGCAATACGTTCAAGGGAACTGCTGATCCCCCTGGTGGCGGCACCCTGCAGCGCACCGGCGCTGTAAACATGTTCATATGAGACCCTGCCCGAGGTCGAGGTATTTATGGTAGGAACCGCATCAACATTGAAAACATCGGCAAGACCGGAAAGAAACCCCGCCATCATACTTTTGGCAATGATCTGTCCCTGCTTGCTTACCAGTCTGCCGCGGATCCCGGCTTTACCGTCATCTCCGACGGCATATGAATTAAGACTGCCCTCGATAAAATTTTTTCTGCTGTCGATACAGGAAATGGTTTCACCCCGCAGATATGCTCTTTCGGAACTGAGATCTCCGTAACCGGAAACAATCAGAAAACATTCCCGGATGTCACTGCGGTAACGGTTGGGCAGAATGGCATCCTTCTGGATCCTTACCACTGCCGGGAACGGTTCCTTTCTTGCCTCCTGACCGGTTGGTGCATCCATACCGTTAAGCAGCACTCCGGAAATTACCGTTCCGGCCGGAAGATAGATCCCGGCGGGCTTTTCGTCAGTCTGTCTGCGGGACTGTACCTCCGTTTTTTTCTCCGAGGTAACCACTGAAAAAACCGGCTGCTGCGGCGGTTCAATGCGGGTTGCCGTCGGGCTGTCCGCAGGATCTGTGCTCTCATGAACCGGGGGAGACACTGTTTCACCAGGTTCCGCAACCGGCGGTGCAGCCGGTCTGTCAGCAGGTTCCGGCAGATGCTGCAGTCTTTCATCCGCAGGGAAATAATCCCTGCCGAATACCTGCTGCCGTGAACTGTTTCCCTCAAGACGGCGGATCTGCTCCTTCTGTCTGGTGATTTCCTGGGTCAGGGCATTGAGCTGACTGCGCAGCACCTGGGGATCGATCTTGATCCCGGCATTGTAGTCCTTGCGATCCACCTCATCCTTCAGAACCTCGATTTCACGGCGCAGTCCGGCATTTTCTTTAACCAGGCGCCTCATTTCAGCAGCCATGCTGTCAATGGTCATCTCCCTGGTATTTTTATCAGTGAGAACATTTTTAATCACATTGTCACTGCTCTGCCGGTGCACCTGCTCCTGGGAACTGACTCCAAGATAAACCACGCCAAGCACCGCCGCGGCTGCACCGCCCAGGGTAAGGATCTGTCTTGCCCTTGGCGGAAGTCTGCCTAAAAAACTGTTCTGTCTACTCATTTGCCCCTCAGCAGATTCGGTCTGAAACCGTCATTACCGGAAAAGCCGGATTTATCGGTGACCACATAGATTTCCGTACTTTCACCGGGCTGAAGCATAATCCGCGGCCACAGCGCCACTGCCGCAGTCCCGCGGCCGGCACAGATTTTTTCATCCGTCTGTACTACCGACGTTCCCCGGTTGCGTACCGTGCCGATCAAAACATCGAACCTGCTGCCGGTAAGCAGCTGACCGCCATCGAAGGACACCTCGGCATCCCCGCCGGAACAGTCCGGCCGGTAGCTTCCCGGCGTGATGTTCTGCAGTTCGAATCCGGAAGGAATTTCATTAAGGGCAACCGCCCGCAGCACCGATTTGATCTGGGCGGTTCTGCTGTCATCACGTCCGGCCCCTGGCTCCTTATGCTCCGCCGTTCTGGCTGCGGTATAACCGTCGATGGTAAAGACGATCTCCCGGGGCGGAATTCTGCGGGGAAGCAGAGTCAGGGAAATGGCGTACTGCTCACTGTCACGCTGGGTAATAAACATGGTCACCGGATAATCTTTGGTGGTTGAAACATAAACCGTATTATTGCGGATTAGTACCTCTCCGGTGCCGTTCTGCCCTGCCATGGACAGTGAGGTGGAAACCACCACCGGATCTGCAAACGGGGTGACAAAACGGTTGGTAAATCCAAGGGCAACCGGGATCATGATATTTTTCCCGAATTCAACACTGATACTGCTCACGGTGGCGGGATCTTCCGTCCGGTCTGCCCCGTACACGTTATTTCTAGCCCGGTCAACCACCGCCGCCGGCACCTGGGGTATACTCTGGGCATGAGTCAGTGAAGCCAGACCCAGTGCCGTCAAAAGTCCGATCCTAGTTAGACGCACCTGCTCTCTCCTCTCTTGATTTGCGGCGTGATTCCTCAAGCTGCAGCTGTTTCATTGTTTTCGGAACATCATTGTAGGTGTTCATTGAAAGAAGCACCGGGGCAAAATTACTGATCCCGATTTCAAACTCGTAGGTTCTGAAATCACGCAGTTCCTTGCCGGAGACACTTCTGGTATACAGATTGCCGGTAACAAAGGTCTTGTTGGTTTCAGGCTCATACAGAACCGATCTGGCCTCAAATCTGAGCGTAATGCGATCCTCCTTGATATGTTCAGCCTGTGAATGAATGATTGCCATGAAGTCATGATATATAGCCGGCGACAGCAGCGGACCGATCCTTTTGCTGACAAAATCAATGGTGTCAGGGGTTATATTGCCAAGCTCCTGGGCCAAAAACAGCGCCCAGGCCTCACGGTAGGAGTCAGCCCCGTCACTGTTGCTGATCCAGGAGTCCTGCACCAGCGTATACGGGGTGATTGTCACCAGGGTTCTCTTTGACAGTACCGCCACCAGCAGGATCAGAATAATCACAAGACAGATAATCAGCGCCACACGGCTGAGAAAATTCTCCCGGCGGGCACCCTCATAGCTTTTCAGATAGTCTTTAAGTTCCATTACCAGAATTCCCTGATGAAAACATGCCTGAAGCAGAACCCCTTGAGCGGAACTCCGATATACCAGTTGAGCATATGCAGCAGATAACCGTTTGGCCGGTGATCCCGGAATCTTTTATAGAAATGGTTGACCACCAGACCTGCACTCAGACAGTAGAACAGCTGTCCAAGCAGAATTCCTGCAACTATTCCTAAAACCGGCGGTACCATTTCATCCACCGCCCACAGTAGAAAATGGGGCGGTTCATCTATATGCTGTGCAATCTGGATCTGTTTCATCCCTGAAATCTCCTCTGTAATACTGAGTGTGCGGCTGGTGACCGCAAAAAATAATGCACACATTACCATTAACTGTTTTTAGCAGGATTTACAGAGCGACCTTTCGGGTATCCCGCCGCTTTCAAATCTTACTAAACTGTTCACACCCGGCTTCCGGCCTGTCACATTGAAGTCGGCAGGCAACGCGGCTATACTGTTAATATCAGTTATACGGAGAGTCACAAATTGACAGAGATAAAACTTGTTCCTTTAGCTTCAGATGATCGTGAGCAGTTCATACGCGATAACCAGGAGGCATTCAACTACGGAGCTCTGGTCGAATTCGGCTGCCTGGATGAACATTTTGAAGAGGACGGAGAGATTATTTCACGCAGGACGATTGAAGAATCTATCGACATCGGTGAAGCATATCGAATAATGCAGAACGGACGGCCCGTCGGAGGAGTAGTTATCAAGGTGGAGGATAAACACGGGCAGTTCGAACTGCTGTTTGTCTCTCCCCGGATGCACAGTAAAGGAGTCGGTTTCGCCGCATGGTGTGCAGTGGAAAGGATGCATCCCGAGGTTACACTCTGGGAGACTGTTACACCATATTTCGAAAGACGAAATCTCCATTTTTATGTAAACCGCTGCGGCTTTCACATCGTAGAATTCTACAACAGTCATCATCCCGATCCCGGCGATCCTGATACGGGAAAGGAGATGAACGAACAGTTTCCTGAGGGGATGTTCCGTTTTGAAAAGAAGATTGCTCCTGACGGAAATGTCAGCCGAAAGAATTAAACAGTTGCGGTTCGGCAAGATCGATTTTTTCTTCTCATTATCCGATTATGCTTCTTATTTTACTCAAATTGAGACAAAACAAACGATGAATGAGAAGAAAATCGTGCAATCAATCCGGCAGCACAGAGCAATATACCGTCAGAGGGAAAACTGCGAAGTACTGAGTCAGTTCTGTCCCGGCTCCCGCGGCAGCTGCAGAAAATAATAATTTTCACAATCGGGATTGTCCGGTTCCGTCAGATAAATCCTGAAGACAAACCGCTGATTGGACTCAATTCCCCCGGGCTTGGCCGCACTCCAGATCCCTTTAAACAGGATCGTCGGATATCCGCTGACTGTAAGTTCATAATAGGATGCATAAAGAGTTCGGACATTATTCTTATTTCGCTTGGTCATTGATTCACTGCGATCGGTACACTGCACCTCCAGATACAGTTCACTCTTCAGAAGTCTTCTGAATCTGAAATAGTTTCCGATTATGAAAATATTCAGGATCAGGATAATCAGTGCAGGAAGCCCCGACAGAACCAGAGTAAGCAGATCAGCCGACTGTTCACTGCCGTCGCCGGCAACGGCAAATTCCGGATTGGACTTAAGATAACGGACGGTAACAATATTCCCCGGCTTTCCGCTGTAGCTGCCGTATTTGAAGCTGAATGCAGTACCGTCATTTCCCCTGGCTTTAACATACACCTTATCCCGGTAATAACTTACATTGGTGACAACCGCACTTACCTCCTGACAGTTCCCGCTGTATTCAGCATAGAGGACTCCGTAAAAATCTAGATTGGCAGCAACGTGGATCACGACGAAAACCAGAAAAAGAAAAAAATTAAAAAACAGATGAAAAACACTGCGGGCCATATTGCCGTCCATGACGCCGGTATATACAGTTTTCGGCCTGGATGCGACTTTTGTTCTCAGTTCGTAGCGGGCATATTCATAATCAATCATGGAAAAATTTCCTTTTTCGTAAACGAATAGTATGAATAGTGTGTTGAGATGGTAAACTCCATACAGCACCGGGCTGCAGCATAGTTTTGCACGTACATAGCGAAGCAGTCATTGAGGCAATTGCTGTATAATTCTTGATCCGTCTGTTAACATATGGAATTCACTCTTAATTCGGAGTGTTTTTTTATCTTTTGCGAGATTAATCCAGATCGTTGCCCTCGATAAAAACAGCTTATAGCTTCATTTCATTTTCTTAACAACAACTGAACATACTTTTTTATGAAAACAGATACCATAGGCATATACATTCCGTACAAGAGGATCATTCATATAAACAGCTGCATATCCTTTTTCAGTGATCTGTTCCACTGCTTTTTGAGCTGCAATCAATCTTGCGCCAAACGGCTTATCAGTATGTTTAAGTTCCAGAATAGCCACGGTATCACTGTTTTTTGAAGCAATTATGATATCAACGTAACCGTCCCCGGATTCAAAATTGGATTTATGCTCCTCAATGAATGATGTGCCGTTTACCAGTAATCCGTTCATGAAGCCGTAATAGTAGTTTTCCTTTGGAGCGTTCGTGGCAAAATC
>ONPL01000140.1 GCA_900319705.1 uncultured Pseudomonadota bacterium | reverse complement strand
CGGGTAACCTTTAAATAAACCTGATAAAAATTTCATTTTAGTACTCCTTGTGAAACGTGATTTGCTTCACAGTTTTTATAATACGGATTTTTAAAATATACACAACAAAAAGTGTAAAAAAAGATAACAAAAAATGTTTAATAGAATAAAATATATACAATATGTATATAAAATATACTGATATAGATAATAAATTTGATATATATCACATAAATTTATTGCGTTTCATGAGTTGATAGAATCTCTGTTTCAGACACCTCACCATCAGAATTAACTTTCATTGAACCACTCTTTTGGATAAAAAGTAAACATTTATGCTGTGCATTGCAGCATACTGATTTACGATCCGGAACCTGCTTCTATGACTACCAGTTATCTGTCGGATTTTCCGGTTCGTATTTATATTCGTAACGGTTGTAAAACCTCAGCCAAACAATTATGATTGCAGAGACTGTAACAGTCTGACAGAACCGGATCTGCGAACTGAATGTTTCGGTAATATCCTGCGCTGGATTTTAATGAAAGGAAATAAGAGGAGAACTGATCAGTATTATGACGCTTCAGCAGTTAAAGTATGTTATTACAGTTGCCGCCACCGGAACCATTACCGAGGCGGCAAACAAACTTTATATCTCACAGCCCAGTCTGACCAATGCCATTCACGAACTTGAAAAGGAAATGAATGTGGTTATTTTCAACCGTACCAACAAGGGAATTTCAATTTCTCCTGAAGGTGAGGTCTTTCTTGGATATGCGAGGCAGGTGCTGGAGCAGGCAAATATTCTTGAGGACAGATACAAGCACACAGGATGTACAAGAAAACAGTTCTGCGTTTCAACCCAGCATTACTCCTTTGCCGTAAATGCTTTTGTAGATCTGGTAAAACAGTTCGGACAGAACGATTATGATTTCAGTATCCGCGAGACCAGAACCTACGAGATTATCGAGGATGTATCATATCTGCGCAGTGAAATCGGAATACTGTTTATTAATGATTTTAACGAGGCTGTGATCAGGAAGATCCTCAGGAAAAACGATCTGTCCTTTCATGAACTGCTGGTGGCGAGACCGCATGTGTTTATAAGCCGTTTTCATCCTCTTGCCGGCAGAAGTATCATTACAAACGAAGAGCTGGGCGACTATCCGTTCCTGTCCTTTGAACAGGGTGAGCACAATTCCTGTTATTTCTCGGAGGAGATTTTTTCTCCGGTTGAGCGTCGCAAAAACATCAGGGTGAGAGATCGTGCAACCCTGTTCAATCTGCTTATCGGTCTTAACGGATATACCGTCTGCAGCGGTGTGATTGATCAGAAACTCAACGGTCCTGATATTATAGCCGTCCCCCTGGCCGACGAATCTGAAATGAGGATCGGATATATAACCCACAGCCGGGGACTTCACAGCGAACTTGGGTCAACCTACCTCGAACTGCTGCATAAATACCTTAAGCAGCAGGAACAGCTCTGAGACGGATCAGCTCTGCCGGCATGCCGAACTTTCAACTGATTTGTATTTGAACATCAGCATCAGGATATAGATCAGGTTGAAAACCGGAATAAACAGGAACAGCAGAGACCAGTCAGGTTTTCCTGCATCTTTGATTCTGAACCATGTGCACACAAAAAGAGCAATGGCCAGCAGTCCTGAGATTGAGGACAGCATGTTGATTGATCTGTCAATGGCTTCTATGCGCTCAGGATTTCCGAGCAGACTTGCAACACACTCCGCTGCAGACTGAGCACTGCACTTTTCGACAAATTTATTTGGAGCTGACATAATTTCAAAAAATTTTGAAATAAAATCCCATACATCTGACGGGATATTCAGTATCAGAATCACATCTGCGGCAACGATAGCGATTATTGCAAGAGAGTATTTCAGTCGGTTCATTCTATTTCCTTTATTCCTCTGGTCTGCCATTCCGGCTTTAGCGGAGTTTCCCGGCTAATGCTGAGTTGGCTGTGTTATATGGCTTGTTTATAGTTTAAAACTATGAATAACATAATTATATAGTATTTTATTTATTACAAACTGCTGTTTATAATTTTCTCTGTTTTATGATTATAACAGTTTTATTGCATAAGGAGATACAGATGCAGACAGCAGTAGTTGGTTTCCCTAGGATCGGAACCCTCAGAGAGCTTAAATTCACTCTTGAAAAATATTTCAGAAATGAAATCAGCCAGGAGGAACTGGAACAGAAGGCGGCGGAACTGCGCAGGATCCACTGGCAGACTCAGCAGCAGGCCGGAATTGATTATATTCCAAGCGGTGACTTTTCTTATTACGACAATGTTCTGGATGCCGCTTTTCTTTTCAACATCGTTCCGGAAAGATACAAAAAACTCAACAGATCTCCTCTTGATACCTATCTTGCCATGGCCCGCGGCTATCAGGGTGAATCAGGCGATGTTCGCGCCCTGGCAATGAAAAAGTGGTTTAACACCAATTATCACTATATTGTTCCTGAGGTTGAAGATCAGACCGAAATCAAACTGACCGGCGACCGTCTGTTCAAGCTGGCTGCTGAGGCTTCCGCACTCGGGATCAAAACCAAATCTGTGATTGTCGGACCTTTCACTCTGTTCAGTCTGTGCCGCTTTACCGGCAGCAGAACCGCTGAATCATTCGTTGACGAATTTATTGCTGCCTACCGTGAACTGGTTGAAAAAGCCGGTACCTGCGGTATTGAAACACTGCAGTTCGATGAACCTTCTCTGGTACAGGATCTCAGCGCAGATCAGATTGCCCTGTTCCGTAAGATCTACACTGCTCTGCTCGGTGCTGCAAAGAATACAAAGATCTTCCTGCAGACCTATTTCGGTGACGTGCGTGATATCTATCCTGAACTGATTAAACTTCCTTTTGCCGGTATCGGTCTTGATTTTATCGAAGGAAGACAGACCCTGAGCCTGATTGAAAAATACGGTTTCCCTCAGGATCAGATCCTGTTTGCCGGTCTGGTTAACGGTAAGAATATCTGGAGAAACAACTACTCCAGAACTCTGGAAGTTCTGAAGAAACTTGCAGCAAAGGGGATCAACACTGTAGTTTCCACCTCCTGCTCTCTTCTGCATGTTCCGTATACCGTTAAACATGAAACCAGACTTGGTGCTGAATACCTGAAACACCTGGCATTTGCTGAGGAAAAACTGGTTGAACTGGCAGATCTCGGCAGACTTGCATCTCTTGATGCTTTTGAAAATGATCCGGCTTTCGCCGCCAACAGCAGACTGTTTACAGAAGAACGCTGTGCTGCAAATCCTGCTGTAGCCTCCCGTATGGCTTCCGTTACCGCAGATGACTACGTTCGTAAGCCATCCCGTGAGGAACGTAGAAAGATCCAGAAGGAAAAATTCGGACTTCCTCTGTTCCCTACCACCACTATCGGCTCTTTCCCTCAGACCAAGGAGATCAAGTCTGTACGCGCCGAGTACCGTGCCGGCAGAATGACCACTGAAGATTACGAAACCTTTATCAGAGAGAAGATCGCTGAATGCATCAAGTGGCAGGAGGAACACGGTCTGGATGTTCTGGTTCACGGTGAATATGAACGTAACGACATGGTGGAATATTTCGGTGAATCTCTCGGCGGATTTATCTTTACCGAAAAGGCCTGGGTTCAGTCATACGGTACCAGATGCGTTAAACCGCCGGTTATCTGGGGTGATGTATACCGCATCAGACCGATTACTGTAGAATGGTCTAAATTCGCCCAGTCTCTTACCTCTAAGTATGTAAAGGGCATGCTGACCGGTCCGGTAACTATTCTCAACTGGTCATTCCCACGTGAGGATATTTCCATCCGTGAATCAATTTCACAGATTGCGCTTGCCATCCGTGATGAAGTGCTGGATCTAGAAGCTGCCGGAATTAAGATCATTCAGATTGACGAAGCTGCGCTGAGAGAAAAACTTCCGCTGAGAAAATCTGACTGGAACAGTGAATATCTTGATTTTGCAATTCCAGCATTCAGACTGACCCACAGCGGTGTGAAGGCTGATACCCAGATCCATACCCACATGTGCTACAGTGAATTTACCGATATTATTCCTGCAATCGATAACATGGATGCTGATGTTATCACCTTTGAAGCATCCCGTTCAGATCTGCAGATCCTTGATTCTCTGCGTGACAGCAATTTTGAAACCGAGGTAGGACCTGGCGTGTATGATATTCATTCCCCTCGAATTCCTTCTGTGGAAGAAATTGTAACCGCATGCCGCAAGATGCTCAGCAGAATTCCTGCAGACAGACTGTGGATCAACCCTGACTGCGGTTTGAAGACCAGAGGAACCCCTGAGACAGAAGCAAGTCTGATAAACCTGGTTGCTGCAGCTAAAGAGCTCAGAGCCGGCTGATTTCGGTAGTTAGTACAAAATTAACAACAGTGTTAAGGCAGTCGCAAGACTGCCTTTTTTTTGATCCTGCCGGAGCTTGATATCCTGTTATTGCTGCTGATTCCGTATTTCGTACTGTTTGAAACGTTCGAAATTCCTTTTCGAAATCCTGATGAACAGAGAGTCAACGAACTTTCATTACTGTTGAATACGGTACATTACTGTATTTTTCTCATACCAAACGCTTCTGTAAGATATTCATTGGAACCTGAATTATTTAATGTGGCAACTTCAAGAGCAATGTACAATACAATTCTCGTATTTCCTTCTACTCTATACAGAGACAGAATTCCAAAAGAGGTTGATAATTATCTATTTATGGCAGGTCAGTTTTAATTGCAGTGTACGCTATTTTGAAAAAAGGGGCCCCCGGACATACAGGTTTAATGCCGTATATTTCCGCCTTTTACACGAAAAATCAGCGAACCTCCTCAATAAAATAGCGCATTTCATCAGGATTGCTGACATCATACATGTAGATCCTGCATCTTCCGGCCTCCTTTACTGCCGCCCGGGACAGCAGTTCAGGATTATCGGTCCACAGATTCAGATGCCAGATCCC
>ONPL01000109.1 GCA_900319705.1 uncultured Pseudomonadota bacterium | reverse complement strand
GCTATGTAAGTATTATACCAAACACTTTTTTTCGGGCTTTTAAACTCCTGTTTTTACTAACACTGACTCTCTAAAAGATCCGTATATGCCTGTATATTGTTCATAGGGAGCGCTGACGTGAAAAAATGACAAAACTGCCATCAAAGAAAAAAAACATCGCCGTAGAATGCTTGCTAGAGGCAATTTACGACATACCTTCAAAAAAAATATTTTTACGCCGGAATGTGATGTATATCTCGCAAAATTTACAGGCAAAAATTGTGTGAAATCGACCATCTTTTAGATGGTATAATTCCACACAGAACAGTTTAAAAATTAGGGTTTAAGACCTAATACGCAATTTTTAACCGCATCTATTTTTCAGGAGGCAAGTTGTGAAATTTAAATCTTTCACTCCGGCAGTTATTCTCAGCTGTCTTAGTACATATGTTTTTGCTGTTTCCAATGACTGCAGTAATGCAGATGACTGTTATCAGAAAGCTGTATCACTTGTACCGCAAAACTATTGTGTGAAGGACAGTTTTTGTGTTGAATCACATGCACCTGAAAAAAAACTCACTTCAGATTCTTATGTGATTTTTGATACAGATTATTTTTCCAAAGCTGAGAAATATTTGAATAAAGCCTGCCAGATGTCACATAGCGAATCATGTCTGCTCCTTGGACTTCACTTTGGCAAGCAGCCTAGCAACGGAGGAATGGTCCTTGATTTTGCAAAATCATTAAGTTACCTTCGAAAATCATGTGAGCTTAAAAATGATACCGGATGCTCAGCCACAATAAATTTATTCAAATATGATGGATCCTGCTGTGAAGCGGATCCAAAAGAAGTATATATCTGTACTGAAAAATGCTCAGTCGATGCAATAACCTATCTTGACAGCTTATGCAGCAGAAATAACAAAAATGCCTGTGAGGCAGCAGGTTATTTTATCAGATCAGCATGGAAAATCAGTTACAGTGAACAGGAAAGAACTGAAAAAGCTCAGAAATATTTAAAAAAAGGCTGTGAACTTGACAATGCACTTGCATGCGCTGAACTTGCCGACATATACGACGAACTGCATTCAGGTGACGGTCATGATTCTTTTAATCTGTACTTAAAAGCCTGTCAACTGAAAGACGGTTTTTCCTGTGGACACATCGGAAAAATTTATTTTCAGGGCGAAAAAGTCAAAAAGGATCTGCAAAAAGCTGTTTTTTACCTGAAACAGGGATGCGATCTGGACGATATCTCAGCATGTGAACAGCTTGCCGATTTATATGAAAAAGGCAAAGATGAAATTAAACCGGATTCATCACTTGCAGAAAAATATCGCCAGAGGGTCGACGAATTAGAATTGTCATGGGAGCTCTAATTCCCTAGTATGTTTGTAACTTATAGATTTGAGGTATTAGGTCTAAACTGGTATCTTAGACCTAATACAGATTTTTTAGTTAAAATATTTACAGAGCCAAAATAATCAGTTTCCCTACCGGTGCTGCAGGGCCCTGCGTCAGTTGATGCAGGCCATGATCATCCGGTGGTTGAGATTGTACAGAAGCCAGTAGTTTTTCTGATCTTTAAACTTGTGCTCGATGTGTACATCCAGGTATTTAAGATCCTGGACCGCGCGGGTCAGGTATTTTCTGCATAAATCCCCTTCATCAAATTCTATGAACAGCGCCTTGATTGTCCCCCGGTTGGTGATCTGGCTGATTTTATAGCGGGTGGTGAAGGTTCGCAGATATCTGAGCATATTGCGGAAGTACGGTGAGCATTTTTCCCGATCGGTCTGACATGGTATTACCAGTGAATAGCGGTTCTTGTCAATTTTCATGCTGAGGATCGACTCGAAGGGCAGCACGGCATAGAGCAGTGCTGTCATAATCAGTAGAAATCTGCAGAATTTGCGCATGGAAATTTTCCCCGTGTCCGTATTCCGGTATTCTAGAAGCGCCTGAATTTTGAGGCAATAAAAAATTCAGGTTTATGTTTCAGCGCGGTGCAGTTTTTGAACATATTGTCATAAAGCTGGGCGCTGTCGGTGGCAAACTCCGGTACTTCGGTCAGACTGGTGCAGTTTTCAAACATACTGTTGAAGTTGATGGCACCGGCGGTATTCCACAGCGGAAATTTGATCAGCGAACTGCAGTTGCAGAAGGCGCGGTTGAGATTCTGCACGGATGCGGTGTCGTAGATCGGAACATGAACCAGACTGCGGCAGTCCCCGGCAAATTCGGTAAGATCTGTAACCTTACCCAGCCCCTCGATTGCCGGCAGCTGTTCGAGCTTCTTGCAGTCGCAGAACATATGATCGGCAACATTTGCCCGGCCTGCTTTCAGATCTCCCACGGAGACGAGATTTTCACAGTGGGCGAACATATAGGACAGAACGGTGGCTCCGCTTAAATCAAGTGACGGAACCTTTTCCAGTGAACTGCATCCCATGAACATCATGTTGAGTTTTTTTGCATGGCGCAGATCCCACTGGGGGATGGTTTTAAGCTGTTCACAGCTGTCACACATGCTGACCGCACTTTCCAGACTGGTGAAGCGGAATTTCGGCAGTTCACGCAGGCTGCAGCAGCTTAAAAAGCAGTTGTTCATGTTGGTAACGGATGAGGTATCCAGCAGCGCCACTTCAGTCAGTGCATAGCAGTTGTCAAAGGCTGATTCCATGGTGGTGGCCTTTGAGGTGTCAAGTTGCGGGATCTGCTGCAGGGAGCGGCAGGCGGAAAAGGCAAAGGACAGATCCTCCGCCGAAGAGGTGTCGAGATCACCGATGCTCTTCAGGCTGAAACAGCATTCGCAGAAGCCCTTGAAATTTTTAACCCCGCCGGTGGCGGTGAAGGGGATTGATTCGAGTTTGTGGCAGTTTTTCAGTGCCGAACTCAGATCGGTCACCCTGCCGGCGTCAACCGGCTCACAGCTCTGCAGATTTTCACAGTTGGCAAACAGTCCGGCGAGGGAGGTGCATTTCTCCCCGGCGGTAATTTTGAATCTGACGTGCCGCAGAGGTTTGAGGGCAAAAAAAGGTGAATCACTGAAATTCTCCCGGTTGATGTCCACCGACAGACTGTAGTTGATCACAAGTTCGTCCAGGGTGTTGGTGATCAGCCTTACTTTTAGCTGTTCATCGATTTCATCAGGTGAATTCAGTATAAATACTTTCTGGTTGTTCATAAAATTATTCCAGGGTGTCTACAGGGAGCAGCTGCTCCAGATCGTCCTCCTCCCGCATTGACAGATGAGATCTGAGGATCGGGCATTCTTCGCAGTACATCGGAAGATCTGCGTCATACCGCCTCATTATAATTTCATATACATCATTAAGTAAATCATTAATGAACTGTTCAGAATGCGGCGAATCGCCGTTTACATATTCACTGATGATCTTTTCCGAGAATGATTCAGTTTCCTGATGTCTATCGCCGAACAGGTTCACCAGCAGTTCATTGTAATAGAGACATTTGAGTTCATCAGCTCCGGTCAGGGTGCCGTTCTGGTAGATCCGGCATAATTTTTTCAGCGCGCCGATATGGGCAAGACCGGCTGCGGCAGTGTAGTACTGCAGTGCCTTCTGCGGATCTTTTGCGGTAACGGTGCCTTCCTCATAGATCTCTCCGAGTATGAAATTGGCCCTGTCGCTGTTGTTCTGCGCCGCCAGTTCCAGCCAGTGGAGATATTTCTGATCGTCCTTTGCCGTGATTTCCCCTTCGCGGTAGATGTTCGCCAGCTCCAGCTGTGCCGGCATGGTATTAAGTTCCGCCGCTCTGATCATCAGCTCCAGCCCTTTGTTGACATCCCGCTCTACTCCGACACCGTTAAGATGGCAGTTGGCCAGTCCGAACAGTGCCACCGGATGTTCCGGTACCGATTCAAGCACCATGTTGAAATGAAGCACCGCTTTTCTGCCGTCCCGCTCAATTCCCCAGCCCGAGTAGTAGCAGGAGCCGAGATCTGCGATGGCATCAAGATGATTGGCCACCGGCAGCTGGGCCGCTTTGATCAGCAGTCGTACCGACTGTTTTTCATCTGAAGAGCTGCGCAGCGGATCTTTCATGGTTATGTTGGCAAGTTCATAGGCCGCCTCAAGCAGATTGTGCTCATAGGCGGAGCGGTAATATCTGATGGCAAGCCGGATGTTCTTTTCTGATTTATAATGGCTGCCGAGGATATATTCGGAAAGTCCCTCCCGGTTGTCCGCACCTTTTTTGAGAATGCGGAAGGCAAGCTCCACGTCCTGCGGTATCCCTTCTATTCCCCGCATGTAATAGGTGGCCAGAATACCGCTGATGCCGTACCGGCCTTCATTGAAAGCCGCTTTGAGATACGGGTAGGCTTCTTTTAGTCTGAGGGCGGTGTAGTAGCACTGTCCGGCCTCTTCATTGAAATTGTACTGCGGATCCTGCTGAGATACTGATTTAATCAGCTCCAGGGCTTTGTTCTGATCCTGTTCGCATCCTCTGCCGGAAAAATACCGTTTGGCAAGTTCCAGTGCCGCTCTGGTGTGACCGTGGTCCGCCGCTTTTTTAAGCCAGTTGAAACTTTCCTGATAGTCGAAGTTTGACTGCTTCTGGTACGGTGCGTAATAGATCGCATAGCTGTATTCGGCATTCGGCTCGCCGCGCTCCGCCGCCATCATCAGCCACTGTTTGGCCTTGAGCAGATCTTTCGGGGTGCCAAGTCCGTTGAAATAGAGTTTGAACATCAGATAGCAGCTGTAGGGATTTTCCGGTCCGGCAATTTCCGACAGTCTGCTGAAAGCCTGTTTGTAGTTGTTTTTTTCGAACAGCTTCAGACATTCATCGATGGTGAACGTTCTGCTGTTTTCTTTTTTCGGTACTGCAGTCGGTTTAAATTTTTTTTTCATATTTTCCTGAAATTGCTTAGGTATTCCTCTGAATTTTTACAGATACCTGGTTCAGCATCTGCATTCTTGCCTGCTGCTGAATATCGGCTTTCTCCGACGGAGTGATCGCCGCTTCGATTTCTTTCAGAAGTGCAGGATATTCTTTGTTCGGATATTCATCGGGGATCAGATAGACATAGTAGTAGGCCAGCTGATCATCTTTTTCAAAATAGTTTTCTCCGTTTTCATCCTGTCCCGGAACTCCGGTGTGATACAGTTTGGCCAGCTCGAAGCGTGCGTCGACCTGTCCGAGATGCGCCGCCTCCACATAATAGTAGCGGGCCTTTTTATAGTCGGGCTTTTCGGAAAGTTTTGCGTTGGCGTACAGATAGCCGAGATTGTACATCGCCTCCCGGTGGCCGTTTTCCGCCAGTCTGGTCAGCCATTTCTGTGCCAGAGGGTAGTTGGTCGGGATTTTCTTGCCGTCGGAATAGAATACTCCAAGATAGTACTGGGCTTTCTGATCACCCTGTTCAGCAGATCTGGTGTACCACTCAACCGCCTTTTCAATATCGCGGGGAATATGTTCGTTTCGGCCCTGCATGTACAGAAGTCCGAGTATTCGCTGTGCCTTGACTGAACCCGCCTGCGCCGCTTTTTTAATAAGTTCTGCGGATTTGAGCGGATCCTCCTTTACCCCGAGTCCTTCGCCGTAGATGCGGGAGAGTACTCTCATGCACTCCGGATCTCCGTTGGATGCTCCGTTTGAAACCAGCAGAAATGCCTTCTCGTAATCTTTTGATACCATGGTCCCGTCAAGCAGCATTGAAGCCATGCGGGCCGCTGCCTTTTCACAGCCGAGGTTGAGGGCAAAGGAATACCAGTTGTAGGCACGCTGTCCGTTAGGGAAGGTGCCGATAGCCTCTTCGTACATCTTGCCCAGCTGGTACTGTGCCAGCGGATAGTTCAGGGATGCAGCCTGGTTCATCAGCTTGAATGCTGTTTCCTGATTAAGTGCCACTCCGTCTCCGTCTATATACATAAGTCCCAGCTGATAGATGGCCGGGGCGTAGTTGTGTATTACTGCATTGGAAATATATCTGAATGCCTCCCTGGTGTTTTTCTCCACACCTTTGCCTTTCAGATAGTGCAGTCCGGTCTGGTAGGATGCCTCCGGATAAATTTCGGAGCGGTCGTCGGCTATACTTTTATATATGTAGAAAGCTTCTTCAGGATTGTACTGCGGATCTTTTTCGTCATTTAGATAGCCGGCCAGTTTCAGCATGGCGGGATTGTACATTTGTTGTGCCGCCTTGGTGTAATAGTCATATGCTTTCTGGTGGTCAGGCTCGCCTCTGATCCCGTGATCGTACCATTCAGCCAGTTGAAAACAGGCGGTGACATCCTTTGCCGCCGCCATGATCAGATATTTTTCCGCTTCACTCAGACTCAGGGTGGTACCGAGTCCGTACTGGTAGATCTGCACCAGTGTCAGAAGGATCCTGATATCTCCGGTATGGAGAAATTTGAAACAGCCGTCAAGAGCTTCGGAATATTTTCCCTGATCAAAAAGTTTAAGCGTGCTCTCTATTGTATTATTGCTGAGCGGAGTTAATTCCTGTTGGTGTATTTCAAATCTTTGTATGGTTCTTTTCATTACTTTAGGATCCTGAACAGAGCTATATTGTTTTCATGCTAGCATAAAATATGATTATTAAATGTGCGTAAGATTTAAGTTTGGGGGATAGCTTTAAAATAATTTTGGGGATGGTTTCTATTGAAAAAACGAATTCGATTTAGAATGGGTCGCAGATTATGTGTCGTGCTGTTTTGATATGTTCTAGGAAATTTTGAGAAATGAAATTGTGATGGTGCAATCTATGAATGAAGGATCGTAGCTTTTGATCTGTGCACTTTGTGTTCAAGGGTTGAGGAATTACATTAAAGGTTTCATTGAGAATGAAAACTTATATACCGCAGAAAGCCCCGTAAACAGCGGATTTACGGCACCTCTGCAAAAGAATGGTGTTTGCTTGGTGTTTAAATATATGTAATAGAACCAACGAAACACCACAATATATACTCACTTATAAAATCATAATTGCTTGATTTTCTTAGTCTATTTGAATAATACTGTCTACTTTATTCATAAGCACCTCTGTTTTTTCAA
>ONPL01000107.1 GCA_900319705.1 uncultured Pseudomonadota bacterium | reverse complement strand
GCAGAGGATTCCCAGGAGAATATTTATACCCGTGCAGGAAACTTTGAAATTGACGAAAAGGGAAATGTAATTACAAATTCAGGTTACTATCTGCAGGTTTATGATGTGAACGAAGACGGAACTGTTAAGTCCATGTCTCTGGATTCAACCCGTAATCTGGTGATCCCTGCCAAAGCCGGTTCTCCAACCCAGACTTCCAAGATTACATCAACTATGAATTTGAATGCCAGCAGTACAGTAGTATCGAGTGTAGTTACTGAAGAGAAGCCTAAAGCTGATATTTGCAAATTTGATCCGACTGATTCAAGCACTTATTCGGCATCTACTTCGGTGATTATTTATGATTCTCTCGGTGAGGCGCATTCTATGTCCTACTACTACATCAAGACTGATGCTTACCATAAGCCGGGTGATGCTGATGAACTTGAATATGGGGTGGAAAATGCTTGGAATCTTTATCTGTTCATGGATGGTAAGCCTTTAGATGTTGATGAAGGTCATGCTACTTTCTATACAGATCCTGAAAAAGGAACTGAATATGGAACCGAACCAATCAAATGCGCTCAGCTTCAGTTTGATACCAGCGGTAATCTTGTTAATCAGCATCCTGACATCATCAGAACTGTACCTCTCGGAACAATTTTGGATAATGGAGCTGAGCCTACTCAACAGATTACACTGGCAAATTCTCTGACTCAGTACTCATCTTCGTTCTCGGTAACCCAACTGACTCAGAACGGTTCTACTGTCGGACAGTTGACAGGTCTGGATATTGACGGAAGCGGTCTGGTGCGTGCAACCTATTCCAACGGAACTGCTGTCAAGATCGGTATGGTTGCCATGGCTACCTTTACCAACAATCAGGGGCTTAGCAAGGTTGGTGATACCTGCTGGAAGGCATCACTGACATCCGGTGAGCCAATTCCAGCCAGAGCTGGAGTCGGTACAACCGGTACCATCAAGTCATCTGCACTTGAATCATCAAATGTGGATTTGTCGGCATCGCTGGTGCAGCTTATCATGGCTCAGAGAAACTATCAGGCCAACTCGAAGTCTCTCGAGGCATCAAGCAACATCATGCAGACAATACTGAATGTATCATAACTGTTTTTAGAAATTCTATAATTTGCTCAGTTAAGGCGGTCTCGAAAGAGATCGCTTTTTTATTTGTGGCATTCAAATTGCATATTATGTATTAACAGAATTTCAGGAGCAGTTTATGGACAATTTACTTTATGTGGCAATGACTGGTGCCAAGGAAAACTTCAACAGCCTGGCTGTGAGAGGTAATAATTTAGCCAATGCTTCTACAACCGGTTTCAAGGCTGATTTTGAACAGGCAAGATCAATGCAGGCTTTCGGTGAAGGTCTTCCTACAAGAGTTTTTTCTCTTACTGAAAAACCAGGTCAGAATATGGTAAACGGTGCCATCAATACCACAGGTCGCGATCTTGACGTGGCAATTAACGGTGACGGTTTTATAGCGGTAACCGACAGCACCGGTGCTGAAGCCTATACCAGAGACGGCAGTCTGATTATAGATCAGAATGGCAATCTCAAAACTACATCCGGCCGGAGTGTACTGGATGTTAACGGCGTAGCTATAAATATTCAGATGCCGGTACAGAAAATTTTTATTAACCAGGATGGTACAGTTGCAGGAATACCTGAAGGAATGGAATCCAGCAGTATAGAGGAATTTGCCCAGATCAAACTGGTTAAACCTTCCATAAGGGATGTATACAAGGGGGATGACGGTCTGTTCCGCCGCAAGGACGGAGTGAAGGCTTTGGAAGATCCTACAGTACGCCTGGAAAACGGAGCGCTGGAGGGATCCAATGTCAACGCAGCCGAGGAAATGATCAATGTGATCAGACTGCAGCGGATGTTTACAACCCAGGTGAAACTTATGAAGACTGCTGAGGAAATGGATCAGCAGAGTAATAATTTAATGCGTATTTCTTAATGACTAAGGAGAAAATATCATGATGCCAGCATTATGGATTGCGAAAACAGGCCTTGACGCCCAGCAAACCAACATTTCGGTGATTTCCAATAACTTGGCGAACTCTTCTACCATAGGCTTTAAGAAAGGCCGTCCGGTATTTGAAGATTTGCTGTACCAGAAGATTAATCAGCCAGGCGGCAGATCCTCTGCAGATTCTGAACTTCCTACCGGTTTGATGATCGGTGTCGGAGCCAAGGTGATGTCAACTCAGAAGACTTTTACCCAGGGTGATGTTCAAACTACCGACAATGCACTTGATCTTATGATCAGCGGTTCCGGTTTTTTTGAAATCGAACTTCCGGATGGAACCACTGCATACACCAGAAACGGGCAGTTTGCAATGGATGACGAGGGAACCATTGTTACCTCCGGTAGCGGTTATACGGTGCAGCCGGCCATCCAAGTTCCGAACAATGCAACTTCGATTACTGTTAGTTCCGACGGTCAGGTTTCTGTGACAATTACCGGCCAGGCTGAAGTTCAGGTGCTCGGACAGTTGAATGTGAGCCGATTTGTCAATCCGCAGGGTCTGGAACCGATTGGTGAGAATCTGTTTATCGAAACCCAGTCAAGCGGAGCTCCAATCCAGGGGGCTGCAGGTCAGGACGGAATGGGCTCAATCAAGCAGGGTATGCTTGAAACTGCAAATGTGAATGTAACTGAAGAACTGGTTAATCTGATCCAGGCGCAGAGAGTTTATGAAATGAATTCCAAAGTACTGTCAGCAGTGAACGATATGCTGTCAAGTCTGAATTCCAATACATAATGATTATGGAACAGAGTTTGCAATGATATAAAAATAACAATAAAAAGTTAAAGGTTTAGAAGTCAAACAACGGAGTAAAGGAGCACTGAAATGAATAAAGTATGCTTAGCTCTTATTTTAACCACAGGTCTGCTTACCGGATGTCAGTCTGTTATTGATGCGGGCAAGCCTAAGCCTGATGATCCCAGCTTTGCACCGGCTCTGCCAGAGGAACATCCTACAGAAATTATTCCTACCGGCTCAATATTTGCCAATGCAGGTGTAAGCAGCATTTACTCCGATATCAAGGCGCACAAGGTGGGCGATCTGATAACAGTTACTCTTGATGAATCAACTTCTGCCAAAAAACAGGCCAAGACCCAGCTTAAAAAGGACAGCGGGCTCAGTATATCTCCTGTTACGCTGCTCGGCCAGAGTCTTCATCTCGGGAAATTCACCCCTGAGACTTCAATCAATTCCGGCAATGATTTTGACGGCTCTTCCGCCGCCAACCAGAGCAACAGCCTGAAGGGAAATATTTCTGTAAGTGTGGTACAGGTTTTGCCTAATGGTAATTTAATGGTACGCGGCGAAAAATGGCTGATGCTCAATAACGGCAACGAGTATATCCGTGTTACAGGAGTTTTGAGACCTGAAGATATCAATTCCGATAATACGGTATCATCCCAGCGCATTGCTAATGCAAGAATACAGTACGGCGGCACCGGGGATTTTTCAAATACCCAGGAAAGAGGCTGGCTGGCAAAATTCTTCAACAGTGTGTTCAATCCGTTCTAGCTTGAGTGCCTGAATATTGGCGGAAGGAGTAAATAAAATGACACAGTTTATAAAAGTCTGGATTTTGTCACTCATTATGGTGTTCTGTTCGGCTACTGCATCTGCATCCAGAATCAAGGATATAACATCAGTACAGGGTGTAAGAGCCAACCAGCTGATTGGTTATGGTTTGGTTGTCGGTTTAAACGGTACCGGTGAAAAAAACAATGCTTTTTCTGAACAAACATTCAGAACCATGCTGAACAATTTCGGGATCAAAGTATCTGATTCCATCAAACCTAAGATGAAGGACGTGGCGCCGGTTGTTGTTCACGCAGAACTACCTCCTTTTGCCAAACCTGGTCAAACAATTGACGTAACAGTTTCCGCCATCGGTGAAGCCAAAAGTCTTCGCGGCGGTTCACTGGTTCAGACATTTCTGAAAGGTGCGGACGGACAGGTTTATGCGGTTGCACAGGGCTCCCTGGTGGTTTCCGGTCTTGGTGCCGAGGGCGCAGACGGGTCAAAAATAGTTATAAATACTCCTACAGTGGGCCGTATCGCCAACGGTGCCATTGTTGAAAGAGAAGTAGCCTCCTCCTTTGAATTCGGTGACACGATCACCCTCAATCTGCGCAGAGCTGATTTCTCAACTGCTCAGAATGTGGTTAGTGCCATCAATGATAATTTTGGCAGGAATGTTGCAAGAGCTTTAGATGCAATATCCATCGAAGTTTTTGCACCGAGGGATCAGAGTGAAAGGGTTAATTTCCTCGCCGCGGTTGAAAATCTCGAAGTTGATATAGCGGATGAAGCTGCAAAGATTATCGTAAATTCACGTACCGGAACGATCGTAATCGGAAAGGATGTGAAACTCCATCCGGTGGCTATAACCCACGGTGGTCTTACGGTAACCGTCAAGGAGAATATAGAGGTATATCAGCCTAACGCCTTTGCAGAAGGGGAAAGCGTTCAGGTTCCGAATTCATCACTGAAGGTGGAGGAGAAGGATACCAGAATGTTTAAGTTGGAAACATCGAATTCACTTGATGATCTGGTTCGTACCATCAATCGTATCGGCCTTGCTCCCGGTGACCTGATGAGTGTCCTGGAAGCCCTGGAACAGGCCGGAGCAATAGAGGGGGAATTAGTCATCATCTAGTTAAGGATGGCTAAAATGAGCGGTACAGTAAACAACAATGCAGGATATATCAATGATTTAGGTTCCCTGGATCGTATTCGCAAAATGGGCTTTTCCGGTGAAGAAGGAAAAGCCGGTGCTCTTAAACAGGCAGCCGCTCAGTTTGAAGCCCTTTTCACACAGACCTGGATGAAGAGTGTCCGTGAAACTGAAAAGGAACTTTTCAAGGATAATCCATTCTCCAGTCATACCACCGAATTATATCAGTCCATGCTTGATGAACAGATGGCATCCAATCTGGCCGGCAGTGGAAAGAGCCTTCAGTCGGGCGGTCTTGCAGATCTCATCGTTAAACAGTTCGACAAAAGTTCGAAAATATCCAAAAATTCCAAAAATGAGGACGGCAGTTTCAGGATGCCGGACGAATCCAGAAATTTCAATATCAGCGGTGATGTGAAAAGTTTCAGTATCAACGGTGATTTAAAAAGTTTCAGCCTTGCAAATGCGGCAAAAACACAGCGTACCGGACAGGTGAACGGAACATCTGATTATTTCGGAACCTCTCTTGATATCGGGGAGCGCAGCGGCCGCAGAAACGAGGTTAACAGCCGTAATATCGCACTGTTCGAAGATCTCAAATCCCAGAAGGAGTATTCAAAATCACTTCCTGCAAGTGCAACCTCTACGGACTTTGTAGAGAAAATCATGCCGATCGCCCAGAAAATCGCCTCCAAATACGGTCTTAATCCTTTGGCGATGGTGGCACAGGCAGCGCTTGAAACCGGATGGGGCAAACATCTGATGAAAAAAGGCACGGAAGTTGCAAATAACTATTTCGGGATCAAGGCTTCCAGAAATTCTGCCAATACAACCAGAGCAAACAGCTACGAGTATGTAAACGGCAGGAAGGTAATGATGAATTCCAAATTCAGAGCCTATGACAGTGTAGAGCAGAGTCTTGAAGATTATGCAAAACTGATTACCGGAAACAACCGTTACGACAAGGTTAAAAATTCGGACACTGTCGAAAAATATTTTGAAGAACTCCAGAAGGCCGGTTACGCAACCGATCCGAACTATGCAAACAAGTTAAAGAAAATTGTAAAAAATTCGGCCTTCGACAGATATAGAGATGTGAAAGTATAAGGCAGGCAGGTATGAACACAATAGCATCAACTCCATCCAACGGGTTACTGTCAATCGGCAAATCTGCTGTTGCCGCGCAGCAGCAGATGTTGAATACCACATCCAACAATATCGCCAATGTCGGTACTGAAGGTTATGTAAGACAGCGTTCACAGACATATACCAGTCTTCTTAATTACGGAGTTGGTGAAACTATCACCGAACGTCTGAATAATACCTACAGCCAGCAGGAAGTATGGAGAGACACCTCCATCAGCAACTATTACGATACTGTATATGGACAGTTGAGTTCAATTGATAAATACCTTTCCAGTGAATCAACCGGTATGAGCGGAGCAATTCTTGACACTCTCAAATCACTGCAGTCTGCTGTCAATGATCCGTCATCCCTTGCCCAGAGAACCGAATTTATCGGCAGTGTAAACGGACTTGTGAACCGTTTCAACACTCTGTACACAGATGTAAACAATACCCAGCAGTTCAACACAAGCAGGATCAGAGAGGATATCGGAACTGTTAATGAAATAATTGCCAAGATTGCCAATCTCAACAAGGCGGTGCAGGCAACGCTCGGCGAAAAATCATCCGTTGCCTACAACCTTCAGGATCAGCGTGATGCTGCTATTCAGGAACTGTCAAAATATATGGATATCCGCACCTACAACCAGAAGGACGGGGTTATTCTGGTAACTCTTTCAACCGGTCACTCTCTGGTGCTGCAGGATGGAAATCATGCAGTACTTGAAGAGGTTCCTGGAAAATTCGACTACAGTAATAGCCAGTTGAATCTTACCTATAAGAATTCACGCGGTGATTCCAGTTCTGAAACCACGCTGGATAACACCACCATCGGCGGTGAACTTGGTGGTCTGCTTGAAGTTCGTACTGAAATTGAAGAGGTTGAAAAGAGTCTCGGACAGCTTGCAATCGCCATGGCGGATGCCTTTAACCAGGGTAATCACAACGGTGTGGATCTTAACGGAAATTTGGGTGGTGATATTTTTACCATTGCCCCTGTTACAACTCGTGGATCAAATTCAAACAGTGTGGTTACAACCACAGTGAATTTCGGCGAGGGGGCCAATGTAACCACCAATGATTTCTATATTGAGTTTACTTCTGCTACAGATTACAACGTATATACCGTAGCTCGGGATAATGCTGAAGGAGATAAAATTCTTAACGGGCAGATTCTTCCCGGGCAGACTAATACCGTTAATCTGTCTGATTACGGTTACGGCATTACCATCAAATTTGATGGTACTACAAAGGCCAAAGGTGATTACTTTTTCATTCAGCCTACACTTGCCGCAGCTTTTGACATTAAACCGGCCATTACTTCCGAATCGCAGCTTGCTCTGGCTTCTGCACTCAAGGCAGAAGTTGATCCTTCAAATTTCGGCAAGGCTACGGCGGTAATTTCAAATATATACAATACTTCGTCAATCGATACCACCAGTACCGGAGAACTGGTGCGGAAAGCGGATGCGCCGGCTTCTGTCATTATTATCAATGATGCCAGTAATAATGAAGTTGTTAGATACGAAGTGCTACGC
>ONPL01000105.1 GCA_900319705.1 uncultured Pseudomonadota bacterium | reverse complement strand
ATTCATTCTCTCATAACGTAGTTCATTCACTTTTCAGTGAAATCACTTAGACTAAGCAAAAGCCATAATTACCTTAAAGGTTATTATGGATCGTTTACTCCGTAGTCATATACGATCGGTTTATTGTAAATCAGATCTTCTTCGGCCTGGTTGGTTTCAAATTTGAGGGTGCTCATAGCCTTATCATTCATGGCGGTTTTAGCCAGCAGATAACGAAGCTGGGACACCGTCATATCAGGTTTTACCTGATACGCCAGAGCGGCGGCTCCGGAAACCATCGGCGCTGCGGCCGAAGTTCCGCTCATAGCCTGGGTATAGTACTGTTTATCATCGCTGTCCATCCACGGAGCACCTACTTCTTTGGTATATCCCAGCGTTTTCCAACCGTAAGAAGTCATAGTTGTTACTATTCCGGCACTAACATCATCGAGAGCAAAGCCGTTTCTGTAACCCAAGTTACCTCCGACACCTGTGATCCACATATTAGAACCGGTTGAGCTGTACGGAGCACGGACACCCAAAGAATCGAGCGAGCCGACATGTATCACGTAAGGATGTCTTGCTCTTTCATCGGTCTGTTTGAATTCGCAGTCGGTATCAAGAATAGAGCAGATACTCAAATAGTATTTTTTAGCCGGTTCATCGTCATCACCGCCAGTTTCAGCAAACTCATTACCCATAGCATGAATAAAGGCAATATTCTGCTCATACAATTCATCAAACAGCTCATAGGTTGCAGGATTATCCTCCGGCAAAAAATCAGAACCCATGGAATTGGAAACAATATTGAAATCACCGGCTTTAAGTATATACGACAGAGGAACAGAAATTTTTTCATCAGTTTTGTTCTGACCTGCAAAAACCGCATTAATTGAAGTTATACCTGCATTATAGGCAATGCCTCGTCCGCCCTTTTCATTACCGCCGGCTGCAGCAATGATCCCGGCAACCGATGTTCCATGGGTAATACTTACTGAACTTTTGGCATCTTCAAACGACAAACCTGTGTTGACATAAGTCTCGGATCCAGGGATCTGCTTTGCCGGGGTATAAATACGTTCCCTGAGGTCCTCGTGATTTATATCTACCGGAGTGTCATATACGGCTATTTTTACCCCTTCTCCGCTGACCAGTTTCCCGTTATGCACTGTTCTCCAGGCCGGAATTACATTCATATCGATCTGCTTCAGCGGCGGTTTTACCATCCCGTACGGGTTCTGTCCTATATTGTAGATATGCCACTGATCTGCCAGATACGGATCGGTCTGTTTGAGTTCTCGGGTGTAACTGAATTCATTTCCGTGACTGCTTACTGCAGTAAACTGTTCTGTAATCGTTCCGACCTTTTTATAATCAATCGTATAGTCGGTAAAATAATGCAGCGGTACTGTGTAGAACCACTCAAACTCCACTGCCTCCTCTCCGGTAACCGGATTGATTTTGGACAGGGTTCCGATCTTCGCTTTGATGTCGGCTGCATCCTTCAGAGTAACCAGGTACGGCTGACCGGATATATAATCGCCGCCTTCTATTGTCAGTTCTCCCAGCTGTTCAGGCTCGAATTTTGCCTCTCCGTGACATCCTGTCAGCACAGCCGCAGCAGAAAACGTCAGCGCGGCAACAGTCAGTGCCATGCGGGACAGTCTGAGGTCCGGAGATTTATTTTTCACATAGCTTTTATTCATCTCTGTCTTCCTCCTCTGCTACTTCAATCTCTGTTTATTTCCGAAAAACAGTGACGGAGAAACTTTTTCCACTCCATCGATTCCCTTCAGTTCCTCCATATAAAGCTTCTAGGTTTCATAGTCATTCACGATAATTTCATATCTTCTCTTTCCCAGCTGCTCCGCCTGGAAATAATCAGGCAGTGTACACAGATTCTTTTTTGAACAGGTGACAATTATCCGGTTTTCTATGATATATCCGCTTCCGTTCGCCTTTTTCACAAATGCAAGATGCTCCGGAGCTTTGTTCCCCGGTACCACCTTAAACTGTCCGACCGTCCCCAGATAGGCAGATCCCTCCGGGTCCCGTGCAAGAGGTCCCGGCAGCGCATCTTCAGAGCCGGAAGCCACAAGAGCAAAATTATCGGTAATGATCGATCCCCGGGCATCGGCACCGGTGTCAGCCGCCGCAGTTGATGCAAGGAAAAATGAAACAGCCATAAATACAGATTTAAGCTTTGAACGCGCTGTTTTACGGAAAAATTCAGGCATAAAACCTCCCAATAGAAAATCTGAAATCGAAAAAGAATTGAGGGAAGCGGCTCTGCCGCTCTATGTCTGACCGGCACACTCACCGTCTGCCTAATCAATAATAGGAGTTTAGCTTCAGCGGCGGACAGGGGCAACAAAGGAGTGAAAAAGAGAGTTTAAACTTAGATCTACACGTAAATTAATAGTTCTGCCGCCGGCGGAAGCTGAGATCCGCAGGTTTGCAGTCTGTCACTGAAGAATAACAAATTTGTTGACAGCAGATGTTTTGATTATCAATAATTTAAGAGGACGGATTATTGTAAATTCTCAGTACAGTTCGTATAGGACAGCATAAATCGACAAGGAGCAAAGGGATATGGATATTTTTCCCATTCTGCATTTCAACTATACCCCTCCGGCCGGAGTTTCCGCTGAAAACAAAATGTCTTTTTCCGTGCTCAATGCAAGTCTGTCAATGGGTGGGTACCAGAGCAACACCGCCGGTATTACCAATGAAACCAAGATCTCGGCCATCAGTATAAACATGGAGTTCGGTGCCGGTCTGTATATCGGATACGACAATCAGTTCAACTGCTACAACCAGGCATGGCTTTCCAATCCTGCCGCCACCTACGAAAAGCTGTGGGCCAAAGATCTCGATCGTCTGCAGAAACCGCAGATTTCCAACATGACAGCCTCAAGCAAACTAGGAGTATCCTGCAACTATGCCACCGACTATGTAAACAAAAATGCGGTAATCTGCACCTACGGACGTGATCTGACCATAGAAAACACCGCTCCGAAAATGAGCCGCGGCAATATTATCATGAGCATTATCGGGGCCGCCAACATGGCACTGTCCACCGCGGTGGTTTCATATGCATTCGCCACCAGTATCGTACAGAATATCAAAATGTCGGAGATGAACAGTGATTTTGCCGCGCCGGAACCGGAAACATCCGGTTCCGTCAGTTCGTCACAGACCCGCAGTCTTAAGGTGATAATACCGCAGACCATGTATTTTCTTCCATCCGGAGGGACCAGACCTGCATACCGGATTAAATCACTGAACATGGACGATGTCAGAGCCACCGTCTACAGAATAAGTGCAGGAACAGCTCCCGCGGGAGGCTGTTTCAACTATGCGGAGGATGTTACTTTTGCTCTGCTTGAAACCACCATGAAGCTGGAGGTTGAAATCAACGGTACCGTCTACAGCGGTGAAACCCCAATATCCGTACAGACCTCGCAGAAGGAGAATATGCCGGTGCTGGAGGATCTGACCTACCTGCGCCGAAACCGCCATTTCACTCTTCACAGTCCCTCCGGGGATTCCCTGGACGGCTCCCTGCCATACCAGCTTCTTGCCGGCGGCACCACCCTGACGCTCCGTCAGTATTCAGATACACTGAACGGACTTATTGATGAAATGTCGGACGAATGTGCAAGGGAGAAGGATTTCCGGGGGCTTAAATTCATAAATGCCCCGGGAACGGACGGCAGCGGATTTACCGACAGTTTCAGGCTGAAAATCAGCAGCGCCTCCGGGGTACAGCTGGCGGCAGGGAAATCCGGAAACATACAGCTTCCGGGTTACAGAACCTGTACCGTAAACGGCAGAAACTTCGCAGTACTCCACGGGTGCCAGACCGATCCGGAGGACAGTCAGAATCCGTTTGTACTGCGGGAAATTGCCCGAGGCAGACCTTTCTCCGGCACTGATAAACGTAATGAAACATTTCTGCAGCTTTACAACACCGCCAACCGGCCTCTTACCGGAGGATCCGCATCAAACCAGGCAACCGCAGCTGAAGAATTCAGGTTCAATTTCTCCCACGGAGTTGAAAACAGTTCCGCCGACGGAATGCACTACGGGATCTGCACTCCGGCAAAGGTTGAACTCAAATGCAGCGATGATACCGGTAAATACACGCTGACTGTAACCCTGGACGAACCGGAGGACGGCGAGGAATGTACCGTTGAACTGAACGAATTCAAGACGGTCACTTATAAGAAATCTGTCGGGAGCAAAGGCGGACACATGGTTGTGTCAAGATCAAAGGAACTGTCCTATCCTTCAGCGGTATACACCGCCGCCACACTCGATCTGCTGCTGGACCGTACCTTTGCACTGTTTGCAAACAATGCCTCCAACCAGGTTTCTGTCACAGGTTCCATGAAGTACCTTTACTTCTTTTTTACCCTGTTTTACGATGAGGCGGAGGATCAGCTCATTTTCAGGGAACTGCCGGTTCTGGATTATACCTCCTTCTATGAAGCCCTGAGTTCATACGGGAGTGACAATCCTGATTCAGGTAATCTGAAAGCCAGAAGCACAATACCGGTCACTGCTGCCCTGGGAACCGCAGTGGCGGCGCCTGCAGCTCTGCTTGCCTCCCTCGGACTGGCTGAAATCATCCAGAACTGCATATCATCAGGAATAAACTATACCGCCAAAAAGAAGGGGATCATCTTCCAGGTGCTCGCCCGGGGCGATCGTAAACTGAGCATACATCCCGGCACCGGTGATACCCAAAAAAACCGGGTGGAGCTTTCAAGTCCGGGAGAAAATCAAACCAGTTCCGCTGTAAAATTGGTGGCGGATCAGATCAAACTCTCGGTCAAAGGTAGCAGTAAAAGCAGTATTACGGCATCATCCGGGAAAACCGTGCTTCAGTGCGGTGAAAGTTCCGTAACTGTCAGCAGTTCGGGATTTGAAATCAAATCGGGTCAGACGGTAATGACTCTCGGAACCTCGGGATTCGACGTATCATTCAACGGGATTACCAGAATGTCGATGAACGCAGATACAGCAAAATTCAACGATCAGAACCAGGAACAACAGGTTTTACAGGCATAGCGAGGTAGTGAAAATTGACCAATCTGCTTACACCCGGCGGGGTATCCACCAAATCCATGCAGGCCGAATTTTTCGGAGACTTTGTGCAGAATCTTCTTTCAGTGGATGTTTCTGTCAACTATCCGAGCTACAGCTACAACCTCGGATTTTCAGCCGCCAACCCGACCATTGAACTTGCTGTTTCCGATCTGTTTTCAGCAGGAGTGAAGTTTGAAACCGTCGCCGGCATATCCGGAGTCAATCTGCTAAGTCTTACCAAAAGCAGCAGATATATGCCTGCAAATGTGGAAAGTTCGGATCATTCGGTGAAACTTGCCTACAGAAACGGGGTTTTCGGAGCTGCCAAGGGATATACCCTCTACACCAAGAACAGCATGATCTTTGCGTGCTTCAGCAAACTGCCGAACGTTCCGGCCGCAGCACATCCGGTACACAACTCAATAAAAATATGCCGTGAAAAAATAATCGATGATCACCGGCTGGCAATCACCTACAACAAATTCAAAAAAGACGTGGTTGGCTCCGTTGCCCTGAATAAACTCGCACCTCTGGCCACCGTGGTGGCTCTCGGCAAGAAAATCATGTCCAGGAGAGCCGCAGTCGATCTTCAGAATGATGTTTTGAAAGCGGCTGAAATACAGGGGCAGTCGAATTTTACCGTTAAAACCACCAGGGACATAACAATCGAGGTTAAAAACGCAGACCGGCCCCTGATTTTTGCAGCCGGACTGAATAACACTCTCAAAGCATCTCCGGATACCACCTCCGTTGCAAATGACTATGATGCAGCGATTGTTCTGAAAAACGGACAGAGTCTCATCAGCGCAGGCAGGGAGATCGAACTGAAAACCGGCAACGACACCGGGATCAAACTGTCAGCCCGGGATGGAGACGCAATCAGCATCACCACTGAAAACAACATAAAACTGTCCCTGACGGACAACAGTATAAAACTGGCGGCGGACGATGCCAACACCCTGACTTTCAGTGATTCAGCGGTTAAGGGAATGAACAACAGAATGGACTGCAGTAATATGCAGTTTAAATTCGCCGGCAACCGTTTCAATGCTGCCGGGGGCCACCTGGAAAGCGCTATATTCTGAGCGGTCCGGGACAGCAGAAACATACAGATGCAGACGGACTGTCTGCAGGAGATCTAGTCATGACAGGTTCAAATTTCACAATTTCCGCCACCGCATGTGCACTGCGCTGTACCAACGGAAAAACCATCCAGTTTGATTTTTCACTTGATCAGAAATTTTCCATGAATCTGATGCCGATCAAAATAGAATGCGGATTAACTACGGCATTGAACATAACCCCTGTTTTCAAAACCAGCTATTCACTGATGGCATCGACCATCTGCAAACACAATGCGGATTTTCTGATCTGTGAAAAAAAGCGTACTGAGCATCTTTTCTATACAGCCTGCAACGGAACAACACCCAAAGGTGTCACCGACGTAAATGAAAACAGAGAACTTACCGTGGCGGGAAAGAGATATATCGACTTTGTCTCCGGCAACACGACCTATGCTGCCAATGGCGCAAAGGTACTGGAAAAGGCGGCACCGGCACTGTCAGCGGTAGCAATGGCGGCCGGAGGCGCAGTTTCCGGGGCATGCGGCAATATCGGTGTCATCGGACTTGCCTCTGCCGTAGTTTCAACCCTGATGCCGCTTACCTCCTATATCGCCCCGGTCAAAAATTTATTTTCTAAAAAAGATCAGCGGCAGAATCCGCTGATCCAGGAAATGGAAAATCTCGACGGCAGGCACGACGATTTTGACATCGGCTCGTATACCGACGGAAACATGGATCTGGTTTACGGTTCCGGTTTTTCCGCCGGCAGCAGTAAAAACTCAATGAAGATCGATCCGGTGAAATCGAACATCAGCATCGAGTCGGCCGACTCTCTGCATCTGGTTGCCGGCGGAAAAGATCTCATTTGCGTACAGAATGACTCCATCACCGTCAGAACTGCAGATGATCAGAGTATCACCATAACTCCGAAACAGATCACGGTTAAATCCGGGGAATTTACCGCCGTTGTGTCACCCGATGCGGTTAAACTGGGCGACAGCGTAACACTGAAGGCTGATTCCTACACCCTGTTTTCGCTGGATGTCGGCTCCAGAAAATCATTCAGCAACTGACCGTTCTGTTTTCCAGGGGACGGAGCTTCCGCACCGTTCCACGGTTCACTTTTGTTCCGAATAGCATTAAAATACCGGTATTTTTCACAACCGTAAAACAACGATTTTTTAGTAAACGATCCATAATAACCTTTAAGGTAATTATGGCTTTTGCTTAGTCTAAGTGATTTCGCTGAAAAGTGAATGAACTACGTTATGAGAGAATGAAT
>ONPL01000204.1 GCA_900319705.1 uncultured Pseudomonadota bacterium | reverse complement strand
ATCGTCAATAAGCAGAAAGCACATATCACTGTTGCTGAATGCGTAGCTTGGTTTGGAGCATTCCGGAGCGAAGCGTCCTCCGACGTGCGCCCAGATGATGTACTGTTCTAGGAGTTCTCGGTTGTTAAACATTCAATCTGTACCTCGCAATAGCCGATTTTGTTCGGATCTTTGTTCATACGTTCAATTGAGATTGCCTTGACCTGGTAATCATCAATCCACACTTTGGCATGTGTCAGTGCATCCAGAAGTGCTTTGAGGTTGTTGTCAACGTCACGCTTGCGGTTGCTGTCTGCATAGACCTTAATCTGCATTCTGACAAAGCCGGTTATCGGCTGCAGTTTCATTGGTGCAATGATGTTGATTACCTTCTGTCTGAAGGCTTTTCCGGCCGGACCTATAACCATGTGATTGTGCCACTTGCGCCAATAGGTATTTGTTGACGGCGGGTAGGGTAGGATGAGATTAACCATAGTAACGCTCCACATATTCATCAAGCATGGTTTCAAGGTCGGTTATGGTATTCACAATAAACTGAATATCTTCCTGTATGGCTCTTGTGTCCTGGGAGTGCTGTGACAGCAGATTCAGCTTAAAGACTACAAGTGAGTCAATGACTGCTTCGACCTCAGCGGCAAACTCGTGATAGACCGGCGCTTTGACTGTTATCTTTTCAAACATATAGAGTCCTTAGGCAATCATTCTGACATCAAGGTTAATTGGCAGCTCTCTAGATCTGCTCTGATAAATATTCCAATAGTTTGGAATGCTCTCCTGAATCGGCGGCATTTCAGCCATTTTCAGAACAAGTTCATTGAACTTCACATCATAGTCCTTGGATTCTGCATAGTAGGCATTCAGCAGTCCTTCAAGTTCGGAAGCGTATCTGTCAGCGAACCGGCAGAGGAAGTCATTAGCGTTTTTACTGCATATACGCTGTTCGTCTCTGCGGAGTCGGATCAGATATTGCAAATCGTTGTTATAGCCTTTGTTTTCCACTCTGCTCTTGATACATTCTCTTTTGACTGTGGCCGGAGTAGGCTCTGCGGTATTGGTTGTCTTGTATCTGTTGATTCCCCAAAGGATTTCAATCGGGGCAAATTTGCTTTTGTCGGCAAGCAGTGCCTGAACGATAAGTCCGGCTCTTTCCTTTGCGGTGTCCTTGAAGTTCGGTTTGGAGCGTTCAAACTCCCTGGCATTGAGTTCATAGCACAGACTCATTTCTTCTACACACACAGAGACTTCCTGTGCACGAATGATTTCACGCGGAAATACCTTGTAGGCTTCTTCGTAGACTTTGGCTGCACGGTCAGTGAGATTTGGTATGTCTTGCAGACTTTGATAGTCAAAATCGAATTTAATCGCAGAGACCGGAATAACGGAAGTGACGGGGGTTCGTTCTTCTTCTTCTCCTTTTTTATTATTACTATTACTATTAATAGGGGGATCAGAGTGATCTAGGTTTTGGATCTCTGTGTACCCATTATTGGATCTTTCTGCGCTTACTTCTGATCTAGAGTTTGGTTCACTCTGATCTAGGTTTTGGATCTCTGCGGTTTTTGCTGTTTGTAAACTTGGATCACTCTGAGTATAAGTTTGGATCACAGTGATCCTATTCTTATACTTGGTTTCTTTGACATTTATGTATTTCAAGGACCGTAATTTATCCAATGAGCGTTTAATTGTTCCAATTGATATGCTAGATTGAAGGAAGTTATACAGATCGTTCTGAGATATCAGTTGATTCTTTTGTCCTGTAATAGGATCGTTAAATTGAGTCAGAGTACACAATGCAGCATATACCACCTTGTCGAATATCGACAATTGACGGTCAGCTAATAGCAGTTGATTAAGTTGAATGAAATACATAATGCACCTCTTTACTTAATATATTTACGAGTCAGTTGAGTAATGTTTCGTACTCTGTAATCATCCAGGTTGATTTTGATTGGATATTCTTCTGCAATTACTACAGCGTGCTTTAAAGGGACAATAACATTCCAATTGGTAATGGTGCTTTTATGCACTCCAAGCAACGGGATCAAGTTGTTCAACATGTTTTTTTGAGTTCCAAAAAAGTCGTATAAATCTTGAGTTTTCATAGTATTTCTTAAACCTTAGTATTCATATTGAATACTAATATTATATACATAACGTATACATCTAACAATAGTAAAAGTATACAAATTGAATATTTTTCCGATATAGTAACTAAGAGATAAGTGTTATAAATGTGATAAGTATGTTAATGGTAATTGAAGATGGAAAATGTTATTGCAGCAAATTTGAAGCGGATCAGACAGC
>ONPL01000113.1 GCA_900319705.1 uncultured Pseudomonadota bacterium | reverse complement strand
TACAACACTGTCAGCATTACCGACTGTTTAATCATACACCTTGGAGCTTCAGACTAGATGAACATCCGAAGGTAACTATTTGAATTTATTTACATAAATTCATTCTCTCATAACATAGTTCATTCACTTTTCAGTGAAATCACTTAGACTAAGCAAAAAGCCATAATTACCTTAAAGGTTATTATGGATCGTTTACTATTTGTCAATTCATTATACTGGACTGTTCTCTGAACAGTCCGGGCACAAGTACGAACAGCGGGAAAGCCTCGTGCATCGCCGTACATTTTATCACATATAATGATGCCCATACACTTACCTACCGGCTCATACCTACACAGCTAGCTTGATAACATAACACTCCATCAAATCATCATCTGATAATCCCTCGCCGATAATAATAGATGAAGCAATCCCCTTCAGTCTAACAAAATAGCTGTCATTCTCAGTCAAAATATTCTTGCAGCCGCACGCTGTATATTCAACATCATTTGATGTAAGTTTGGCATCCTTGAACGGGTAGTTCAATGTTGATCTTTCAGGAAGCATTCCTTTATTTCCCACGGCCTGAAAATCCATCGTAGCCATCTGTTCCTGAGAAGCCCCGCATAGAATTCCATTCCACGTTCCTTTCGCAGGACCAACCTCCAACCAGAATCCAACTCCTGCCTGGTTATGCGCACAAATTCTGAAATCCTCGGCCGGCCAGTTTTTCTTTATGGCAGTTTTTGCTGCCAGTTTGGCACCAATGGTGGTGATACTGCAAAATTCAGCGTATGACAGCAGAGGCGGCAATTCCTGCTGATCACCGATTACTAGAATCGGAACTCTGACCTTTGAGAAATTTTTCAAAGTTAATATTGTCAAAGACAGACCGATCATTGCCCTAGGTTCAATCTTATTGGATGCAACGATTACCCATGCAACCGAAGATTCTAGCTCAACACTTGGGATCTCCTTCGTCAATTCTTTCTCATCATAGTTCCAAAAATGTCCGTCAACAGCAAAGCCGTAGCTAGAGATCTTGTCGAATATGGCTTTTACCTGTGCCTCATCATGTTCCATCGCCGTTACAAATACTTTTTTCTTTTCCACCTATACTCTCCTATGAAGGGTATGAGTTCTGTCTCAATGAGACAGAACTCGGCGTTAACTTAAATCCATTGCAAATTCGTTATTCTCATCAAGTTTCAAATGAATTCCCTCAGGAATATTTCCGTCACTCATGGTAGATAATACGAATGATGACAGTTTAGGCAACAGATTAACATTGATAATCAGATCAATGTTACGCGCACCAGTCTCCGCGTCAGTGCATCGTTCGACAATTGCATCAAGAATATTTTCATCATAGGTAAGCTTGATACCGTTATTGTTCTTAAGCTGCTTCTGTAATTTACCAAGTTTAATAATGGCAATATCATGTAAAGCCTCCTTGGTAAGAGCCTTATATGGAAGAACCGTCATTCTGGCAAGTAAAGCAGGTTTGAAGTGATTGTTAAGTATCGGTCTGATAGCTTCTGTAATTGCTTCCACTGTACAGTCAGGATCATTGCACATTTCACTTATTACATCACTAGCAAGATTACTGGTTAACAGTATTACCGTATTAGAAAAGTTTATTTCTTTGCCTTCACCGTCACTCAATACACCTTTATCAAACACCTGATAGAAAATATTCAATATATCCGGGTGTGCCTTTTCAACTTCATCGAGTAACACCACACTGTAAGGTTGCTGTCTGACAGCTTCCGTCAAAACACCGCCTTCACCATAACCAACGTATCCCGGAGGAGAACCGACCAATCTGCTAACAGTATGTTTCTCCTGGTACTCGCTCATATTGACAGATACTAGATTTTTTTCACTGCCAAACAGCTGAATGGCCAAATTGATAGCAGTTTCTGTTTTTCCCACGCCGGAAGGACCGACCAACAAGAATACACCTAGCGGCTGCTGTGGGTTTCTCAAGCCGGACTTGGCATTTTTAAGAACTGTGGTAAGAGTCTGGATTCCAAAATCCTGCCCTTTAACATTCTCCGATAAGATCTTATCAAGATTCAGCACTGTATTAACCTCATCTCGAGCCATACGACCGAGAGGAATACCCGTCCAATCCGACACGACCTGCGCAACTAGATCTGGTGTAACCTCATAGAATATTGTAGGATTATCACCCTGCAATTCTGTAAGTTCTGAAGATTTTGCTTTTAGTTCATCAAGAACAGCCTTGTATTCATCAGAATCAACATCATGCCCCTCCTTCTTAACGTCCTGGAGTTTTATTCTCTGCTCTACAACAGCATTGACAGCATGCAGTTCCTTCTGCCATTTTTCTTCAGCCACACGGTATTTTTCTTCGTTATCCTTCAAATCAGCACGAAGCTGTTCAAGTTTTTCAAGATCAACAGGTGTATCGTTTTCAAGATCACGTTCAATACTACTTATCTGACGTTCCAACGCCTGTGATTTTCTGTGCAAATCCTCAACATTGCCAGGGGTAGATCTCAAGTTAACCTTTACGCGTGCGCATGCTGTATCTAGTAAATCTATCGCCTTGTCAGGTAGGAATCGCGCAGTTATATAGCGATCAGCGTAATTTGCAGCAACTTCAAGAGCGTCATCCCTGATTACAACTCCATGGGATTTTTCATAACTAGCTCTGAGTCCACGAAGAATTAGAGCAGCTGTATCCACCGACGGTTCCGCCAGTTTGACAAGCTGGAACCTGCGTGCCAAAGCCGGATCTTTTTCAAAATATTTCTTGTACTCGCCCCAGGTAGTGGCGGCACAGGTCTTAAGTTCTCCGCGTGCCAAAGCAGGTTTCAGCAGATTTGCAGCATCACTGGTACCGGCAGAACCACCAGCGCCGATCAGCGTGTGAGCCTCATCGATAAACAAAATTATAGGTCGCGGTGAACTCTGAATTTCCTGAATAACACCTTTAAGTCGATTCTCGAATTCACCTTTCACTCCGGCTCCAGCTTCAAGTAATCCCATATCCAGCCCGATCAATCTTACATTCTTAAGCAAATCCGGAACATCACCCTGAACAATTCTAAGAGCAAGACCTTCTAGGACAGCAGTTTTACCAACACCTGGCTCACCAACTAGAATCGGGTTGTTTTTTCTACGTCGGGCTAAAATATCCACCATCTGCCGAATCTCGTTGTCACGACCAAAAACAGGATCCAGTTTTCCATCCCTTGCTTTCTGCGTGAAATCCTGGCAGAACCTTTCAATAAACCCATTGGCAGCATTGGAATTAGCTGATGAAGCGGATTTAGCTTCACCTGTCGACTCCTCCTCTGCCGGAGTTATCGCATTTTCTGAACTCTTTGCCAAAAACGTACCTATATTGGCCTTGATCTTATCTGAGTTTAATGTTTTTAAAGGAGTGTACCAGCCATACTGTCCCCATTTCATTGGATGTTCTAGAATAGCAAGGATAACGGCAGCAGAGCGTATTTTGGAAACTCCCAAATCGACGGACGAGATTAACCATGCATCTGACAGCAGCGAAATAAGTTCCGGAGAAAAACTAGGTTTACCTCCGTTTCCGGATGCTATTGAATCCAGACTGCGGTTCAATTCCTTTATCATAACACCAATCACTTCCTGCTTATTATCAAGAAGCGCAGGAAGATCGCCGTCTCTGCTCTCAAGCATCTTTATCAACCAGTGCTCAATCGTAATTTCATAATTCGTTCTCGATACGCACAGACCGGCCGCATTATTCAGCGTATTGGTGCAATAAAAATTCAGTTTGTTGCATAATTGCCTTAAATCTACGTTAACCAATCTTGGCCTCCTAGTTTGTTTAATGTTCTAATAATCCAACATATACTTAAAATGAATCACGTCATCGGAAATTTTCCCATAGACGTAAGAATTTATTCCCAGTAAAGACTCATCACCGAGTCTTACATAATTCTCCTGAATATTTGACAGTTCTACATCCAGCTTGATATCAATACGATCCATCATATACAACCCAAGTATACCACTCAATTTATTGTAACTTTGCTGATTAGGTAGCAACATTCTATATTCGTCCCAACTGTCACAGCTGATATGTATTATTATCATATTGTCAGTTGATCTAATCGTGGTGCCAAGATATGCGTTCTCTCCCAATTCTGAGTTTTTCATACCAAGGCACATCAACTGTTCCTTTGGAATATCAAAGGTCTCCGAAACAAATTCTTCCACCCAGACTCTGTTATGAAATTCACCCTTCAGAATCGTCATCAGGCCTTCTCTGCTCCTCGGGATCATACTGAAGACGCCGATATACGGAAGAATATCGTAAACATTAAGATTGGCATCCCTGATGTCCTTGATGGCAAGTCCCGCAAATGCCATGACTCGTTCCAACAGAGGTTCATCATTATCCTGCACCAATCTAGTAAACAGTTTGTATTTTTTTACACTTAGGTTGTACTGTTCGTATATCGGTTCATTCAAAAATCCTAAAAAATCAGTAGTACTGTCATTATCGTCCGCCTGATCTCGTATCAAATCCTCACTGTAGTAAATCGGTAACGGAGAGGAGGAACCGTAAAGGCCGAGGAAATTAACCATAATAAAGATATCCACACGGTAATTTTCCGATGTAAACACCTCATTGTTCTGTAAAGACTGATTATGGATAAAAAGAAGTTCTTCAGATGAAATCTCACGATACTGAATCTGCAAACCGTCCTCATGCTTTATTACCTGACGGCGATCATAAAATTCTAGATTTTGAACATCACTGGCATTAAAAGAGAGATTGAGTGCCGGTCTAGTTACAATGCGAGCAAAGCTACCGAAATAATTCATCAGAAGTTTACGTATCATTACGTAGTCATATAAATGAGGAAATGACAGAACGTTCTCAATTAGAGATTCACCCTGCTTCCGAACTGGAGTTCCTTGCACTTAAATATTTCTCCGTTGCTCAAATCAGTGAAATTTACCACTGTATAACTGTTTATGGCCGTATAGGCTCCAAGTACCGATTGGATCACGTTTGCAAAAATATACATATCTCCGCTTGAAGCAAAGCCCTCTGATAGGAATGAAATATCAATCTGAGAGCCACGGACAAGATTTTCGTGGATCAATCTGATCGTATCATTCATAACGACAGACTTAATACTTTCAATCTTTTTAGTATTCAGCTGAACCTGCATCTTATTTGACGTATCGGTAAAAACATAGAGTTTTAGCAGTGAAGCCAAAGCATTTGTATTGGTTATTGATTTCTGATTCAGATAAATATGGGACAACAAACGCCAAAGGAGATTTTCACCAAGCGGGCAGTCTATCGGCGCGGTAGGATGGGTTATGTTACTATACTCAACAAACAAAGGGATTTTATCACTGATCACACATATATCACCGAGCCTGAGTTTCTCTGTAGCACTTCCGTTCGTACAGGATATGCTTATAACCAGCGTTTCAGGAACAAAGTTTGCGCTGTTGTTTGGGGTAGAAACACTTATGTAAACATCAGAGCCGGATGTAAGCTTGGCCTTTCTTCTGTTCACATTGTACAGAGGGATCTGTTCCGACTGCGGGTTAAAATGAACAAACGGTTTGTACTCTCTCTCTTCGACACTTCCCTGGAGAAAACCGACAACACGATCAATTGAATAAACCTTAAGAGCGTTGTTGCGGTAAGGCATTACCCTATATTCACTGTTCTTGTAATCCACAACAACGGTTTCAGCCTCATGCTTGAAGACATTGACAGCTGGTATGCAGAACAGTCTGATCCCAATTTGGGAGTTTTTAGTAAATCCTGCAGTTTTTCTTACTTTAAAATTGAATGTAACAGAAAAATTACTGTCCATCGAATCTAACATGTCAAGATTGTTAAGGTTAAAAAAACAGAAAATTTCTGGAAGCTGAAAATAAGACTGAAGGTCCCTGAACGCACCCATCATATCGTATTCATATGGAACAACGGTAAGATTGGTCGGAACAAGAACTTCTATCGCCTTTGCAGCCGGAAGTTCAACAGTTCTATAGCCGCAACTGAAGGTAACAGACTCCAGTGTCTGTGCTAAATCAAAGATAAAATCAGCTGCCGAACCGTAATTTCCGGATACAAACAGCCTTAACTTCTTAACATTGAATTCTTTCAAAGATCCGGAAGAAAAACTAAAATCAAGTTTCAGCAGATTCTGACCGTCTTCCGCTACAGCAACAGTCAGTGGATAAACCACTGTTTCATCAGTAGTGGTATATCTGCAACACTCTCCGTCTATCTCCCTGCTCAGTAACTCCGTTCCCTTGCTGATTGTCTGATAATTTTTCAAATCACCACTTGGTCTGAACTGAATAATCGTCGAGGAAGGTATAGGAAACAGATAGTACGGGAACATAAGTTGCGTAATACCATGAACAAGCTCGGGGAAATCATCATCAAGACGTTCCTGTACCAAACCTGTTAGGAAGGCAGAACCTTCCAGAATACGCTCAACATCAGGATCTGCATTCTGCCCTGCCAGCATAGGCGCCAAAGCTGGATATTTTTTGCTGAATTCAGAGCCGAGATCTCTAAGCAAAGATATCTGTTGCTGATAATATTTGTTAATCACTTCTAAAGTAAACGCTCCATAATAACCTTTGATGCTACTTAAGATTGCTAATCGGAGAATAAAAAAGCATTATGTATGTAAACGCTCCATAATAACCTTTGATGCTATTTAAGATTGTTTAAAATCAACAATCCACCCTTTTCGCTTTTCAATAAGACTTAACTTTTTATAGGAAATTCCACTTGAAATAATATTTCCATCAATATCTTTAACAAGGTAGGAGCCACTCTGTCTCCGACCGTATATAAATCCTGTCTGATTGTTTATCCTGACTTTA
>ONPL01000104.1 GCA_900319705.1 uncultured Pseudomonadota bacterium | reverse complement strand
CCTGAAGCAATGATCCTGCCCCGGTCCACCAGGGCTATCTGATCTGCATTGACGATGCTTTCCAGGCGGTGGGCCACGATGATCTGGGTTCTTCCTTTTTTCAGATTCTCAAGGGCTCTGATAATTTTAAGCTGGTTCTGCGGATCGAGGGCGGAGCTGATTTCGTCAAGCAGCAGAACCGGTGCGTCTTTAAGAATGGCTCTGGCTATATTTATCCGCTGCTAATTTTGCCGTAAACCGCCGTGCCGGTGCTGTGGAAATTTTTTTGATATTCTGTTTTTTTTCAGCCTATTGTCTGGCACATTGCAAAAAGAATCAAACCTATACTGTAACTTTTTTCTTTATCGATTTGTACTGAAACCTTTGATGATCGTAATTTTGGTGTAAAAGGTTGTAAAGTATTACATTGTTAAATACAATCTGTAATACGATAGATACTACTTAAGGTATTAATTTGGAAAGAAAATTATTTGAATGGGATCCCGAAAAAGAGAAAATCAATAAAAAAGCACGGTATTTCGTTTGAAAGGTGTTTAATGATTATAACGGAATGGTATATTACGATGATCAACATTCAACGCAAAACGAAGACAGATATAAAATTATCGGCCTGATTGATAACTCACCTGTTGTAATAGTGGTTATTTATACGAAGAGGGCGCTATTATACCGGATAATTTCAGCAAGACGAGCAACTAAAGCAGAGGAGAAAAGATACTATGCCAGTAAGGAAAGAAATTGATGTTTCTGCACCTTTAACTGAAGAAAGGATCGCAGAGTTAGAGGCTTTAAAAGATAGACCGGTAGTTCCTGACGAAGAAAATCCGGAACTGACAGATGAAGAATTTGCAAAAATGGTATCTATTCGCCAATTTAAATTAGAACAACAGAAAAAACAGATCGTATCAGTCCGTTTATCATCAAGAGCATTAAATAAAGCAAAAGCTTTCGGTAAGGGATATACATCGCTTTTAAGCCAAATATTAGAAAAAACTCTGGCTGACGATGAATTATTGAAACGATATCTATAATCCGGTTTCAACGGTTGAGAGATTAAAGTTTTCCTGTTTGTTTTTACATTGCGGCGTGTGTTGCAGATATAACGTGCGTCGCTTTTCTGTATTCGTTATTAATTCACTTTTTTGCAAACAATTGCTAGCGTGTGGTTTTTTATATGATGAAAGATTCGAGTGGGTCATTATGCTGATGTTATCCACGATCCGTAATTCATCCGTTCATGCTGCAACCGACAGATCATGCTTGAGTATGAACGCAATCAGTTATGAACTGATGTGCTCACCTATTGCTGACTATTGAGCTTAGAACTGATAATTTTGCAGTAAGCTGCCTGCGCCGCTACCTAAAAAATTTTTTAAGCTCAGTTTTTGTATCTGCTTAACCTTTTTGGCATGCCTTTATTGTATGTGAACCCACAAAGTTATACTATTTGATTAATCATTTGATTAATATCGTTTACCTACAGGATGAACATGTGAACAGAAATAATATTTCATTTATAGTTGATTCGGAAGGAAAAAAGAAGTTTGCAGTGCTGCCTATTGAACTGTACTGCCAGCTGCTGCGGATCAGTCCGGAGATGATCGATCCGGAACGTGTTGAAGAACTCACGTTTGATGTTCTATTGGCGCACAGAGGGGATCCGGCTGTGGATCAAACTGTTTCAGACAGCAGCTCCTCCGAAGCTGCGGATACATCCGAATCAGTGACGCAGGACAACGATGGTGAACATTCGCGCCGCGCCGTCAGCAGATCGGAAAAATTTTATCTGGCCCGACAGCTTACCGAAAAATATGCCGAAGAGCTCAAAAAGAACAATACTGAACTTTTTTTCTTTTCTGCAAAAAATGTTCTTGCGTGGGGATATCCCCAGGGGGATATGAGGAAACCTCTGTTTGTGGTCATGGCCAAATCTGAAATCAGCGGCAGTGTGGCCGACTCCTTCAGATGCAAGGCTCAGGAGGTCCGTGACGCCCTGATAATGAAAAAAATAATCAAAAAGAAAAACGATTCCTATATCTTTACCCAGGATTACACCTTCAACAGTGCCAGCCTTGCCGCCTGTGTAATTGCCGGAAACAACCGCAGCGGAGCGGAGGCCTGGAAGACCTTTGACGGCAAACCTCTCAAGGATTTTCTGGAACCTTCATCACGGCGCAAAAAAGACGGTGAGTAGTTCCATGCCGGATTGTGAATGCAGTAATGTGATCTGAATAAAAGTATGCCGCTGTGACAGCGGCATATTTCGATATATATCATATTACGCAGTTTATGATGATCATATAATTGTTGCAGTTATGTATAAAAATGAATGATTTTTGTTCTCTTTTTGCTGTTTTGACGGCAATTTAATCAGTTCTGATTTTTATAAGAATTATCCGTCGATGCTGCAATAAATACAAAAAGTTTATTGATCCCTTATTGAAGTTTAAATCCGGAACTATAAAGTCGGGCGGTGCATTTTACAGGTTACATGGTGATCCGGATCTTGAAATTAATTACGCTGACAGCAGGGCAGGCAGGAGCAGGAAATGACCAGAATGGAAAAATTGTTTAAAGCGTATGCAGATGCGAAAATAAAATACCTTAAAAAGAACGGGATCAAACCGCTGACTGAGGAGGAGCGCAAAATCCTTGACGAATATGAGAGACGATTCGGCGGATTACCGGCTGACGGAGGATTTTCAGTGGAAGCGGCTAAAGAGTGTCTGGAAACCGGCCGTGACTTTTATGACCGGTTCCCGAAGGATGTCAATCCCTGAGGCGGCTTAAATTACAGAAGGAAGCGCGGAGCTGCGGTAAACGGCAGAATGCGCTTAAAGATTGAGATATACACAAACACGAGGTAGCAAGAATTGTATGGACGATACCAATGCCAGTGATATTGATGTTGTAACGGGTCTTATGTCAATCAAAAATTTTCACCGTGAGGCTGAAAGGTATATAATCGGATCCCGCGATTATTATCTGATATATTTCAACACAGCAAGAATATCATACATAAGAGATGTGTTCGGTGATCAGGTTGTAAAACAGATCATGAAGGAACTAGGCTCTCTTCTTAAATCACTGTGCAGGGGAGGTGAGTGTGCCTCGGTATTTTCCTCGGATAATTTTGTTGTTCTGAAACAGGATAAATCATCCAAAGATCTGTTTATCATCAACCTGATCTCCAGGATCAGGGCGATGAATCTTCCTTTTGAACTCATGTGCAACTTCGGGATCTATGAGTTTACCGGTGAGCCGGTTTCCATTACCGAAGCCATAGAAAATGCCACCTTTGCTGAATCTAAAATCAGAGGAAACTATACGGTTCATTCCTGTGTCTATACTCCGTTGATGAGAGCGGAGTATATGTCCGAGAATGAAATTCTCACCATGTTTGACAATGCCATCAGAGAGCGCCATTTCCTGATTTATTTCCAGGCGCAGTATGATCATTCAACCGGCAGACTGGTGGGAGCCGAAGGTCTGGTGCGCTGGAAACATCCGGAAAAGGGGGTGATTTCCCCGGCTGTGTTTATTCCGGTGCTGGAGAATACCGGGCTTATCTCTGTTCTTGACTACTATGTTTTTGAGCAGGCATGCAATTTCATCAGATACTGCCTCGACAACAATATTCATCTTGTTCCGATTTCAACCAATTTCTCCCGCTACGATCTTCTGCTAACGGACTTCGTAAAACAGCTGGAAATGATCCGCAGAAACTACGGTGTACCTGCAAAATATCTCCGTATTGAAATTACCGAGTCAGTGGTGTCGGACAGTCTTGAAAATACCAACCGCGTGGTTGATCAGCTCCATAAATGCGGCTATACGGTGGAAATGGATGACTTCGGTTCCGGTTTCTCCTCGCTCAATGTTCTCAAGGATGTTGATTTCGATATTATCAAGCTTGATATGAGGTTCATGGAGCACAGCTCCCGCAACAGACGCGGCGGTCTCATTCTGACAGCCATCATAAGAATGGCTCAGTGGCTCAATCTTCCAGTTATAGCTGAAGGTGTTGAAACGCTCGAACAGGCGGATTTTCTGCTCAGCATAGGATGCGAGTGTATTCAGGGTTTCCTTTATGCCAAACCGGTATCCAGGGATGATTTTGAAATAGTGCTGCGGAAGGCTGAACTTGGTAAGATTGACAGAGGTTTGATTTTCACGGAAAAACTGGACAGCTGCAATTTCTGGGATCCTCATTCCATGGAAACTCTTATTTTCAGTAATTTTGTCGGTCCGGCCGCTATACTGAGCATGCAGGGAGATCAGGTGAAAATCAGCCGTGTGAACGAAAAATACGTTCAGGAACTTTATATGAACAGTTCTCAGCAGGATATCGTAGTCACCGATTTTCTGGACTGCTTTGATGAAGAAAACCGCAATATCTACCTTCAGATGCTGGAAAGGGCTAAAACAAGCGCAAGGGAGGAGGAGTGCGAAACCTGGCGCAACCTGCGGTCAAACTGCTGCGGTGAATCATCAATCTGTATCAGAACCAGCGTCAGAGTTATAGCCAAAGGTCCTGCTGCAATCTTGTTTTATGCAATGATCCGCAATGTGACAGTGGAAAAGAAAGAACTGGAGAATTACAAGAGCCAGGAGAAAAAGTTCAAGCACGCGGTGGAGCATGCTAAGGTTTATTTCTGGGAATATACCATTGCAACCAAGGAAATGCGTCCATGTTTCAGATGTATGCGGGATCTCGGTCTTCCTGCAGTGGTTCAGAATTATCCTGAGCCGCTGATTGAATCGGGTATTTTCCCGGCAGATTATGCTGATATGTACCGTGACATGATGAAAAAGATTGACGGCGGGGCACCTGAACTTGAAGTTTATATTCCTCTGACTTCCGCCAGAATTCCGTTTATAATAAGATATACCACTGAATTTGACAGTGTGGGCAATCCGATCAAGGCTTTTGGATCCGCCACTATGGTAAACGGGGAGAAGAGTGAACAGAAATCTGACTGATCCTTCCTGCTGACGGTGTGAGACGTCTGTTTTGGTTGTGTTTTTTTTTTTGTTGTTTTTATAGATACGGCCCCGTTGCGGATGATTTTTTATTCTCAGCCGGGGATATTTGTTTGAATTTAGAAGGGGTGCGGCTTTACTTCCACGGAGTAACCGTGGTTTTCACAGCTGCAGACTATAGATATATGACAGAACCGGTTAAACTTGCCATTACCTATGACTTTGACGGTACCCTGGCTTTCGGCAACATCCAGGAGTACGATCTGGTACCGAAGTTCGGTATGTCCCCTAAGCAGTTCTGGGGACTGTCGGCTGAACTCAGCAATGAACAGAATGTGGACGGCATTCTTGCCTATATGTGGCTGATCCTGAAAATGGCAAAGGAGAAGAATGTACAGATCCGCCGTGAGCAGTTTTTCGAATACGGCAAGAATATCAGATTTTACAAAGGTGTTGATACCTGGTTTGACCGGATCAACCGCTACGGTAAATCAAAAGGGGTGGATGTACAGCACTACATTATTTCATCAGGTCTCAAGGAAATGATCGAAGGCACAAAGATTGCCCGTTATTTCAACCGCATTTTTGCCTCCTGCTATATGTATGACGGGGAGGGTAACCCGATTTGGCCGGCCCGCGCGGTTAACTATACCAACAAGACCCAGTATATTTTCAGGCTTAACAAAGGGGTGCTGGATGAGCGTGATGACGATTCCGTCAATGCCTATACCCCTCATAAAAACCGGGTTCTGCCGTTTTCACAGATTGTCTATATCGGTGACGGTGCCACCGATATTCCATGCATGCGCCTGGTTAAAAATTTCGGCGGGTTTGCCATCATGATCTACCAGGATGAAATGCCGGAAAAGAAGCAGATGGCACAGAAATATCTTGAAACCGGACGAATTTCCATGATCTCTCCGAATGACTATTCCCCGGGAAGCAATCTTGAGCGCGGTGTTAAACTGATTATTGACAGTGTGGTGGCCAAGGCGAGATTTAATGAAATTAATTCACTGGAGTTTGACTGATGATGCTTTTTGCGGTTATTTCCGATATTCACGGGTGCGCCACCGCGCTTGAACGGGCGCTGGATTTATGTGAAAACACCTTTCATGCGGACTGTTATCTTCTGCTTGGCGATGTGCTGTACCACGGACCGAGAAACAGAATAGCTGACGGTTATGATGCAGGGAAAACCTCACAGCTGCTCAATTCCATCCGTGGCCGGGTGATAGCAGTGCGGGGAAACTGCGATGCCGAGGTGGATCAGATGATGCTGCAGTTTCCGATTACAGCTGACTGCAATCAGATCCCTTTCTGCGGTCACCGCATATTTATGACTCACGGACATCTTTATGATCCTTCCGTACTCCCTCTTGAAAAGGGAGATCTTTTCCTGAGCGGTCATACCCACCGGGTCAGAAATGATGTTCTTGAAAACGGGGTAAGATGCTTTAATCCCGGTTCACTGTCTTTGCCGAAGGAGCCGTCGTACGGAACTTTTGCGGTCCTGGATGAAAAGTCGATCAGACTTATAAATCTTGATACTGCTGAAACAGTGATTGAACAGCCACTGTGGAACTGACGGAAATTTCTAATCTGCTGTGACCATATACAAAAACAGCCCCAAAATGAGGGGCTGTTTTTGTATATACTGAACTTTCTTTCTGATTATTCGATAGATGAATCTTCAGAACTGTCTATGCCGGAATCATCAGGGGAACCGGTCTGGTTGCCGAGTCTGTGGATCTTGGTAGGTGTCATAACCTTAAGATATTTTGCATAGCACTTGGTGTTGAAATCAGTGATCACCTCAACATCGATGGATTCAACCTGATCAGCAATCTGTTTTCTGATTAAATCGATCTGCTCTACAAATAATTTTTCTGCTTCATCTTTAGGTTTTCTGTTACCGTTATAGAGATCGGTCATTGCATGGCCGCATTCCTCAAGAACAGTTGATTCCTTGATTGTGAAGTAACCGCTTCTTCTCAGACCGCGTGGAAACTTCTTGTAATTGTTAAAATGTTTTTCTGATTCAAAACTCATTTGGATTCTCTTCTTTAATAAGAAATAAAATTTAACTAATTCTAATAATAAATGTGATTTTTTGCAATAAAAAGATAGGAAGGGGCGAGACAAAAATTATGACTGTACCAAGTTCGGTTGTTTCGCTGATACCCGGCATGCCGGATCAATAGGCTATTCGTATACTTTGCAGGTGGTGCTGTGCAAAAATACCTTCCTCGAGGGAGACTGTTCCGCTTTACTGGCGAACCTGAATTTTTGGAAACTGCCGTTTCATCCTTTCCCCGCTGTTGTTAAAATTTGGAAGATATATGCTGCCTTTTAAAAAATCACTCATTGCCTCCATTGTTGTCGGTTTCTTTGGTTCTGTTGTAACAGTGTATTGATCACAACTTTGCTTCAATACCGTTTCCGGTAATCCGAACGGGCCTGAACACCAGACCGCTACCAATTATTTTCT
>ONPL01000103.1 GCA_900319705.1 uncultured Pseudomonadota bacterium | reverse complement strand
AACTCCTTCGGCGGTTATGATCTGTCACCTGAAGAAATGGCCGATTATGCCGGACAGTGGGCCCGTAATGGATATATCAATATGATCGGCGGATGCTGTGGTACCACTCCAGCCCATATTGCAGCTATTGCGGAGGCAGTAAATGGAATTAAGCCGCGCAGACCGGGCAGGATTGAAGTAAAGTGCAGACTGTCAGGTCTTGAGCCTTTGAATATAGGTGAAAAATCGATGTTCATCAACGTTGGTGAGCGTACCAACGTTACCGGTTCGGCCAAATTCAAGCGTCTGATCAAGGAGGAGAAATATGATGAGGCTCTTGATGTTGCCCGCCAGCAGGTTGAGGGTGGTGCACAGATAATTGATATCAACATGGATGATGCCATGATTGATGCACATTCCTCCATGGTCAGATTTTTGAATCTGGTGGCTTCAGAGCCGGAAATCTGTAAAGTTCCGATAATGATCGACTCCTCCAAATGGGATGTGATTGTGGCCGGACTGAAGTGTATTCAGGGAAAACCGGTGGTTAATTCCATCTCCATGAAGGAGGGGGAACAGCTGTTCCGCGACAAAGCGAAGGAAATTCTTAAATTCGGTGCCGCCATAGTGATGATGGCCTTCGATGAGAAAGGTCAGGCTGACACCTATGATCGTAAAATTGAAATCTGTACCAGGGCTTACAATATTCTGGTGAAGGAACTCGGATTCCCTCCTGAGGATATAATTTTTGATCCTAATATATTTGCTGTAGCTACCGGAATGGCGGAGCACAACAATTACGCCCTCGATTTTATCAATGCGGTCAAAACAATCAAGGATACCCTGCCGTACGCCAAGATTTCCGGAGGTGTTTCCAATGTATCATTCTCGTTCAGAGGTAATGACAAGGTAAGACAGGCTATACATTCCGTGTTCCTATATCACACCATCAGAAACGGTATGGATATGGGTATAGTCAATGCAGGTCAGCTGGCTATTTATGATGATCTGCCGGTGGAACTGCGTGAAAAGGTGGAGGCGGTAATCCTGAACACCCATCCCGGTGCTACGGATGAACTGATTGAGATTGCCCAGAAGTACAAGGCCGATCCTGCCGGCGGCCAGGCCCAGACAGAACAGAAACAGGGTGAATGGCGTCAGCTTCCGGTGGCAAAACGTCTTGAATATGCGCTGGTAAAAGGTGTAACTGAATTTATCAGCGAGGATACCGGTGAGGCGCTGGAAGCTCTCGGCTCTCCGGTAGCGGTGATTGAGGGCCCGCTGATGGACGGTATGAATGTGGTTGGTGATCTTTTCGGCAGCGGAAAGATGTTTCTTCCACAGGTGGTTAAATCAGCCCGAGTTATGAAACAGGCGGTGGCATATCTGCAGCCGTTCATTGAAAAACTCAAGCAGGGAGGAGGCAGCAGCAACAGCGGCACCATCATTATGGCCACTGTAAAAGGCGATGTTCATGATATAGGTAAGAATATAGTGACAGTTGTTCTGCAATGCAATAATTTCGAGGTGATTGATCTCGGTGTGATGGTTCCGTGCGAGAAAATTCTGGATGCAGCCGTGGAGCATAACGCAGATCTGATCGGCGTCTCCGGTCTGATAACCCCGTCACTTGAGGAAATGGTGCACATTGCCAGTGAAATGCAGAAACGCGGAATGAAGATCCCGCTGATTATCGGCGGCGCGACCACTTCAAAGGAGCATACCGCAATAAAAATAGCGCCGGAGTACAGTTATCCGGTGGTGTATGTTGCCAATGCGAGCCGTGTGGTGGGCGTGGCACAGAGTCTACTGTCGGAAAAACTTCACGATTCCTTTGTGGCTGAACTGAATGAAGAATACCGCAGGATCCGTGAGAAATTCTCAGAACGGGAGCAGAATCCTCCGCAGAAACTTCTGACCTACTCTCAGGCGTGCGATAACAGGTATACCCAGGAAAACTACCGGATCAGCAGACCGGATTTTTCCAATGGTGATGTATTCGTGCTTGATCATTTTGACAAAGAGAGGCTGGTTTCCTACATCAACTGGGATTTCTTTTTCATGGTATGGAAAATCAAGGGAAAATATCCTGCTGTACTAACAGATGAAACATACGGCGAGGAGGCAACCAAACTCTTTAATGATGCAAGACAGATGATTGATCGGCTGCTTGACGGTGGATTAATCCGCATCAGAGGGGTTTACGGTATTTTCAGTGCCATGGTCAGAGGGGATGATCTGGAACTGACCAATCTTGAAGGTAAGAAGGTTACGGTTTACTGTTTAAGACAGCAGACGGTTCAGAGAAATCAGGAGCCTAACCTCTGTCTTAGTGATTTCCTTGATCCCCGCGGTGACTACATGGGAATGTTTGCTGTCACTGCCGGTCTCGGCTGCGATGAGATTGCCGGACAGTACAAGAAAGAACATGATGAGTACAGCTCCATTCTGGTTAAAAGTGTCTGCGACAGACTGGTTGAGGCGGCGGCCGAATATATGAACAGGTATGTGTTTACAGACAGAAAGTCTCCATGGTTTGATGAAAAAAATGATTCCTCTGTGGGGATCAGACCGGCCCCCGGATATCCTGCCTGCCCGGATCACAGTGAAAAGAAACAGATCTGGGAATTTCTGGATGTGGAGAAAAATACCGGTATGAAACTGACAGAATCCTATGCGATGTGGCCGTCATCATCCATATGCGGATATTACATCGCCAATCCGGAAGCAAAATATTTTGCCATTTCCAGGATCGGCAGAGATCAGTATGATGATTATGTTCGCAGAAAAGGACTTTCTGAAACACAGGCAGACGAACTGATCGGTAAAATTCTGTAGTCTGGCTGCAGTTCTGTCTGTCAGGATGATGATTTGTCTGAACCGGTGATTGTCCGTTTTCCGGAGTGATTGCCGGTTTTTTTGTTTCCCGACTGCCTGCTGGGTTTATTGTTCTGTCATGGACTGGCTGCGGCGGTTGTTTTTGATTGTATGGATTAGTTTATGGTTGATTGGGTTTGGTGGATAGGGCAGTCTGTCGGATTTCTCGGACTCCTGCTGGGGCTGAATGCCTTCAGACAGAAGAGTGATTTGTCGTTCAAACGTCATATGACGGTTTTCTGTATTGTGGAATCGGTTCATTTCGCGATCATGTCAGCATGGTCGGCAGGTTTCGGCTGCCTGATAAACGGCTGCAGAGCTTTTGCGTCAACCAGAACCCGCAGCAAAACCGTTATGGTGTTTTTTCTGCTGGTGCTCTGGTCGGTGGGACTGGTGTCTCTGGTGGGGTTCAATCTGCCGGTTGTTGCAGAGAGTTTCAGAACCGGTGATTTTTCCTGTTATTTCAATGAGCCGTTCCGTTTCCTTCCACTGATCGGATCCACCATAGGAACAATAGGGCTGTTTATGCTGAGCGGAATAAATCTTCGTATGTCGGTGTTTCTGTGCAGTTCTCTATGGCTGATCCACAATATAATTGTTGTCTCGATCGGACCTTCGATAATGGAGGTGTCGTTCCTGATTATGAATTATCGAACCATAAGAAAACTGATCAGGGATAAACGTAACGGGGAAAAATCGTGAGCTGTGCAGATTTTGCTGTTTTCACGGCGCAGCGTTCCTGCCTCGGGGATGTAAGAAAAATTGAAAGATATGCGTTTTATCCCTATCTGTACAAAAGTGACAGATATTTTAAACGGAAGATCTGTCAGGGGACTCTGTGGCTCTGCTCTGCTGATAATGAGCCTGCCGGGTATATATGCTTTCAGCTTCATAAAAGGTATGCGGTAATACAGGATCTGGCAACGGCAGTAAATCATCGAAGAAAAGGAGTGGCTGAAAGACTGATGAAATCAGTCATATCCTATTTAAAAAACAACTTTCCCGGAATTGTAACCGTCAGACTGATGGTTTCGGTACAAAATGAAGAGGCGCGCGCTCTTTATGAAAAGTTGCTGTTCAGACCGGCAGGTGGGAAAAAGAGGTATTATGGAAATCACGACGGGGTTATGATGATCAGATCTCTGGTTTGAACCGTTTTGTACTTTGAAATGTGATAGATGACTATTTTTTATTGGTGTTTTTTTAACTTGATCAAGTCATTAAAAATCTATAACACATAAAATAGTGGCTAGATGGATATTTGTAGCTAGCTATCCATGGAGAGGTTTTTATGGATTTTTTTAACGGCTTAAAAATTAGAGGCAAATTTTCTCTTGTTGCCATTGTTACATGTTTATTGATGATTGTGGTCTGCATATTTGCGTTTGTTAAAATGAAATCGGTGGTTTCACTGGCTTCCAAAATACAGGCACAGACTCAGATGAACCTCTCAATGACGGGAGATGTTAAAAATCAGTGGAATGAACTGATGACCAACAGTATCGGAATGATGGTCGCAAGTAATCAGACTGATCTCGGTTCCGCCCGTGAACATTACACCAGTTCGCTGAGTAAAATCATCGGAACACTGAAGGAATACTCCAAACTGTCTTCATCCACCAGTGCTTCGGTTATCAGTCAGATCCACCGGCTAGTTGGCGAATATGATGAGGAGGTTGTCAATTCACTGCTGCCTGCAGTGGATCATAACGATCTCCAGCAGTTTGTAAAATTCAGAAATGAAACCATCAAAAATTATACGGAAAAACTCAAGGGATATCTTTTCAATCTCAACCATGAACAGGAAGTAATGCTGAATGAAGAATTCGTTGAACTTAACGCACGTTCCGATATTACGTGGCTGTTTTTCCTGATTGTCCTGATGTCTATTATCAGCATTGTTCTTGCCGGTCTGATCGGATCCGGTGTGGCTAAGCATATAAAGTTTATCAATGCAAAATGTCAGCGTATTGCCGACGGTGATCTGACCATGTCTCTTGATTCGGTTAAAACCGATGATGAAGTGGGCGAACTTGCACGATCCATTCAGAAACTGGTGGTAAGAAATCATCGAAGTGTATCAGAAACGGTCGATATTTCCGAATCATTCATCAATTCAACCAGAAAAATAGGCAAGATATCCTCTACCATTTATCATTCCGCCAAAGAGGTTGTATCCCAGTCTATGGCTGTGTCAGCCGCCAGTGATGAACTTGTAAACACCACAACCAATATTGCCAACAACTGCCATGAGGCCACCAATAATTCCAACGAGGCCAAGAGTGTTACGATCCAGGGGATGGAAGTTGTCAAGGGTGCGGTTGAGAAGATCAGATCTCAGAGTCTTAAAAGCAAGGAGGATTCTGCCGCCGTGCTGGCTCTCGGTCAGCAGATTGACCATATAGATGCGGTTGTTACAACTATTCAGGAAATTGCTGAACAGACCAATCTGCTTGCTCTTAATGCATCAATTGAAGCCGCCCGTGCCGGTGAACACGGAAGAGGATTTGCGGTCGTGGCTGATGAGGTTCGTGCGCTTGCTGAAAGAACAACGCAGTCCACCCAGGAAATTACTGAAATGGTTAAAGCTATTCACGCGGAAACGGAGAATGCCACCAAGTCCATGGCCGACAGTGTTGTATCAATGGATGCGGTTGCCGATTATGCCGAGCACCTTGAGGATTCTCTGTCTGAAATTCTTGATAAGGTTGACAGGGTTAATGTCCAGATCAGTCAGATCGCAACTGCCTCGGAACAGCAGAGTTCAACCACAGCTGATATTTCAAACAATATGAGACATATCACTGAATCTGTTCAGCTGATAGCCAATCATTCGAATGTACAGAACGGTGATGCGCTTACTCTGTCAAAAGCTGCGCAGAATCTGCAGGGATCGTGCAGACTGTATCATCTGTAGAGAGAAAATTTGATTCGATAAAAAAGGCAGGCCGTATGGCATGCCTTTTTTATTACTTTTGATTTGTTCTATGAAGCGGCAGAGTCCGTATCTGAAAGTTATTTTTTCAATTTAATTTTCTGAACCGTGTGATCCTCACCTTTGGTCAGAATCAGATCTGCTCTTTCTCGGGTAGGAAGAATATTCTGGATCAGATTTGCATAGTTTACCTTTTCCCATATGTAGGATGCACGTTCCAATGCTTCGTTGATATCCATATGCGCAACGGCATGGAAGTAGTTGTCCTCATCAATGAATGACTGTTTTCTCAGGAGCAGAAAACGATCAAGATACCAGGTCTTGAGCAGTTCGTTCGGTGCGTCAACATAGATTGAGAAATCAACAAAGTCTGAAAGAAAAACCCTGAGCTTTATGTTCGGGTAGTCCATTCCGGACTGAAGTACATTCAGTCCTTCGATTATTACGATATCCGGTTTTTCAATATCGGTATATACATCCGGAAGAATATCATAGACTTTGTGGGAATAAACAGGAGCTCTGACATGCGGTGCGCCTGATTTGAGTTCTTTTACAAAGTTAATCAGCTTTTTCATATCGTAGGAAACAGGGAAGCCCTTTTTCATCATGAGATCGTGGGCTTCAAGATAACTGTTGGGATAAAGGAACCCGTCAGTTGTTATCAGCGCTACATTGGGATGTTCCGACCACTGACTGAGCAGTTTCTGCAGAATCCTTGCGGTGGTGCTTTTACCGACTGCCACAGAACCTGCAATAGATATAATGAAAGGAGGTTTTCTGTTCCTGGTGGTTTTAAGAAACTGTTCAATGATATGGGTTCTTCCCTGTTTTGATTTTACGTACAGATTTAATAGACGTGACAGAGGAAGATAAATATCGGTCACTTCCTTGACCGAGATTGATTCATTGATACTTTTGATACTCTCCAGTTCTTTTTCAGTGAGAGTCATCGGGACATCGTTTCTCAGATTGGACCATTTTTCACGATCGAAATCGAAATAGGATGATTTTTTTAATTCATTTAAATCTGTAGTCATGGAGAAAACTTAGGTTGATGATATGTGCGTAATACTACCACAAATGTCAAATTTAACAAAATTGATATCCGACAGATCATTCAAGCAAAAAATTACGGACTTGGAAGAAGGTGAACAGAACTGATTTCTTTGCATATTTGATGCCTTTTTAGTGCAAAAAACATCCAAAAATGCAAAAAAAACTAAAAATAGCACAAAAAAGACTCAGTTGAAGAAAATAAATGAATATTTGTGTTGCATTCCCTGAGATGTTAGGATATCATGCATAACGTTTTCGGGGGTCACCGAAACAACTTACGGAGAGGTTCCAGAGTGGCTAAATGGATCAGACTGTAAATCTGACGGCTCTGCCTTCGATGGTTCGAATCCATCCCTCTCCACCATTTCTGCTATGCGGGCATCGTATAGTGGCTATTACCCAAGCCTTCCAAGCTTGAGAGACGGGTTCGATTCCCGCTGCCCGCTCCAATGTAATCTTATGATTTCCCTTGATTTAAAATCTATAAAAATCCTAAACTTTTCCAGAGAATAATAAGTCTACATTGAAAAGTGAAATAATTTTAAATTTTAGTGTACATTTTTTGTAATTAGTAAGATAATGTACGAACTATTATGGTTGTGTTTTTTTATAATTCTAGAATTCTCTAGTGTTTTATTTTTAGGGGACAATAATGTCAAAGGAAAAATTTGAACGTACTAAAACCCACGTTAACGTAGGTACAATCGGTCACGTAGACCATGGTAAAACAACTTTAACCGCTGCTATTACTAACGTATTAGCAAAACACTTCGGCGG
>ONPL01000102.1 GCA_900319705.1 uncultured Pseudomonadota bacterium | reverse complement strand
AAGTTTGCCGACTGAAGATTTGAATAAACCTCTCTTAATTCTTGAACCCTTGTAACTTTCATGTTTCTCAATGCTTTCAAAAGCAAGGGCATCACACTTCGAGGTGTATGCTTCCTCCTGAAGTACAAAATTTAGGTTCTGTAAATATTTTAATGGGATTGTTTAAAAAAGCACCCAACAGATGCTAAATAACATCTGTGTCAAGTAATTGTTGTGAAGCTAATTGTAGCAACCTCCTTAGGTTGTTTAGTAGGTTGCTTGAGAACATTAGCGAGCTCTAATAAGGCGATCCCATTAAAATATTTATTGAGCCATTTTTACATGCTGATCACCCGGATATTAATGCTTATGCAGTCTGCCGTGGACTATTCGGCTTTTTTATTTTAATTATTTAGTTGATCACAAAAGAAAAAAAGGAAAAAGAATAAAATTGCTAATAATTTTGAGTATTTAGGATGTTATTATGTTTAAGCAGAATGTCATGATTCTTATATCGGCGATCCTGGCAATAGCAGTGGGCTACTTTTTCCAGGATTATTCAACCGAGATTAATAAATATGTCAAACCGTTCGGAACTATATTCCTCAATCTGCTGCTGTGGATGGTTGTTCCGTTTGTGTTTGTGTCTATTATTCTAAGTATTTCATCGCTCAAGGATGTCAAATCGGTTAAGAATATCGGTTTCTACACGGTGGCGTATTTCCTTTCAACCACGGTGATTGCCGTGCTAATCGGTACCTTCATTGCTCTTTCCTGTAAGAGTCTTTTCCCTGCAATCAGTAAAGCGGCAATCAACGCCGAAGCGCATGAAACAGCAACTTTCAGTTTTATGGATGCGATTGTTAATCTGTTTCCTTCCAACTTTATCGAACTGTTTCTTAAAGGAAATATGATTCAGATTATTGTTGCCGCGATTTTTATCGGTGTCGCCATGGTTTCTCTCGGCAGAAAGAGTGCCAGTGTTTCCAGGGTTGTTATCGAACTTAATATGATATTCTCTGCGGTTCTTAAGACTATTCTGAAAGCAGCTCCGGTGGCGGTGTTCTTCCTGTTATGTCCGGTAGTTGCCGAGCATGGAACCCATATTCTCGGATCTATCGGTGCAGTGGTGCTGGTTGCCTATATCTGCTACGCCGTTCATGCTCTGGTAATCTACTCTGTGATGCTGATGTCATTCTCCAAAGTTGGTCCGGTGCAGTTCTTTAAATGCATGGTTCCTGCAATGGTATTTGCATTTTCGTCCACATCTTCTGTGGGTACCATTCCGCTCAACATGCAGTGCACCAGAAGAATGGGGGTAGACAACAAGATTTCATCATTTGTACTGACCATGGGTGCCAACATCAATATGGACGGTACCGCAATTTTCCAGAGTGTTATCGCAATTTTCATCGCATTCTGCTACGGTGTTGATCTTACCTATCCGCAGCTGTTCCTGCTGATGTTTACTATCACGTCTGCCGGTGTTCTGATGCTCTCGGTGATCCTTACATCTGTCGGTCTTCCTATTGAAGGTATCGCAATCATTATCGGTCTTGATCGAATCTTTGATATGGGTCGAAGTGTGGTTAATATTCTCGGTGATGCTTCATGTGCGGTGGTTGTTGATGCAATCGAGAAGAAAAAAGGCGAAGACATCTTCCAGCATACTGAAGATGAGGAGGAGGTTGATCCAACCATAGGTAAACCTGAATATATGATTACACCTGAAGATATTCTGAAAAAACAGAAAATCCAGGCCCACGCCAACAGACTGAGTCCTGAGGATATTCTCAGACAGCAGCGTGAAGCAAAGCTGCAGGCTCAGAAAGAGCAGGAAAAGCCTAAGGTTTATGAAGGCGGAGAAACAGACGACTGATAGTTTGTACAACTGCCGGCGGTAAAGCCTGATTAAGAGCGAACTGTCAGGCGGGCTTTACCGGTTCAGTTCTCATTCAGCAGCCGTTTCAGCGGATCCGGTCTGTGTATGCCGGACATGAGCTTAAAATTTTCCGATTTCGGTGCTGTTCAAAAAAACAGATCCGAACCGGGTTCAACCGTTAGAACTGTGCCGCTGGTCTGCAGTCTGCCTTACGGACGGTTTACCCGCGGTAAAGTATTTCTCCGTGGCATACGGTCAGTCGGCAGTTGTATTCACTGTCAAGAACAGTAAGGTTGGCCTCCTTTCCTTCTGAAATCGAGCCGAGCCGGTCATCCAGTCCGACAGTCTGTGCCGGGATGACTGTTGCCATATTGATAGCGTCATTTTCACTGAATAGCCCGATATTCATGGTCAGGGAGGAGCCTCCCAGTGTTCCGTTTTCATCAGCGCAGAATCCTTCATCCTTCACATACATGGTTTTTCCGCAGAAGCTGAAGGATTTAAAGTCCGCAGGAGCGCCGGCGGAGGCAAGAGCGTCGGTAACCAGGTACAGCCTGTTTCCGAGGCACCGGCGGGCGTTGCGGATCAGGGCAGGGTGCACATGGCACAGATCTGCAATGATCCCGGCATAAATTCCGCTGTCGAGTACGGCATCCGAGGCTCCGGGAGTGCGGGCACTGGCGGTAATACTCATGGCGTTGTAGAGATGGGTGGCGTTATGAATGCATTTGTCAGCACCGAGCAGCGGTATGCACTGTTCATAGCTGCATGCTGTATGACCCAGGGAGAGGGTAATGCCGCTGGCGGCAAGACTTTCAAGCTGCTTAACGGTGAACTGTTCGGGTGACAGGGTCAGCATGGCAATCTGCCTGTGTGCTGCAGTGAACTGTGCGAGTTTTTCATCAGTGAATCTTCGGATGTTGGCCTTGTTGTGTATACCCGATTTTGCAGGTGAAATAAAAGGCCCCTCGATGTGGATCCCGGGAACACTGAGCCTACCGTGAAGATCCTGGAATTTTCGCATCTCATCGATTGCAAAGTCTATATTTTCTGCTGTGGTGGTCACCAGGGTCGGCAGAAAGGTGGTGGTACCGGATCTGCTGTTAATCTCCTGCATGTAGGAGATTTTTTCAGCCGTCGGTGCATCGTTGTAGATGATGCCGCCGCAGCCGTTGATCTGCAGATCTATGAATCCGGGATACAGTTTTGCCCCCTGCAGATTGATAACCTCAGGCTCGAAGGGATCTGCACTTCCTGCCGGAAGGATCCTGATTATTTTCCCGTTCTCGATTATCAGATCTGACATTCTGAATCCCCTGGCATCCAGGAAGGCGTTTGCATTGATGATGATCATAATCTGTCTCCTCAGTCTATCTGCAGGTTGATCTGCGGAAAATATATACCAAAGACTGTATTAATTCAATTGCAGTTATTACAGGAACAGCGTTAAAAGAAAGTCCGTGCGGCCGCAAATTGCGTTCCGGAGCGGCAAAAGCGATTAATATTTGTGTCCCGATGTTCTATAATCACTGCAGATGTTTGTGAATTGATAACGGAGAACTTAAATGAGTTTCAAGATCGGGAAATTTCTTCAGGCCGTAGCAGCTCTTGCTGTTTGTGCCGGTACCGCATCAGCCGGGGAGGATATTGATCAGAGTGAGGTTTTTGACGTTCCGTTTCCGACCGGCAGATTCGCCATATACGAGAACGGGCTGTTTGCCAACTACAAAACCTTCAGCTGCGCATCCAACGGTGCAACCTACTGTCAGCACCTGAACTACGCCAAACTCACCAAAGAGGAGCAGACCATGGCTGACGGTACGGAAATCAAGGGTGATCTGCTGATTGACTATGATGCCGAGCTTGCATCATATACTCTGGCCGGAAATATTTATGTCAACCGCACCTGCTATGTTTCAACCGCCAAAAAGGGCGATGACTACGGCGAGTACATACCTAACAAATGTGATTACAATGAATCCGCCGGGATCCTAAAATGCCCGGTTGCTGATCCTTACAGTTATGAAGAGCATGGTGCCTCTGCCAACGTTATGCTGCATATAGCCGCAGACGGTTCCGGGATCAGCATTGACAATATAGATCTGATGCAGAAATCTGAAGATCCAATGTGGGACCACTGCGCCAGAGCTCTTTCATCGGCAAAATTCATGAAAGAGACGGACAGTCAGTTCATCCACAATCAGTATCTGTCCTACAAGCTTGAGTTTATGCGCCGCGACGGTGAACTCAACGCTGTCTGGAAGAGTCTTCCTGCTGATGTAAAAAAACGTATCAAAAAGGATCAGCTCGCATGGATTAAGGAAAAGGACCGTGTCTGCTCCCCGGTAACCATCAAGGCTCCGGAGGCGGAACTGTCCCCAATGTACGTGTGCCAGACCGAATTCACCAATGAAAGGATCAAGGTGCTGGAACAGAGCCGGTAACAGGTGTTCGCAACTTTGTGCAGGCGGCCGGGTGCATTCAGTGTCCGGTTGCTGTTTTTTTATTTTGGCTGAACAACCGGTGCCGGGTTTTTGCATAGTGATTTAAAGCGGCAAAAACGGTATAATGAAGCAGTTTTTAATTAGATCAAACAAAGAGTTTTGAGGTGTAAAGTGTCAGAAGATACTCCAGTGGTAGAGGAAGTTAAACCTACCAATTTTATACGCCAGATCATCGACAGGGATCTGGAGGAACATAAATTTACTTCAATCAGAACAAGATTTCCTCCGGAGCCGAACGGCTATCTTCATGTCGGTCATGCCAAGTCCATCTGCCTGAACTTCGGACTTGCCCGTGACTATAACGGCAAATGCAATTTACGTTTTGACGATACCAATCCTTCCAAGGAGGATACCGAGTATGTGGATTCCATCAAGCAGGATGTGGAGTGGCTCGGTTTCAAATGGGACGGCGAGCCGAAATATTCATCCAACTATTTCGATAAACTGTACGGATATGCCGTTGAACTGATTAATCAGGGTCTTGCCTACGTTGATGAACTTTCTCCTGATGAGATCAGAGAATACCGCGGAACTCTTACCCAGCCCGGCAGAAACTCCCCGTACCGTGACCGTTCCGTGGAGGAGAACCTGGCGCTGTTCGAAAAGATGAAGAACGGCGAATTCAAGGAGGGAACCGCATGTCTGCGTGCCAAGATTGATATGGCCTCCAGTTTCATCTGCATGCGTGATCCGGTAATCTACCGTATCAAATTCCAGTCCCACCATCAGACCGGCGACCGCTGGTGCATCTATCCGATGTACGATTTCACCCACTGTATTTCCGATGCTCTGGAAGGCATAACCCACTCAATCTGCACCCTGGAATTCCAGGACAACCGCAGACTGTATGACTGGGTGCTGGAGCATATCTCCCTTAATTCTCCGACCCGTCCCCACCAGTATGAATTCAGCCGTCTGAATCTGGAATACTGTCTGACCTCCAAGAGAAAACTTAAATATCTGGTTGACGAGAAGATTGTGGACGGATGGGATGATCCGAGAATGCCTACTATTTCCGGTATGCGCCGCCGCGGCTTTACTCCGGCCTCAATCCGTGAGTTCTGCTCCAGGATCGGTGTTACCAAGCAGGAGAATGTGGTTCAGATGAGTGCGCTCGAAAACTGCGTGCGTGAAGATCTGAACAATGTGGCTCCACGTGCCATGGCTGTTCTTGATCCGGTAAAGGTTGTTATTGAAAACTATCCTGCAGATCAGGAGGAGGTGCAGAAGGCTCCGAACCATCCGACCGATCAGCAGGCCGGTGAGCGTGATCTTCATTTCACCCGTGAGATTTATATTGATCGTGCCGACTTCAGGGAGGAGGCGAACAAGCAGTATAAACGTCTGGTGCTGGGCAAGTATGTACGTCTGCGCTATTCCTATATTATCCGTGCTGAACGCTGCGACAAGGATCAGGACGGCAATATCACCTGCATCTACTGTACCTATGTACCTGATACCGTGGGCCAGGATCTTCCTGACGGCAAGAAGGTTAAGGGTGTAATTCACTGGGTAAGTGCAAAATACGCCATCGACGCCCGTGTCAATATGTACGAGTGTCTGTTCAAGGTGCCGAATCCGGGTGCGGCCGAGGATTTCATGTCAATTGTCAACCGTGATTCCCTGAAAGTTATCGATGGTGCCAAGGTTGAACCGCATCTTGCCGATGCAAGTCCATCTGTAACCTATCAGTTTGAACGTGAAGGTTATTTCTGTGCCGACTGCAGACACCACACCAGGGAAAATCCGGTGTTCAATCTGACAGTTACACTGCGTGACTCCTTCCAGGCCTGATTTTACGGCCGGTGCCTGCATGACACCGGCTTTTTCATTCCGTTTTTTCAAGGAAAACTGACATGTCCAATTCATTAAACAATGTTTTCAGCTGGTATTCCCGGACCAGCCTGATCCTGAGGATCATCGCCGGTATGATTATCGGTACTATCCTCGGTGTGACTGTTCCTAAAATAGAGGCGATCTATCTGCTCGGCGATTTCTTTGTCGGAGCACTCAAGGCCATCGCCCCGGTGCTGGTTTTTTTCCTGGTTACCTCATCATTGATCAGAGGTCGAGAGAGTCTTGGCGGCAAGTTCCGTCTGGTGATTTGGCTTTATGTGATAAGTACTCTGTGCGCCTCGGTGCTCAGTGTGGTTGCAAGTTTCCTGTTTCCGATCAGTCTTACTCTTCCGGCCGCCGGAACTTCCGGAGCAGCTCCGGAGGGGATTGGCGAGATTCTGAAAAATGTGTTGATCGGAATGATTTCAAATCCTCTGGTTTCAATCAGTGAGGGCCGCTACCTCGGGATCCTGTTCTGGGCCGCCGTGCTCGGTCTTGCCATGAAGGGCATTGCATCGGAAACCACCAAGCAGTTTCTTCATGACTGTGCCGACGGGGTATCTAAGATTGTAAAATGGATTATCGGTTTTGCCCCCTTCGGTATTCTCGGTCTGGTGTACAACAATGTGTCAACCAACGGTGTTTCATTTTTCAGTGAGTATGCAGGTCTGCTGGCGCTGCTGGTGGGTACCATGCTGTTTGTCGCCCTGGTGGCAAATCCTCTCATTGTGTTCATCATGCTCAGAAAGAATCCGTATCCGCTGGTGTACAAATGTCTCAAGGAATCAGGCGTTACCGCGTTCTTCACCAGAAGTTCCGCCGCCAATATTCCGCTTAATATGGAACTGTGCCGCCATCTGAAACTTGATGAAGAGGTTTATTCGGTTTCCATCCCGCTGGGTGCCACCATTAATATGAGCGGTGCCGCTGTTACCATCACAATATTTGTGCTGGCTGCTGTTAATACTCTCGGGATCAGTGTTGATGTTCCGTCAGCAATTCTTCTTTCCTTCATGTCTGCAGTTGGTGCATGCGGTGCATCAGGTGTCGCCGGCGGTTCGCTGCTGCTTATTCCGATGGCCTGCGCTCTGTTCGGGATCGATCAGAATACGGCTATGCAGGTTGTGGGCGTCGGCTTTATTGTCGGAGTGGTGCAGGATTCCTTTGAAACCGCCATCAACTCCTCCAGTGACGCGCTGTTTGCCGCTACAGCCGAGTATTCTCAGTGGAAGAAGGAAGGAAAACCGCTTCCTGAGGAACTGTTCAGTTAGTTATGTAATGATGTAAGTCTGCAGCGGTCCCCGCATGCAGTGGGAATTAAGACATGAGCGATAGAAAAACCGTTGAACTTCTGGCTCCGGCCCGTGATCTGGCCTGCGGTATTGCCGCTGTGGACTGCGGTGCCGATGCTGTCTATATCGGCGGCCCGTCCTTCGGCGCCCGTGTCAACGCCGGCAATTCGGTGGAGGATCTGGCACAGCTGTGCCGCTATGCCCACCGTTTCGGGGTAAAGATTCATGTCACTGTTAATACCATTCTTGATGATCGGGAGATCCGCGAGGCTCAGACGCTTATAAACCGTCTGTACGAGATTGGCGTGGATGCGCTGATTGTCCAGGATCTGGGACTGCTGGAGCTTGATCTTCCTCCGCTTGAACTTCATGCCAGCACCCAGCAGAACAATGCCACCCCGGCCAAGGCCAGATTTCTTGATGAGGCCGGTTTCAGCCAGATTGTGCTGGCCCGTGAACTTTCCATCGGACAGATCCGGGAAATCAGCAGTGCGGTTAAAAATGCCAGACTTGAATTTTTTGTTCACGGTGCACTGTGTGCAGGGATCAGCGGCAGATGTTATCTCAGTCAGTGCGTTACCGGACGCAGTGCCAATCGCGGTGAGTGTGCCCAGCTGTGCCGGGTACCACAGACTCTTCGTACCGCCTCCGGTGAAATTCTAGCAAAGGATCAGTTTCTGCTTTCCATGCGCGATTTAAACAATACTGACAATCTTGAGGAACTGATGGATGCAGGAATACAGTCCTTCAAGATTGAGGGCCGTCTCAAGGATGAGGTCTATGTGCGTAATATCACCTCCTGGTATCGTCAGAAAATCGATGAGATCCTTGAACGCAGATCCGACCGCTATGTGAGAAGTTCCCACGGTCATTCCGTTTATACCTATGTTCCAGATGTTTCCAAGAGTTTCAACCGCGGCTATACTGAATATAATCTGCATGAGAAGAAAGAGTGCTACGCCAATTTCAAATCCCCTAAATCCGTGGGGACGGAAGTTGCGCAGGTGGTCAGAAACAGCGGCAGACAGATCCTGGTTAAACCGCTGCACGGCCAGATCCTGCATAACGGGGACAAATGCAATTATTTCAATACCCGGCAGGAACTTGACGGATTCAGGGTGAGCAGTGTAAAGGGACAGACCCTGGAAATCTTCCAGCCGGTAAGCGAACTTAAACCAGGTATGATCCTCTACCGCAACAAGGATGCAGAATTTGAAAGAAAAATTCTCGAAAACGGCTCTGCGGTGCGCCGGCTGCGCATTGATTTCACCTATACCGAGACTCCGGACCGGATTATACTTGAAGCGGTAGACGAAACCGGCGATCGCAGTCAGTCCGTGATGATACTTGAAAATCCTGAGCCTTCAAAGAACTTTGAAAAAATGGAGCAGAACCTGAGATCCAAGCTGGCCAAACTGGGCGAGTCGATATTTGAATGCGGACAGTTGACGCTAGATCTTGATTATCACTGGTTTATCCCGGTCAGCCGGCTCAATGAACTGCGTCATGATGCAATGGAGGCGATCCTTTCGCTTAAGGATCAGCGAAGAACTGTGAGTGATAAAAAGATCAATCTTGCGGTCCAGCTTCCGGAAGAGGAACGGAACCTCGGGTTTCAGGCCAATATCTACAATGAACTTGCCAGGAAATATTACTTTGAACACGGTGAGCTTGATATAACCGATGCCTATGAAAAGATAAAACAGCCCGGGGCACCGGTACTGTACAGCAAACACTGCCTCCAGTACTGCTTCGGTATGTGCAGAAAGAGAAATCTTAAACGAAGGCCTGAAAAACTTGAACTGGTGATCGGCAATCACTGTTTCAGACTGGATTTCGACTGTGAACGCTGCATGATGATTTTAAGAGATCGGGGAATTGAAAAATGATTTTTGATTTTTTCAGAAAGAGGGAGACGGTTACTCCGTACGATCGGCAGACCCAGCTTCCAATCATTAAATCCAGTGTCTGTACCGGTGAAAAAACCGCCTGTTTCCAGGATCTCCGTACAAAAAAGATTACCGAGATTATGCTCATCCGGGACGATCGTGATCTTGCGGAATTCTGCCGCCGTTACGATGTAAATCCGTCAGACATCAAATATATCTATCCGTAGTTTGTCAAATTTGGGAGACTTGCAGCATTTAATTTGTAAGGCTCCGTAATAACTTCGTGATCTGGAAGTTCTATTTTCATTCCAGGGTATGAGATTATCTAAAATTCCCCTCACAACACATTCTATTCGTTGGAAATTTGAGACTGGCAAAGACAGATACAGAACAGAAGTGGTTGTAGATCAGCTGAACCTTATGTTTTTAATGTTGTATTTATAGGTGCTGATAATTTATGCCTTTGCCTTATCAAAAGCAGGATGTTGACGTTGACGATTAAACCTATTGTGGGATAATTAAGTTGATGAAGCATTGCTACGCTTCAGTC
>ONPL01000101.1 GCA_900319705.1 uncultured Pseudomonadota bacterium | reverse complement strand
ATTTGAATTTATTTGCATAAATTCATTCTCTCATAACGTAGTTCTTTCACTTTTCAGTGAAATCACTTAGACTAAGCAAAAGCCATAATTACCTTAAAGATTATTATGGATCGTTTACTAATCAGTAGTCCTTAAAAGAGATTATTAGTTTTGATTCCCTTGCAAAGAAAATTATTACCGCCGGAAGCAAAATATATCCAAGCGAATACATTAGACGGACTACCCCGTCAGCTGTAAAAACATGCTGTGAAATGAGAGAACTGTGAAATGTGATTCCAACTACACAATGAAACACAGCTGCATACAGCAGAAACTTTATTCCGACGTTAAAGAAATAAAACAGCGAAGCCAGCCAGCAGGAACAGATGATAACCACGGTGGCAAGATTCAGATTAAAATCCAATATTTCAAAATTGAATTTAAACAAATGCAGAGTGAAAATTGCATAGGTTGACAGAATAATAAACCAAATCACAATAAAGTCACAGATACCCTTTACCTGGGAAATCTTCCGATCCTCCTGCTCTTTTGAAAGGTAGGATGAAGACGAATTATTCATATAAATTTCGTGATTTTTCTCTCCGATCCTCCTCTGAGAACCATAGTGCAGTCTTGAAACAGCTTCTTTTACCAGATACACCATGAATCCGATCAGTCCGAGCGAACCGAAAACAATCCCGTAGCTGTACAAATATTTAACAAACAAATCCAACTGATCCAAAGCTTTATCTCTGCATATATAAACCAGCAGAGAGGCCGAACCGATAACTAGAAATAGGAATATGGAGAAAAAAATTTTACTAAGGGAAGCGCCTTTTTCATATCCGCGAAGGATATTCAAAAACAACAGAGAAGATCCTACAATCAGGAAATAGTCTCTGCCCACATACTGATGGGCAAAAATCATAAATGTCGCCAATCCCCAGAGAATGGTATTAAAAATAAATTTCATCTGTGCTCTACCGTCGTTATTTAATTGGTACCAGGTAATTCTTGAATGCTCTGCTGTAGCGGGCCTTGAAACCATCCTTTGTCTTCACTAGACAGTAAATTGCCAAATTATTTTCATTGGCAAATACCAAAGCCTTGTCTGCACCCATAACCAGCAGACCTGTATCAAGAGCATCAGTGAAGGTGGCAGTATCACCAATCACAGTTACTGAAACAGTGTCATGATCGATAGGTTTTCCTGTGCCAGGATTGATAGCGTGAGAAAAACGCTTTCCGTTCTTTTCAAAGTAATTACGGTAGCTTCCTGCCGTGGATACAGCAAGGTTGTGAATATCAATAAGAGCGTGAGGTTTTCCAATGGTATCTTCAGGTTCCTCAATGGCGATCTTCCACGGTATTCCGTTGGCATTCAATCCTTTTGCTCTCATTGCACCTGCCACATGTACCAAATAATTACTGATCCCGCGGTTATTGAGCATTTTTGCAAGTTGATCAGCCGCAAAACCTTCACCGATGGTTGCAAGATCTACACGCATTAACGGATGATCCTTTCTCAAGAAAGAGCCGTTGTAGTTGAACTCGAGATGAATTTTGTCCAAACCGACTATTTTTTTAGCCTCTGCGATCTCTTCATCCGATGGAACAAAACCTTCCTCTTTTTTGATATGACCGAACCCCCATAAATCCACCAGGGGGCCAACTGTTATATCCATAACTCCATTGAGAAGACGTCCGATCCTCATGCTCTCTGCGATCATCAAAGCGGTATCTTCCGAAATAGGAAACTTATCGGTTGACTGAAAATCATTGAATCGGTAGAGTTCAGAATTTTTGTTGAAAGTTGAGATTTCGGAATTAATCCTATTCAGAATCTCCATTGCATCCTGTTCAAGCTTAACACTTCCACCTGGATAATCACCTACTACTGTTATACCATACTGAGTTCCGAAAATCGGGCCGGAAACTTCAACCTTGGCCTTAGGAGATTCAGCCGGCACAGATGTTCTATTATTAAAAAACGCGAATACAACCACAATTGTTGCAATACAGATAATACCGAACAAATTACGGATCATTGTCATCTACTCCAAACCAAGTTCCTTCTTCATCTCTTCCTTTTTCTTCTTGGCTGCTTCTCTGTTCATTCTCAATCTTCTAGCAAAACAAGGTTTTTCACATTTGCACGCCTTTTCTATACCCATATCATCGATACTCCCACAGGAGCCCTTGATGGTTTTATGAGCAAAAATAGCGCCAACAGCCAATAGGAAGAATGCTAGACAGATACCTAAAAATGATAACAAAAAGGTCATCAAAGTCATAAATATACTCCACGTTTATTATTTAGATTTCCAGTCACTGAGAGAAGGGACAGTGAATGAAGTGCCGTCTATCCTGAATATGGTATAGTTAGGCTGAATCTTGACGACATTCAGAACACCTAACGCAATTTCGCCCTCGTGATAGTTCTTACCATTAAGCGAAATGAAACGATCTCTGTTATTACTTGAAAACACGTGAGAACCGTACACAAAGGCAGGAATGCGCGCCTGCATATTGGACGGCAAATCATTAATTGTATAGGAATTATACTCTGAAGAATCATCCTCCGCCCGGTACGAAGCTTCACTTTCATGTACCGCCTGGTTCAGACGCATTTCAAGATCATCATTTCCAGAAGATGAAGACGCAGAAGGCACATTTCTAACAGGTTCCGGCAACGGTTCAGCGTTATATTCCGGGATCGGGAACGGTTCGATATTAAACTCCAAATCCTCCGCGGCACGATAAGGAAGGGATGAAACATTATACTGATTTTTCTTTACGATTGTCACTTTGGGGGATACGTCCCTGTGTGCAGCATAACACAGATAGCAGTTATGCAGTGAAAAACCAAGTAGCAGTCCTAAAACAAACAACACACAACTGATTTTAAACATATCTCTATTCTTCCTCTTCCGTTAAATGAGGCATACTGATCCCCCCTCTGGCATTAAGGAACATCAATGTCTGACTCCCGACAATTCCATCAGCAGCAAGGCCTACCAGATTTTGAAAATCCTTGATCTTTTCCTTTAACTGCGGCGAATAGGATGTATAGTTAACCTGTCTAACTTTAAGAGCCCTGGCAAGAGCTACATTCATATAATTCAAATCCTTGCTATCTGGATTTTTCCCCAACTTGGTTGCCCCGGAAGGCAATTCCTTCCATAAAATAACAGCATGACCGTCCCAAAGCTGTTTCAGATATGGAAGATCAAACTCATATGGTTCCCCCGCAACAAGCACGGTCGCAATGTTATCCTTTATTGAAACAACCGTAGCGTAAAACTGCAGCAGTTTGCTGTCAAAAAGTCTTACAACGGCAGGATGATCGATTTTTACGAAATTATCAAAAGTTCCGTCATATTTAAAACAGGCCAAGCCGACCAGAGATGCAAGTTTGCAGTCAACTCCGTCCCCTTCATATCCCCATATGCGATATAAATCAGCAAGAGCCTTCTCTTCGCTGTTGGAGGAACGGATATCTGATTTAAATTTGTTTTTAAACTCCTTTTGATTTTCATAGGCCTGAATATTGTTTACAAGTTCCTCCCTTACAACAGGTTCTGGCATTTCAGGAGTTATCAGAGGACCTATTAATCTTGAAAGGTAAATACCTAAACAAACAGCTATTGCCGCAGTTAGGGAGAATATCACAAAGTTGTACACCACCGGTAACTGCTCCTGCTCTGTCTGTCCAATTCTTCTTGTTTTGTGCGCAGAGGCCGAAGACGGAGAAACAAAATTAATCGCCCTCTTTACCTCATCCTCTCCAATTATCCGTGATTTTGTCTCCTCACCTTCCTCAATGGCACGATCGGATACCAAATTTATCAAACGAGGGATCCCCCCGCTAAATCTGGAAATAAGACGTATTGCAGCCTCATTGAACAGAGGCTGAACTCTTCCTGCCACTTGGAGTCTGAACCTTAAATAAGAGCCTATATCGTCAAGATCAAGAGGCATGATATGATATCTTGCTGTTATTCTCTGAGACAGCTGACGTAATGATTGGCGGTTAAGCATCTCCTGAAGTTCCGGCTGCCCAATCAAAACAATCTGCACAACTTTGCGGTTGTCAGTTTCAAGATTGGTTAGCAAACGGAGCTGTTCCAAAGAATCCTCAGAAAGCATCTGCGCTTCATCAACAACAATCACACTCGAGTGGCCATTCTCTAGTTTGTTAAAGAGGAATTTTTTTAACAGATCAAACAGTTCCTTGATTGAAGCATCCTTTTCATACTCAATACAGAATTCGTCACAAATACACGCATACAAATCGCGGGCCTCATCGGTCGGATGGTATATTATTGCCAGATTCGTATCCTTTGGCAGTATATTCAACAGTCTTCTTGAAACAGTTGTTTTTCCCGTTCCTACCTCCCCGGTCAGTAGCACAAAGGCTCCGCCGGATTTCAGGCCGTATGACAAGTGGGCAAATGCCTGATTATGACGTTCACTCAAATAAAAATATTTCGGATCAGGAGAAATCGAAAAAGGATTTTCCAGCAACCCGTAGAATTCACTGTACATTGTCTGTTCTCACAATTACACGTATTAAGACACCGCATAATCCATTATCTTGTTATCAAATTCAAAACGCGTTCTATTATACTTTTGTTTCAGTTTTTTTTAAACACAGCCGGATATAAGAGACAATTTCAAAGCAGGACAATTCGACTGTTCATCAACTTATTCCAAATAATCAGTTCCAGTATTGAAATAGCGGTAGCAAGCATTATAATCATGTTACGGTGTACGATTTTAACACAAAAGGATCCGGTGTTCATAACATGGTCAGTATAGTTGACACCTTCAATATGTAAAGAATATATAAAGCAAGATTAAACCGGACCACGGTTCAGACGGAGTTTCAAGTGAAAGTTTATTTAGTAGGTGGAGCAGTCCGAGACAAATTATTAAATATTCCGAACCAGGACTATGACTATGTAGTAGTCGGTTCAACCGTAGAAGAAATGCTTTCGCGGGGTTTCCACCAGGTAGGGAACTCCTTTCCCGTTTTCCTCGAGCCGAAAACAAAGGATGAATACGCCCTTGCCCGAAAAGAAAAAAAAGAGGGTCACGGATATAACGGTTTCTGCTTTGACTTCTCACCAGATATTACTCTTGAGGAGGATCTTGTCAGAAGAGATCTCACCATAAACGCAATAGCTGAGGACGAAAACGGGAACATTATAGATCCGTGTGGCGGTCAAGAAGATCTAAAAAACAGAATACTCCGCCACATCGGACCAAGTTTCTCGGAAGATCCTCTGAGAGTTCTCAGAGTTGCCCGGTTTGCTGCAAGATTCCACCACCTAGGTTTTTCAATAGCTCCTGAAACTATGGAATTGATGAAAACAATGGTAAAACAGGGTGAAATCGATTTTCTTACTCCGGAACGCATATTTCTCGAATTTGAAAATGTACTTCATAAAGGTGCTCTTGACGTTTTTGTCAGAATTTTAAGAGAATGCGGTGCACTTAAGGTAATCTTCCCGGAACTGGATGCTCTGTACGGGATCCCGGCAAGGAAACACTGGCATCCGGAAGTGGATACCGGCATCCATATGGAACTGTGTCTCAAATATGCATGTGAACACAACTACCAACCAATCGAAAAGTTTGCTCTTTTCTGTCATGACTTCGGTAAGGCCCTGTCTGACAAAAATCTTTTACCGAGTCATACCAACCACGGGAAAAAGGGAGTTCCCCTGATTGAAAATTTCTGCGATCGTCTGCGAATTCCGAATCATTACCGGAAAGTGGCAAAACTTGTTGCGTCAGAACATTCTTTTGTTCATCTGGCACTGTATAAGACAGAAGATCAACTGCTCCAGCTTTTAAAAAATATAGACGCGTTCCGTAACCCTGACAACGTAGGATATCTGACAAACTGCTGCCGTGCTGATTTTCACGGCAGGCTCGGATTTGAAAATCTTCCATATACCCATGCGCAACTTGTAGATGATATATTTGATGCAATAAAAGAACTCAAACCTACAGAATTTTTCAAGCAGGGGTATCGCGGTATTGAAATATCACGTAAATTGGATGAGTCACGACTTAAGGTAATGGCAGAATTCCGACCTATTTGGAATGAAAATCATGCTGAAGAAATAAAAGCGGAAAGGAAAGAAGATCCGGAATGGATAAAAATCAAACAAAGTCAGAACCGTTAACAAAAAGCACTGCCGTCTAGTGCGTGAGCACCCCGCTCTAGCAGTGCATTAGAAAACCGTTAGAATACCAGAACCGCGAACAGAATAAGCCCTAAAATCAGTCTGTATATAACAAATGGAGTCATACCGATCTTTTCAATCCACTTGATAAAAAACTTAATAACGTAGTATGCACTGATATAGGAAACAATCAGACCGATCCCGATATACAGATAATCTACAGACTCTGTAGTCTCCTTCATAACCTTAAGACCGGAATGAAGACCTGCAGCCAGAATAAGAGGAATAGACAGCAGAAATGAATATCTGGCAGTAGCCTTTCTAGTCAATCCGCAGAACAGCGCAAAAATCATTGAAATGCCGGATCTTGATGTTCCAGGAACAAATGCAAAGATCTGAGAAATTGCTATCAGCATGGCCCTTTTAAATCCCATATTATTCTCATTGACAACGTTGCAATGTTTTACCGCATAGGCATCAGCTATATACAGAATTACAGCAAACACCACAGTAGTCGTAGCTATCACTGCAACCGCCGACTCTCTGATCTGATCGAGAAGATATTTGTCGATAAAATACCCTGCAATGCACACAGGTATCGTTCCGCAAATCAGATACCAGGCCATTATTACATTCGGAGTAACAACTCTGCTTTTAAGATAAGCAATAGAATCGTTGAACATTCCTTTAAGTTCAGTTCTAAAATATGCCATAACCGCCATCAGAGTTCCAACATGACATGCAACATCGAAAGCCACCCCTTGTTCCTTGAAACCAAACAAAGCACTAGGTAGCAATAGGTGGGCCGAACTTGAAATCGGCAAAAATTCTGTTATTCCCTGTATCAAACCCAAGGCAATAACTTGAAGTAATATCTGAATATCCATATAAGCTTTACAAACAGTGAAAATAAAAATTAAATAATATCAATCTCGGTTAGTGATTCGGATTCAACAAAATCTCTGCGATCCATAAGTTCACGATACTTTACATGATACAGCAAATCCTCTCGCTCCCCTGCCAACTCACAAAAAGGAACCAAGACATGAGGATACCTATACAAATCATCATGTGGTAGAACGTTGTCGATTATCAACTCACCGAAAAGAAGTAAATCAAGATCCAAAGCGCACCGATGTTCTGAATTTTTTATACGTCCGCACTTTTTCTCTATCTCCTTCAATTGAATTACCAAAGTGCTGTAGGATCTCTCCTGGGTTCGTGCTGAAACAACCATGTTCAAATAGTCAGCACCACCGTTACATGATCGGGAACGGTAACATGAAGATAATTTCACATCAGTGACAATATCCCGAAGCTGTTTTATTCCTTCTTTGAGGTGTCTGTGCGGTTCTTCATTGCTTCCAAATGCGATAAATATCTCTGTACCTGTCATAAATTTCGTAAACGATCCATAATAACCTTTGATGCTACTTAAGATTGTTTAAAATCAACAATCCAACCTTTTCTTTTTTCAATAAGGTTTAACTTTTTATAGGAAATACTACTT
>ONPL01000180.1 GCA_900319705.1 uncultured Pseudomonadota bacterium | reverse complement strand
CGAATATAAACAATATTTTAATAGTTTTTTTGATGTTTAAATATATTTATAGTTTAACATATATAAATATATCAATTATACCTAATCTTAACTTCCCGGGTGTATTTTCTAAGCACCCGAATTTTTCTAAAAAATTACTCCTCTTCTAATCATTGATCAATCCTGTATTTTCCTACATTTACCAGCATATCAGTCTTAAAAATATTCCAATAAAATAATCAAATTTTCTTTACCGTGCATATATTGTGTGGTATTATATGCACATATCTATCCTTATGATTATTTGGTATTAATATTTATGTATATTTCTTACTCCGGAGCAGATTCGCAGTATGCCTCAGCAGCTGAGTCATTTCGTCATGGAACCAAGACCACTGTGCAATACACCTACCTGGGAAGAGTCATCGACAGGGATAAAGGGATCTATCAAAATAAAACCAGAGGTTATTTCACATATGATCCGGAAACCAATACCTATGGCTCTGTTCCGGATGATTTTGTGCCTCCGGTTTTCAAGGATGGAAGAGTACGTGCAGAACGAGTCCTGCTGGATTTTGGCGATACGTATTTTCTTAACGAGGTTCTGTACAAATCCGGGATGATGGAAGTCATAGACAGTATTGGGTATGGCAATTCTGACACTCTTCATGCCATGGTGCTTTTCTATATTCTGTCGTCTGATGCCAACTGCGATGCCATCAACTGGTATCAGGGGAATATTGTCAAAATGCTTTATCCTAAAGCCAACATGACCAGTCAGCGGATAAGCGATTTTCTTGCCGCCATAGGCACGCCTGAAAAGCAGATGACATTCCAGAAAACCTATATCAGCTATGTCCTGAAGCACTACAGTTCTGATCAGAACATTCTTATCGACAGCAGCGGACTTCCGAATGGCAACCACACCTGGCTTACGGCAGTGAGCAATCACAATGGAAAAATCAGCAATGAAATCAGACTGATATTTGTAGTTCAGAGAGCGTCGGGAATGCCTCTTTACTACCAGGCAGTTCCCGGTAATATTGTTGATGTGTCAACTCTTGAGAGAACCCTGTGCCATCTTAAGGCTCTGGGAATAGATATTTCTTCGTGCATCATGGACGCAGGGTATAACAGCGGGGATAATCTGGATTTGTTTTACAACGATGACGGCACACTCAAAATTGAATACATGACCAGAGTCAAAGCCGGAGATGCCACCTTCAAAATAATACTCGAGGAAGAACTTGCCACTTTGGAAAGCGGCGAGAACTTTGTTCAGTATGCCAACAGGTACCTGTTTATCAAAAAGAGAAAAATCCAGGCAGGCAGCGACGAAAAAAAGACTGCATGGATGTATCTGGGACTGGACTGTCCGCGGAAGAATGATGAACTGCATAAACTGTTCAAAAGGGCAGAAAACAACAGGCTGTCACAGGATGATGTCTATGCCGCCATGCAGCATCAGGGGATATTCGCTCTTATTACCGGCAGGGAATACACTATCGAGGAACTTCTTCCTGCATATTATCAGAGACAATCCGCCGAACAGATTTTTGACTTTGCCAAAAACTACACAAAATTACTTCCGCTCAGGGTTCAGAGCGAGGAAACTTTCAACGGGCATCTGCTGCTGTCGTATATAGGCTCCTGCATAGTGAAGATGATGCAGAACAAACTGAAAGATGCGGATATGTTCATGGGTGCCCGTTTCAGCAGTCTGAGAAACCAGAAATGCACGGTGTATTCCCGCAGTCTTGTAACTTCAGTACCGCAAAAGAATGCCAGTGATACCTACAAGGCATTTGGTATAAAATCTCCTGCCTCCATGATCATAGGTGAAGACAATCTGCTAAAGTACAGTCCTTCAGAGCAGGATCCAAAATGGTCGAAGTTCATGAATGTATCCAAAGCAAACAAGAAAAAAGACAAGACCAAAGATAGCGGGACAGCAACCGAAAACAAACAGAAGGATGCTGAAATCATTACAAAAACATCCGACAATATATCTGACGACACAGGTTCCTCACAAACCTCAGCACCAACAGGTAAATCAGCAGGACAACCAGAATCTTCAGAGTTGCCTAAAACAAAAGAAAATAAAAAACGAGGCAGACCAAAGGGAGCCAAAAACAAAAAGACACTGGAACGTGAAGCTCGACTTGCGGCTGAAGGAGGTGAATCGGTAAAGCGAGGTCGAGGAAGGCCAAAAGGTGCGAAAAACAAAAAGACTCTTGAGCGGGAAGCAAAACTCATTGCCGAAGGTGTAATATCACCTCCTAAACGAAAGCCCGGCAGACCTAAAGGCTCAAAGAACAAGAAGAAAATGGCGGATGTTCAAACTGACCAGCACTCCGAGGACTTGCAACACAGGACCTGAAATGAGTGTATTATGAATAGTGATATGCGCAGGCATTCAAAAACGCTGCAGACTATTTCCAAACTGATCCCCTGCAGTAGTCAACGTCACATCACTCTTTGAAACGAGCGGGGTATGAATTAAAATTTGTACTTAGAAAATATACCCGGGAAGTTAAGATTATATTTTGATGTAATAAATAGTAAAAATCAAGTATCTAAAATATATTATTCACTCCCTTGTGCACGGAATTTGTTTACAGTGGTGTTAACAAGTTTGTGGATAAGACACATATCCTTTGAAAATTAACGATTTATAAAGAAGAGAAAAAAAAATAAAATTTTTTACTTGCATTTTAAAAGTTTCGATTTTTCAACGGGTTCACAATTTGTTAATTTTGTATATATGAAATTTTTATAACTTAAAATAACAAAATATAATGATTGTTTAGTTGTTGATATTATGAACTGAAAAAACGCTGTTTTATGGCGTTTTTATAAAAATTATGCTAATAACGGTATTCAGAAATAATATTTATTACAATACATCCGGAAAATTTATTCAGAACTGACTCCTGCTGTTGATATTTTTGGGAACAGTCAGCCTGAATGATTTCAGAATTATGAAAAAGAT
>ONPL01000099.1 GCA_900319705.1 uncultured Pseudomonadota bacterium | reverse complement strand
CGCAATTTTCTACTCTATTTTTACCGGTTCCATTAGTTTAAATTCAAAACTGAACAATCTATTTTTAATATGGCCGTTTATTGTAATGTTTTACATAAGTAACTACATGCACAACACTTCCATCAGCTATATTTTCCTAGCTTTTATCTTGTATCATATTGACAGTTACACGAATATCAAAACAAAACCAACAACAGTCATATCGTTATCTAGAAAAGGAATTTCTAAAGTATCGTCATCCATTTTGTTTATCATAGTTGAATTCTTTACCGTAACAGGATTAGTTTCAGTCTATCAGATAAGTGATCTTGAAAACTCAAATGAGTGCGAAAATTTGCAGGGGAAAATTATTAATCCGTTCACCGTATCATTGAAAAAAACAGAACATGAGTTTAAATGCATATACAACACAGGTGTCTTACTGCCATCTCAATCATTCTTAAGTATTTATTTAAATCACTCATTAACAGAAACTGTTCCTTACAATCCTAAAGTTGACTATTTTCAAAATATAGGTTCTCATTACTATTTATTTGAAGAGAAAGATCAAAATACAATCAAAGAGATTATTCATAAATATTACCCCTCCATCTCCATTAATGAAGTTCCACAAGAAGATGAAACAAATAAAAATGATAAAAGCGACTCGGACGATGAGATGCAGGTATCTTCATCTATTGAAAGATCATCTTAGATTAAGATGAATATTTATGATCGCGAATAAAAAAGAGTATGGCGTTTTTTACTAAATAAAAAACTTAATTTTTTTTAGAAGTGCTAAAATAGCAGAGTTAGTTTTTTAGGAGTTTAGCATCTATGACAAACAACACAGAAAGAGAATGTGACGTTCTCGTAATAGGTAGCGGTGCGGCAGGTTTAACCTTGGCACTAAAATTGGCAGATGAAAACCCGAATATCAATCTCATAGTGCTCAGCAAAGGCCCTATCGAAGAAGGATCAACATCGAAAGCTCAGGGTGGGATCGCCGCTGTTTGCAATGTATACGCTGATAATGACAGTTTGGAATCCCATGTTGCAGATACATTGGTTGCAGGAGCCGGGTTATGCGAAAAGGACGCTGTAGAATTCACCGTTAGAAATGCAAAATCAAGTATTGAATGGTTAATAAAGGAAGGCGTTGATTTCGATAAAGCTGACGATTCACAGAATGACTATCACCTGACACGTGAAGGCGGCCACAGCCACAGAAGAATTTTCCACGCAGCTGATGCGACCGGAAAAGCAGTTCAGGACACTCTGATTTCTCAGGCACTTAATCATCCGCAGATTACTGTACTGGAAAAATTCAATGTTATCGATTTGGTAACAACAAGAAAGCTGGGATTACCTGGTAACAGAGTACTCGGTGTTTACGTATTAAATTGCGCTACTGGAAAAGTTGAAAATATATATGCTAAATTCGTTGCTCTTTGTACCGGAGGGGCATCCAAGGTTTATCAATACACAACCAATACCGAAATCAGTTCCGGTGACGGGATCGCAATGGCATGGCGCGCCGGCTGCCGTGTAGCAAATATGGAATTTAATCAGTTCCATCCTACCAGTCTCTACAATCCTCAGGATCAGAATTTCCTTCTTTCCGAGGCACTTCGTGGAGAAGGAGCTCTGCTCAAACGTCCTGATGGGACCCGATTTATGCCAAGCTACGACAAACGTGAGGAACTTGCCCCGAGAGACGTTGTAGCCAGGGCTATCGATCATGAAATGAAACGTCTGGGTGTGGACTGTATGTATCTCGATATCAGTTACAAAGATCCGGAATTTGTTAAGAAGCATTTCCCTAACATTTATGAAAGATGCTTAAAAGTAGGAATTGACATAACTAAACAACCAATTCCGGTAGTACCGGCCGCTCATTATACCTGTGGCGGTGTAATGGTTGATCAGCGGGCACTGACAGATATTTCAAACCTGTATGCAGTTGGAGAAGTATCATATACCGGTCTGCATGGAGCCAACCGCATGGCATCAAACTCAATTCTGGAATGTCTGGTTTATGGAGCTGCAGCTGCCAAGGATATTTTGTCAAAACTTGATTCCGCCCCTTCTATTACAAAATTCAAACCGTGGGACGAAAGTCAGGTAACCAATTCCGATGAAGAAGTTATCATCCAGCACAACTGGCATGAACTGAGAATGCTGATGTGGGACTATGTAGGTATCGTAAGAACCAATAAGCGATTGGAACGAGCAAAGCACCGTATTGATCTGCTTAAAAAGGAAGTTAAAGAATATTACGAAAATTTCAGAATAACCAACAATCTGCTTGAGTTACGCAATCTTCTCCAGATAGCAGAGCTGGTTGTAAAATCAGCTATGAAAAGAAAGGAATCTCGTGGTTTGAACTACAATCTCGACTATCCGGATATGCTGGATGATCCTCAGCCAACAGTTCTTACTCCTAAGATCCATAAATAATATTCTGATAAAAGATAACATTCGTTAAAAACAGGACCGTCGAAAAATTCAAAACGGTCCTGTTTTTTTACAATATGCTCTTAAAGAAGAACTACTGCGGTCTACATGCTGACCAGGATCGAAACCTGACCGCGATTATGAATTAAGCTGTTCCTGCAGTTTATTGTGCGCCTCAACCATAATATCAATAATATGCTTGAAGTCATCAGTTGCAGGAGTTTCACCTCTCAGCAGCCATCTGAATAAATTCAAATCTGATTCATCCAAAAGTTTAACAAAAATTTTCTGATCATCATCAGACAACTTCAGAAACTCATTATCAAAAAAGGTTTGGACCATAAGATCCAGTTCCTTCATTCCTCGACGACACTGCCATTTAATACGGTTTAATTCCAATTCAGTATACATTACAAATTCACACACAAAATAAAAAATTCATTTCCCGTTTCACAGACAATTCTGCTAAACGGCAACCGGAGCTTTGATAGCAGGATAAGGATCATAATTTTCAATTTCAAAATCCTCGTACTGATATTCAAAAATTGATGATGGCTTACGTTTTATTCTTAAAACCGGCAATTCCCTTGGTGTTCTTGAAAGCTGAAGTTTTGCCTGTTCCAGGTGATTTGAATATAAGTGAACATCTCCGCCGGTCCAAACAAAATCACCAACATCAAGATCGCACTGCTGCGCCATCATATGAGTAAGAAGAGCATAACTGGCAATATTGAAAGGAACACCAAGAAAGACATCACAGCTTCGCTGATACAACTGGCAAGATAATTTGTTATTAACTACATAAAACTGGAAAAGAGCATGACAAGGAGCTAATGCCATCTTATCAATTTCTCCGGCATTCCAGGCTGAAACGATGATCCGTCTGGAATCAGGATTGTTCTTTATATCACGAACCGCATTACTAATCTGATCTACCACACTCCCGTCAGCAGACTTCCAGGATCTCCACTGGTGACCGTATATCGGCCCCAGTTCTCCATTTTCATCGGCCCACTCATCCCAGATACTGACTCCGTGATCTTTTAAATATTTTATGTTGGTATCACCGTTAAGAAACCAAAGCAGTTCATAGATTATTGATTTAAGATGGCACTTCTTGGTTGTCACCAGAGGAAACCCTTCAGCAAGATTAAATCTCATCTGATGTCCAAATAAAGACAGCGTACCCGTACCGGTACGATCACTTTTCTGCGCACCTTCATCCAAAATTTTTTTCATTAATTCTAAATACTGCTTCATTACTTTTCTCTCAACTTTCTTATTCAAAATAAAATCTTGTCAGATTCTGCTCACTGATATAGTTTTTCAAATTGGTCTTAATTTTTTCAATATTTGTAAGTCCTGCATCATCTATTATCTGCTTAATTTTTGATACATCTATTCTTCTCAGCAGGTACTTAATCCTTGCAATACTGCTCAGATTCATACTGAAAGTTCTATACCCGATGGCCAGCAATATCAGAATACCCAAATAATCCCCTGCCATTTCACCGCAGATTGACACAGGCTTATCTAATCTCTGGCACTCCTTAAATATGTAATCCAGGGTGCGCAGAACTGCTGGATGATATGGATCATAGCAGTGGGCAACCTTCTGATTATTTCTGTCGACAGCGAGAATATACTGGGTAAGATCATTCGTTCCAATGGAATAAAAATCTGCTGTTCGGCTCAGTTCCTCCAACAGCATGACAGCAGAAGGAACTTCGATCATAGCTCCGAATTTCGGATAGCGTAACTGCTCATCTGTCAGTCCCATTTCCTCTTTAACTTCATTATAAGCCAAATCCAGCATTTGCCTGGTTTCTTCAATTTCTTTAGATGAAGAAATCATTGGGATCATAATTTTCAAATTTCCAAGCCCGATATTAGCCTTCAACATAGCTTTAAACTGAGTCATAAAAAGAGGCCGGTTATCCAGCATGAGTCGAACACCGCGCCATCCCAGTGCAGGATTGGCTTCATGAATTTTCAAATACGACAACTGTTTGTCACCGCCTATATCCAGTGTTCTCATACACACTGGAACGTCTTTAAAGGATATAAGAAAATTTCTGTAATTATTGATCTGTTCCTGCTCGGTAAGAACATTATCCTGCAGCATAAAAGGAATTTCAGTGCGGTACAGGCCGACACCATCAACAAAATTTCCTTTTGTTTCAAAATCAAGATTCATACCGGCATTAAGTTCCACCGATATTTTCTGATTATCAAGAGTGACTACAGAATCATACAGTTCCTTTTCGGCAATTTCCCTTATGTTATTTTCTGTTTCAATAAGCTGTTTGTACTCTTCCCTGATTGCATTATCCGGTTCAATAATGATCTTTCCTGAAGTTCCGTCCATAACAATATAGTGATCATCAAATTCATCTATCGACTCGCCTATATTCATAATGGCAGGCACTCCCATGTTTCGTGCAAGGATCGCCGCATGAGAATTAACAGAGCCCTTGCATGAAATCACCCCCTTTAAACTGGTTCTTGGAATTTCTACCAGCAAAGAGGCAGTAACTTCATCTGCAACAAGGATCACTGGCTTGGAGAAATCAAAAAACTCAACCTGGCTGTGTGCCAGCTTGGAAAGCAGCCGCTGAGCCACATCCTTCACGTCAGCTGCCCTGTCTTTAAAATATGGATCTTCCATTTCTTTAAACTTGTTTATGTATTTCTCACATACAAGTTTTACAGCTGCAGTTGCATATAACGAATCACCCATGATTTTCTGATCTATTTCATCAACAAAAGAACGATCATTTAAAATCATATTGTATATTTCAAAAATTTTGGAATTTGGAGAGCCTGCTGACTGGTTTAATTTCAACATCAACCGATCAAGTTCCAGCTGAACCTGCAACATCGCCTGATGAAACAATTCATATTGAATGGACGGATCTTCACACTTTTTGATCTCTATACTTTCCAGCAAAAGAGGAGGTCGGAGCACAAAAGCCTGAGCCTGGGCAAGACCTTTGGAAACAGGAAGTCCGCTGACCGTCTTGCTTACACTCTTTCCCAGCATCGCCATTTCCTTTTTCAAATTTGCTTCAAGAAATTTTCCGGCGAGTTGCGCTGCAAGCATAACCATAAATGATTCATCTATTTCATCAAATTTTCTCGGAGTTTTCTGCTGAATAACCAGTACCCCGAGGAGTATACTCTGATCAACGATCGGAACGCCCAGGAATGAATGGAACAATTCCTCACCTAGGCCTGGAATAAATTTGAAATTCGGATTATTGGAGGCATCTGCCAGATTAATCATTTCGAGATTTCTTGCGACAAGACCAACTACCCCTTCGTCAAATCCGAGAGTTAAAGTTCCTACGGCTTTAGGATCCAGTCCGTCTGTTGCGATCAGCTGCAACATATTACTGGTCTGATCTTTTATATAAACAGAACAACAGTCAACACCAAGAGCTTCCTTTGTTTTCATTACCAGATTCTGCATGGCCAACGTTAAAGATTCAGCCGATGATACACTCTCAACAATTTTTCTCAATATTGTTAACACTTAAATCTCCTTGGTTTAAATTTATTCTGCTTAGTCACACTACTGCAACCTGGAGCCAGTACGTAATACGAAAATTCTTTTAAGACACGTCTGTAAACATCTTTTTTAAATGAAATAACCTGACGGACTGGATACCAGTAACTTACCCAGCGCCATCCATCAAACTCAGCATGCTGATACTTATCGAAAGAAATATTCGCTTCTCTGTTATCTTCTATTTTTAGAAGAAACCATTTCTGCTTCTGTCCTACGCACAACGGAAGTAAATCTTTTCTGATTAGCCGGCGCGGCAACTTATATTTAAGCCAGTATTTTGATTGTGCTATCAGTCTAACATCACCAGGTTTAAGCCCCAGTTCTTCGTATAGTTCTCTGTACATTGCCTGCTCGGCACTTTCACTGTTATCCAACCCACCCTGCGGGAACTGCCAGGTATTCTGCCCGACTCTCCTGGCCCACAGAACCTGACCGGAAGAATTACAAATTACTATACCAACATTAAGACGATAACCTTCTTGATCTATCAATTTTTTATCCACTGAATATAATAAACAGTTTATTATACTACATTATTTTGAAACCCTAATTTAATTCAAAAGCCCAATGTCACAAATATCACATAAAGAAATGATCACAGTTGATCCCATTCTTCAAAAAATCTAAACTAAAAAAAATTTTCAGATCTTTAATTTGCATATGACACTTATAACCACTCCCGGTTCTGAAGACGAACTAATGACCCGAGCATACAACATAGCGGGGAAAAAAGTAAAAGAAGTAGCGTCTGTATATAATTTAAAAATTCCGTCAGATAACGTACACGCAAAAGGGTGGCTTGGAATTTTTTTTGAGGCAGTATTAGGTGCAAACGCAGGAAATACCCCGACACAGGATTTTTCAGAACTGAAAATCGAGCTTAAAAGTATTCCCATAGCAGAAAATCTAACACCTAGTGAAAGCACATATGTGTGCATCGTTCCTTTACTTGGTTCAGGTACAAAAACTTTTTTTGAATCAAACTTTTACAATAAGATGAGCAAGGTTTTATGGATCCCATTTGATGGAAGAAAAAACATTCCGATATCAGAAAAAATTATTTTTACACCATTTCTGTGGAGTCCGGCAGGCGATGAATTATCCGTTTTAAAACAGGATTGGGAAGAACATATGGAAAAAATTTCCACCGGTTATATTGAAGACATTACTGCAAGAGACGGGATTGCTTTGCAAATAAGACCTAAAGCCGCAAACGGAAAAATATTAACCGACGCCATTGGAAAAAACGGACAATTAATAAAAACTAGACCGAGAGGTTTCTATTTAAGATCTTCATTTACAAAAAAAATTTTACAAAAAAATTTTTTTTTTGATTTTTGAAAAAAAAAGTGTAAAATTAAAAAAGATTATTTTTTATTCTAATTTTTTAATACCCGTGGGAGATAAAATGTCAGTAGTAAAAAAATATAATAAGACATCAAAAAAAATCAAGGTTACTTTCAGAGTTGAAGAAAAAGCAGCTCAGGATGCAGAAAGCATTTTCTTATTATGCGAACACAATGGTTGGGATCCTATTAAGCTTACCAAGCAGAAAAAAGGCGATTTTAAGGTAGATGTCGAATTCGATGAAGATACTGAACAGAAGGAATTTCAGTATAGATTCCGTTTAGTATTAAAGGATGGCATTGAAGTTTACGACAACGACTGGGATGCTGACTATTATGCACCTAACCCATTCGGTGGCGAAAATTCAGTTGTAGATTTAACAAAGAAAATTCAGTTGTAGATTTAACAAAGAATTTGAAAAAACCTGCTAAATAATTTTTTTATTTATTGAGGTGTAAAAAAGATCAGAATTTTCTGATCTTTTTTTATTAAACATCAAACAAAAAGGGGACTACAGAAAAGCCCCCTCCAAAGAAAAAACGTAAAATACTAGTTAAGTTTTTCTTTAATTCTTGCAGATTTACCAGATCTCTGGCGTAAATAATACAATTTAGCTCTGCGAACATCACCGCGTCTTAACACCTGAAGTGATGCAATAATAGGGCTGTGGGTCTGGAAAACTCTTTCTACACCCTCACCGTTAGAAATTTTTCTAACAGTAAAAGCAGAGTTGATACCACGATTTCTTTTAGCAATTACAACACCCTCAAAAGCCTGTAAACGCTCTTTATCACCTTCTTTTACCTTGATCTGTACTTTAACAGTATCACCTGGAGCAAAATTAGGAATATCTGTACGTAACTGTTCTTTTTCTAACTGTTCAATAATATTCATTTCTATTTCCTTACCTAGAATAAACTGAAAACACTCTTACTTTTGACAGTCGTTAGACTGGATATATTTCGCAAGAAAAAATTCCTGCTCATCAGTCAGAGCTAGGGTTTTTAATAAATCCGGTCTTTTGGTAAAGGTACGGCCCAATGACTGCTCCAACCGCCAGGTTCGAATCGTCTCATGATTTCCAGAAGTTAAACTTTCAGGAACTGACATTCCATCAATTTCTTCGGGACGTGTATATTGTGGATAATCAAGAATTTCTCCATAAAATGAATCCTGCTCCGCACTAGAGTAGTCACCCAAAACTCCCGGTATTAATCTTGACAATGCATCAACAAATACCATTGTAGGCAACTCTCCACCGCTTAACACATAATCACCGATGGAAATTTCCTCATCAACATACGCATCAATAAAACGTTCATCTATTCCCTCATATCGTCCGGAAACGACAATCAGGGCATCTTCAGATGACAGTCTGCGCACAACCTTCTGCGTTAACTTTTCCCCCTGAGGTGACATATAAATTACTTTAGTATGTTCACCTAATGCCATCTTGGCCTGTACTAATGCTTTTTTCAAAGTTTCGTACATCATCAGCATACCGGGGCCACCGCCGAAAGGTCGGTCATCGACGGACTGATATTTGTCAGTTGCGTAATCCCGAGGATTGAAACATCTGACATCCAACAACCCGTTCTTACAAGCTCTCCCTGTTACCCCATAATTTGTCAACGAAGCAAACATTTCTGGAAAAAGAGTTATAGCTCCTATAACCATTATTGCATTCCAAACAAACTAAAAATCCGGGTCCCAAGCAACAACCATGGTCTTTTTTTCCTTGTCAAACTCCTTAATAATGTCACCAAACACCAAAGGAATCAGACGCTCTTTCTTACCATACTGGTCGTCTTTTTCTGCTTTTAAGACTAATACTTCATTAGCACCTGTCTCAAAGAAATCCGTTATTTCACCTAAATTATAATTTTGTTCGTTATAGACTGTAGCGCCCATAAGATCATTTATATAATACTCACCCTCAGGCAATTCCGGTAAAACAGATTCTTCAACAAAAATACTAAGGTTAGTCTTCTGTTGGGCAATTTCACGCTGATCTATACCAACCAGTTTGACAATCAACCCGTTTCCATGGTGTTTCCATTCAGAAATCTGAATCTCGCACCATTCACCTTGTTCTTTAATAAACCAAGGCTGATACTCAAAAATGCTTTCTAAACGTTCCGTGAACGAATGTACCTTAATCCAGCCATTAACGCCAAATACAGCGCCGAACTTACCAACTTCTACTGGATTTTCCATATATCCGCCACTCACTATTTAAATTAATTGCTTTTTGCTGTCTTAATTAAATACTTAACACGATCAGAAGGCTGAGCACCGTTTTTAACCCAGTATTCAACGCGATCTAAATCGATATTCAGAGGAACTTCCTGACCACGGGCAATCGGATTAAAAAAGCCAACACGTTCAATAAATTTACCATTGTGTTCACGACGTGAGTCTGCTACAACGATCTGATAAAAAGGACGTTTCTTGGCGCCTGCACGAGCTAAACGTATAACTACCATAATTTACCTATTTATTTAAAGGAAATTAATAACATGTGGCATTATGCCACTCCTTCGCAATCCGTAACGATCATTTCGCATTCTGCAGAAACAGCTTTGCTAACTGTTACGAATAAACTTTGCAATTATATACAGTTAATAAATTAAATGCAAACTAAAAATCAGAGAAATCGAAATAGGCAAAAACAGTCCGAAAATAACGAAATTTCAAACAAAAAGGAGCTTATGAAAATCACATAAACTCCCTAAAATTATTTCTATATCAATATGTCAAGAACAAAACAAAATCACGGCTTCAAATTGTTCACAACCCAAGCTCATCCAATATCATTACAGATGTCGAACCATAATTAAAACCTGCCAAAACCTGGTATTTTGCTCAATTTACCCACAAGTCCCATGATTTTTTTCATTCCACCCTGTGATGACAACATTTTCATAACATGCTGCTGCTGTGAAAACTCACGAAGCATCACATTTACCTCGTGAACATCAAGACCACATCCCTGCGCAATTCTTTTCTTTCTTGAACCCTTTATCAAATCTGGATTTTCACGCTCCTTCGGAGTCATAGAAAGAATGATAGCCTCAATATGTTTAAACTTATCATCATTAACCTGATCTTTTACTGCACTAGGAAGCTGGCTTAGCCCTGGAAGTTTATCCATTATTGAAGCAACTCCACCCATGCTTTTCATCTGCTTCAGAATGTTTAAATAATCAACAAAATTGAAACTTTTTCCCTTCTTTAACTTTGCAGCAAGCTTTTCAGTATTTTCTTTATCGACATTTGCCTGAATATCATCAATTAAACCGAAAACATCACCCATTCCGAGGATTCTGCCTGCGATACGATCAGGATAGAATGGAGATAAACCATCAATTTTTTCACCGATACCAATAAATTTAATCGGTTTACCGGTAATCTGACGTACAGACAAAGCAGCACCACCTCTGGCATCACCGTCTGCTTTTGTTAAGATCACACCGGTGAGATCCAGAGCATCATTAAATGCTTTGGCAGTGTTGGCTGCATCCTGACCGGTCATGGAATCCACCACAAACAAGGTTTCTATAGGATTAACTGCAGTATGAAGTTCCTTAATTTCTTCCATCATCTCATCATCAACATGAAGACGACCGGCGGTATCAATCAGAAGAACATCATAAAAGCCTTTCTTGGCTGCATCAATTGCGGATGAAGCTATATCAACAGGTTTCTGTGAAGTGGTACTAGGGAAACATTCGACTCCAACTTCTTTGGCTAAAGTTTCCAACTGTTTGATTGCAGCAGGTCGGTATACGTCACAGCTGACAACCATAACCTTTTTATTTTCTTTTTCCTTTAAATATTTAGACAGTTTAGCTACAGTTGTTGTTTTACCAGCACCCTGTAAACCTGCCATTAAAACGATTGCAGGGGGCTGCATTCTAAGGTTAAGCTCCTCGCACTCGTTACCCATGATGCGGATCAGTTCTTCTCTAACAATCAGTAAAAACTGCTGAGTCGGATTAAGAGCTTCGCCGACTTCTGCACCAACAGCTCTTTCCTTGACCTTTCCGATAAATTCTTTTACAACCGGCAATGCAACATCAGCTTCCAATAAAGCCATTCTAACTTCTCGAAGCGCGTCCTTTATGTTATCTTCAGAAAGTTTGGACTTACCGGTTATATTTCTTATCGTTTTCGTTAATCTTTCAGTTAAGCTATCAAACATTTATATACCTATATATTAAAATCAAAACTAAATAGATTTGGCTTTGTTGTAAAGATGTATTGATACAAATTTACAACATTTATAAGCACATTCGTTTTGAAGCTTGAAATAAATTTCCGTTTCTAAACGAAATTCTTAAAGGATTCGCCACATCCGCTACTTCCAGTTTTGCTGTTTCACAGCTAAACGTAGGAATT
>ONPL01000149.1 GCA_900319705.1 uncultured Pseudomonadota bacterium | reverse complement strand
CGAATCTACAGCATCAAAATTTGTAATAACAGACGGACTTATGCTGGACAGTAAGTCATGTATACATTTCGGATTATTGAATGATTCATCAGTTAATGGAGATGAACTTTATAAAAAATTTTCAGATGTTCATAGAATAAAAAACAGAGAGCGTACCTCCATTAATGCCCGCGGAGTTTCCAAGAACAAGGCAAAATTTGATACTGCCATTCTACCGGTAGGATTGCGGTTCTCTTTTGATGTAGAGGCCGTTATCGAAGATGACGAAGAAGACAAACTTCGGGAAATGATTCAGTTACTTGCAGATCGTGGTTTTACTCTAGGTTCAAACACATCCAACGGTTTCGGTGCATTTTCAATGATCGGATTTAAGCATCTTTGTTTTGATGTATCTGATATTTCAAAGAAAAATGATGAACTTAACAAGTTTAGATTAAACCGTAAACCACTGGATAATATAGAAACAGACTACATTACTCTCAATCCTGAAAAAAGTCAGAAACTTGAGTCTCTGGTAAAATTGAAACTAAAGGGACGCGATACCTGGATTATCGGAAGTCAGACCACTAAAGATAATAAAAATGAGTCATACGAAGAATCTTATTTAAACTGGAACAAAAGCAACTGTTTTGAAGGTGAGAAAAACAGAGTTGTGATTATGGGAAGCACTATCAAAGGTCTGATCCTGCACCGTACTCTCTATCACTACCTTAAACTGAAAAATATTTTTGCCGATGAGTTTTTTGACAACCCGGATAATAAAGATACCGCGTATTCATTTGATCTGCTTGAAACCTTCGGAAAAGATGTTATTGACTCATTCATTGATCTGTTCGGATATGCAACTACCCAGGGTAACAGTTCATCAGCAGTAGCAGGCAAACTGGTTGTTCCTGATGTATACCTTGATTCCTCCCGTGCGGATATTACAAGAACGCATAACAAGATTGACCGTTTTTCCGGCGGCACCATCCCTACCGCTTTGTTTTCCGAAATAAGAATTTATCAACCTGAATTTACCATTGAAGTTGATATTTTGAAAAAATACCAATTCAAAGATTCTGATATCAAAGTTGCACTAAAACGCACGCTTCTAGATATAGCTGAAGGTTATCTTCCTATTTCCACCGGCTCAGGCCGTCAGGCAGGTATAACCAGCGCAGGAAACAATTACAAATTATCGGAATTACTGGAATAAGAGGCAGAACAATGACTAACAGTATTTCAATGTACAACAGATTCATCGAAGATTCGGGAAACAGATCAGTCCTGCCTGAACTTATCGAGGCAGATCTTAAAGAAATCAAAACAGTTACCGTTGACAGGGAGCATCTTGCTGATTACATCAAAAACAACCAGGATACCTGGTTTATGTACACAGATGAAGTTAGAATCGGCCCCAATATTTCCTATGAGCCGCAAAGATATCTGCTTGAGGGCGAATTTGTATCAGGGGAAAGTACCGTAAGGATCAAACTTCTTCACGATCAGACCTACCTGGTATCATTTTATGAAAGTGATCCACATAGTGAACCGAGTGGTTCAATGTGCTATTTTGACAAAGAACTGATGGCACGCAGAGATCTTCAGAAATATGTAAAAAAATTAAAATACCGGATCTGGTACAAACTGGAGGATCAGGGCAGATGGGTTCCGTTCCTGCAGCAGTTTACCGGATTCAGCAAATAGGAGATGTCCGTCATGAATACTATATTAAAACTTCCTTATTCTTTTGTACCTTGTGCCACAAGTATTTATGTTCCTCACTGGGCTCACCAGGTAAGCCACGATATTCCCTTCAGAGAATCATACAGCGGTGCTATTGATGTTACGCTGACCAATCACGGTTATTTATGTGTTGGAGGAACCAGCGGTTCAAAAGATCGGGATAAAAACAAGATTTCCAGTATTTCATGGGCTAAAACACCAGACGGCAAAACTGTAATTCCGGGAAGTTCTATTAAAGGAATGTTGCGAAATGATGCAGAAATTATCTGTTTTGGAAAGTTTCAGCAGTTTACCAATAAACTTTACGCTTTTAGAGATGTAACATCATCTAAAACTGATTATTTTGCAAGGTATAAAGACTTCACAGTGAGTGCGGCATGGATCAAGCTGAATGATGACGGAACAGTTTCAGCAAGACTCTGCAGTTGTGCAAAAGCCTATAACGGTGATATTAATGCACTCCTCAAACTTAGCGGTGACAGGGAAATAAAAAATTCAGTTCCTGACGGAGGAAAGAATATTTCCAGGACAGCTGACGGTAAAGTAAAGAATGATAATCTGAAAGACAAATACCTTAAGGCTGGTAAAGGTTTTAAAACTCAGTATAAAGCCACGATATGCGATTTAGAAAGAAAAATTAATAACGGAATCAAGAAGCGGGCTCATTTTGAATTTGATCAAGACAAATTTGACAGCAGCAGTGCGGTAGACGGTTACCTTGTGTTCACCAATTACAGAGTAGAGGATGAGAAAATTCCCAACCATAAAAAATATGTCAACTACAGTTATTTTTATTACGATATAAAAGATACGGTAATTGATGTTTCGGTTGATGTTTACAATAAATTCGAACGTTCACAGTCCCCTGATACAAAAGAACTTGTAACATTCCTTAAAAACAACCAGCACAAAGAATACGGATTCCCGGTATGGGTATTTAGAGATAAAAAAGGTGTTATCCAGGAAATCGGGATCTGTAGAATGCCAAGACTTCTTTATCAATATTCTATTGATGATAAGGTAAACCAGAAATGTCACAATTCAGATTATGTATTTGATCTGCCTGAACTGATGTTCGGTACAATTAGAAACGGAGATTGCAGCAATTTCAGTCTGAAGAGCAGGATCGGTTTTTCTGATTTTATTTCCAATGATGTAATTTCAGGTTCGAGCTTCAGCAGGAAAATTCTTGTTCTGCAGGAACCGAAGACGTCTTTCACTGACGGATATCTGGTAAACGATCAGAATAATGAGCAGACCAACTATCAGCAGAGCAATTCCAGAATTTCCGGATGGAAGAGATATAAGGTTCAGGAAACTTTTGCAAATGTCGACAGCAGTTCTTTTACTGACGCACAGAAATCAGAAGTTGAATTTCTAACCAGGCCTGGAAATAAGTTCAAGGGAACAATATTGTTTCACAATCTCAGAAAAGAGGAACTCGGTGCGCTTTTGTATGTGATTAAATTCTGGGATAATGAAAACTGTTTCCATATGCTGGGGCACGCCAAGCCATACGGTGCCGGTGCAGTTAAAATGCATGTTGATAAAATACGATTCCCTTCATATGAAACAAATAAAATTGAAGAAGATGAAGCTATTAAATCATTTAAATCAGAAATGAGAAACTCTTTCGGTGAAGAATGGGAAAGTTGCATTCAATATGAAAATCTCCGCAAAATATCTCAGATGCATCGTGACTATTCAGGAATAAATGATCTTGTTTACAACAAACTGGATGATTTCCGTAAAGCACATAATAATAAGGATCGTAAAGAACATTTCCTGTATGAGACGAAAAGTGGAAATAAAGTTTCAACAAATACGCAGGATGTTTTCAGTAACGGCAGATATTACGATCAACTTGGAAAACTGCTTCGTTCTGATGCAAGGGTACCCCAGGACGAGAAAAAGCGTATCGCTAATCTAATTGCAGCAGAAAAAGAGCAGGAAAGGAAACAGAAACTTAGTGCCTCCCGTTCTGAATTTGAAAACAGTCTTGCTGAATTTCTTGATAAATACAGAAACGTTGTTCCTAATTCTACAGATAAGAATGTCAAAAAAGATGTCTTTGAGATTGTTACTCTAACACATGAGCATTTAAAAGAAATCAGCAAAGAATTGCTAATCAGTCTTAGAGATTATCTGCAGCGGGATGATTGTAACAAAAAGAAAATTTTTGATAGTTTTACAAAAGTACCTGAAAAGCAGAAGAAAAATGAAACGGTAAAAGAAGAACATAGAGTAATAAAAGCAAAAATGAAAGATATTATGGATTACTGCAACAATTAACCTCACTTATACGTGTATATGAGGATTTCAATGAGAAAAAAAAGATTGCCATCATTCTGCAGTTTGTCAGTCACAACCGGTTGAATTTAAACGATGCTGATCTGATTTTGCTGACAGAGGGCAGTCTGTTTGCAATGTTGAAAGCAGTACTTGCTGATACTCTTATGGTATCTTCGTTTTTACAAAAATTCCGCTCATAAGCAGATTACAGACCGGAGGATCTGAAGTTACAGCGGACCGGTGGTAAATCATTCAGCATTCAGGCTTCCGCC
>ONPL01000097.1 GCA_900319705.1 uncultured Pseudomonadota bacterium | reverse complement strand
CGCCGATGGTAGTGTAGCATTCGCTATGTGAGAGTAGGTCATTGCCAGGATCCCATTCATGAAGAAGACACCCGTTCCGGTGTCTTTTTTCGTTTCTGAACCTCACTTTTTAATCCGGTTATTCCGTTAACAGCTTAGCAATTACTTGAGTTGTTCAATTACCACGGAGCAGACTTTTTTGCAGAAACAGATCCCGCAGGCGTAGATTTTTACTATATCCGGATTTGACTCATATCTGTCGGCGTATTTTCTTTCTATGATTTGTTTTACTGCTGTCTGTGCCAGTATTTTTTTAGATTGATCTTTGTCTGCAGTCTGTTTCAGTTCCAGAATTACCACACTATCGCCGTTTTTCGATTTAACCAGCAGATCTACATATCCATTGCCTGATTCCATGTTTGAACTCTGCTCTTTTATTATTGAAGCTCCGTTGATGAGGATCCCGTTCATAAATCCGTGGTAATAGTTCTCTTTGGGGGCGCGGGTTGCTAAATCTCTGATGGAAATGTATTTTTCCAGCAGCCCGTTCAGATTCGATTCAACCGAAACGGCATCCCCGTTGAACAGTCCCCTGATGGTATTGATGATCCTGTTGCGGTAATCCCGATTATTTTCAAAGTAACTCAGGAGCTTTTCGTTAAAACAGGTCCGGATCTCCTGGTTTGGTATGTAGAGAGTGGCTATGTATCTGCCTCCGGACTTATCGTACGGTTTAAGACTTTTCGGATCATAGGTAAGATAACCGGTATACAGCAGCAGAGTCCAGAAATCGGAGATCTGGTGATTCTGCAGATCTCCATAGCACAATGATGTTCGGATTACAGAACTTATGCTGTGACCATCCATCAGTGACTGCATCTGCTCAATGTCATCTGAGGTGATATAGTTCATAAAATCTTCAATTGCAGCATTGCTGCTGGTATTTACCCAGTAGTTGTCAGCGAAAATTTCGTCTTCAAATTCATCTATGTTGAGACGGTTGTCATTGATAAAGGAAATAACATCCCACGGACAGTATATGTGTTCACGGCCGAACATGTACCCGTCATAGTGCTCCTTAACCATGCCGGCATATTTGTCCATGCCGTAGTATGAAAGGATCTGCTCTGTTTCCTGACCGGTAAAGCCCAGTCCTCTGGATAATTCAGGGCTGGCCCTGGTCAGTACGGTATTGATATTAAGGTTGTTCAGTCCTGTGAAAATACTTTCTTTCGCAGCTCTTAAACAGCCGGTCAGTACCGCCTTTCTGAGAATATGATTGGTTTTAAGCACCTTACCAAGGAAACTGCTGATGATCGGCATGAACTGTTCATAATATCCGTGTTGTGCGGCATAGGCTATCGGTACATCATACTCATCGATCAGCAGGATTGGTTTAATGTTATGATGACGGTTAAGGCAGCCTGACAGAAACAGCAGTGAATTCTGCAGGTTTTCCCTGATATGATCCTGACTGTCGATATTTTTTTCAATGTGGTATTGCTGCTCGTCAGGTGAGGTTCTGAACCAGCCCTTGCTGAAATAGCTGTAGTCGCTGATTTTCAGCAGCAGCTGTCTTTCATCCGGAGCCAGTTTCGGGCTTGTCAGCAGGTATGAAAAGTCGCGTTTGATAAGCTGTACAACTATTTTGGCCAGCTGTTCCACGGCCAGCTCCAGAGTATCACCGGTCACATCCTTTAAAGTCAGGAATATTACCGGGAAACGCCCCATATAGTGGTTGCAGAAATCCTGATCAGTGTATATCTGGGTGTTTGCAAACAGTTCTAGCTGAACTGATTTGTCATCCGGATCATCGGGATTAAGTTTCAGAAATTCGCAGAAGGTGCTCAGGGTAAGAGTTTTTCCAAAACGTCGCGGTCTTGTGATCACAGTAACCGGGGTTGGATCTTCCTGTAATACGGTTTTGAGTAGAAAGGTTTTGTCTACGTAGTAGCATTCATTCAGGATCAAATCGGCAAAAAATTCCACTCCGACTGCCAGTTTCTTCATTTCTATTTTGGTACCCTCTTTTTATGTGTGGAAATGGATTTCACCGCAGGTACAGGCCAAATGCTTGGCATGATGTCGGTAACATCTGTTATCCAGTCTGATCCATTTGTATAGTAATGCATACAAGACAAAGTTTCCATGAAAAGCTTGGGGTTTTTTGAAAGAAAGATCCCGGAACAAGTACCTGATCGCTGTGTTGAAGATGTAACGGTACAAAAATTTTAAATTCATGTCGAATAATGGTAAGATAGGAGGAATTGGAGAATAATTATGTCAGGAAAAAATAAAAAAGACAGTAAAAATTCCGGCGGAACCATTGCCTTGAATAAAAAGGCCCGTCACGATTATTTTATTGAAGAAACCTATGAGGCAGGCATTGCACTGCAGGGATGGGAGGTTAAGTCTCTGCGTCAGGGCCGGGCCAACATTTCGGAAGGTTATGTGGTAGTAAAAAAGAATGAACTGTTTCTTTTCGGTTCAACCATAACCCCCCTCGATGTGGCTTGCAGTTATGTGGTGTGTGATCCGCAGAGAACCAGAAAACTGCTGCTTCATGAAAGGGAAATTTCCAAACTGATCGGCAGCACCCAGCGTCAGGGTTACACTCTGATCCCGCTGTCACTGTACTGGAAGGGCAGACACATAAAATGTGAAATTGCACTTGCCAGAGGTAAGAAGGAATACGACAAGCGTGATTCCATCAAACAGCAGGACTGGCAGAGGGAAAAAGCCCGCATAATGAAGCATTCCCGCCGTTAGACCGGGCCGGGCGGAGCTTAACAGATGTGCCTGTCTGCGAGTAGCAGTCATGGCACCAGGAACTGCTCCGGGAGTAAAAGATAGTGTTGAGCTGAAAGATCAGCAAAGGCAATACGGATCATGGAAAACAAAACCGCTCTAGATAATCTGGTGCAGTCGATTTCTGCCCAGGATTTTAAAAATATCTGGTATCGTCTTACCAATAAAACAAAGGACAAGAAAGAACTTCTGATTAAAGATCGGGAGGAGTACGGCTGGTCTCTGTTTAATTCATATGACAGCTTTTTTGAAGAATGCATCGGAATTCTTACTGATAAGGATACCGGCAGAAAGATCCGTGAGATCTACGGTCTAATTGCCGAGATTGATGAAAACAACGGTGAAATTGCCGAATTAAGGGAAAAGCATTTTACCGCACCGGAAAAATCATGGAATCCGCTGGTAGATACCCAGTCCGAGATCATGGAGGATATAGCTGATCTGGAGAAGAAGAACAAAGCGCTGGAAGCAAAGATCAACGATCTCAAGTTTGAGGTGCTGGAGTGCTTCAATCAGCACGGTATCGAGCTGGAACGAACCCAGCTTGATTTTATTATCTCATCGGTGGTGAAGGAGAACCTGGCAAATCTGCTGCTGGTGACGGATTCTCTGAAACAGATCCTCTGTTCGATTGAAAAGCAGATGACCGATGCAGGTGATCACGCGGTGGTTAAAAACTATACCTCGGTATATCTGGTAACTCTGCTGACACTGCGCCAGGCCCAGGATGTGGCAATCAGGGATCTCGAGACCAATGCAACCCGAGTGGATACCCTGATCCAGGTGGCCAAGGATAATATTAATGAGGCCTGTACCATTGCCGGATATGAGCATGATAAAACGCTACAGTCGAATATCAAACTTAATGAACGCAGTATTCAGATTTCAAAGACCTACAAGGATATTCTGCTCAATTTCAGCAAGCAGCTTGCCGATGAGCGGCCGGGGCTTGAACGGTCGATCAAGGTTGCCCGCAATCTTTACAATACTGTTGAAACCGCCAGCAATCTTATAACGGTGATTAAACAGTCAAGTTATGATTACAAGGCACTGTTCAGATTTTCCATGCCGAAAATCAATCAGATCTATGCCTCCAACATGGCCCGTGAGTTTGACAATATTTCCGCCAAACTTAGGGAACTGCAGTCTCAGGAATAATATTGCACCGCAGGTGCAGGCATGCGCTCAAATTTCTTCATTTACGCCGGAGAGCTCCGGCGTGGATTTCTTCCTCCCACACATAATTCCGTTCAGATTTCTCCCTTTGGGTTTATTTTCGCCAATCGTGAGGAATTTTTCAGTTCAGATCTATGAAACTCTTGCTCCCGGAAAAGTTCGGTGATAATATTTGAATAGTTGTTCAAATATATGAATATAAGAGGCCGATATGAAAAAATCCTATAAAATTTCAGTTGACTGTCCTGTCTGCGCCGGAAAGATGGAAGATGCCGCCAACAGAACCGAAGGGGTGAAAAGCGCATCAGTAAATTTCATGAGTCTTAAAATGAATGTTGAATTTGAAAATGACGTGGAGGATCATGAAAAGGTTATGAGGGCTGTACTTGAAAACTGCCGTGATGTCGATGATGATATCGAGATTTTCTTTTAAGATCTGCTCTTAACCGTATTTACTGTTTCCATCTGATCTCTGCCGGTATGTCCGGTGGATCTTTTATCGTTGACATTATGACACCTAAACAGAAAAAACTGATGCTCCGGATCATTGCCGGAGTCGTATTGACTGCGGTTTCCGCCACCGTCTGCCGCTGTCTGGAGCCGCCGCAGCCGGTAAGACTGCTGCTTTTCCTGATCCCGTATCTGATTGTTGCCTGGGACATTCTGGTCAAATCCTATAAGAATATTAAAAAGGGACAGCTCTTTGATGAGAATTTTCTGATGGGAGCCGCATCCCTGGGAGCCTTTTTGCTGGCATATCTGGATCCTGACGGAAGAGGTGATTATCTTGAAGCGGTGGCGGTAATACTGTTCTTTCAGATCGGGGAATTCTTCGAAGGGTATATTCTGGATAAAAGCCGCAGAGATATCGACAGTCTGATAAATCTTACATCTGACACGGTGCACCTGTTGAAGGATGGAGAAATAATCGAGGCTGATTCTGATACCGTTGAAGCGGGATCGGTCATTCTGGTAAAACCCGGAGAAAGAGTTCCGATAGACGGAACGGTGATTGAAGGAAGCAGCTCCGTTGATACCAGTGCTCTGACCGGTGAATCGGTTCCGCGCTCAGTTGACGCGGGAGATCAGATTTTAAGCGGCAGTATCAATGTAAACAGCGCCCTTAAAATCAGAACCGACCGTCTGTTTGAGGATTCGACCGCGGCCAGGATCCTTGAACTGGTGGAGAATTCCGGGGCGGTGAAAGCGGATTCAGAAAAATTTATAACCCGCTTTGCCCGCTGTTATACCCCTTTTGTCTGCTACAGCGCCCTGGCGGTTGCTCTGCTGCCGCCGCTGTATCTTCAGATATTTACCGGTGCGGCTGACTGGTTTGAGTGGTTTTACCGTGCTCTGACATTTCTGGTAATCAGCTGCCCGTGTGCACTGGTAATCGGGATCCCGCTTACTTTCTTTGCCTCCATCGGGCGCTGCAGCCGTAACGGAATTCTGGTAAAGGGGGCTGTGTTCCTCGAAAAGCTTGCACGTACCGGAACTGTGGTTATGGATAAAACCGGAACTCTCACCGAGGGGTGTTTTGAGGTCAGCGGGATTGTAAGCAGCCGGATGGAGCAGCACGAACTTCTGCGGCTGGCAGCCCATGCCGAGTCGGTGTCAACCCATCCTGTTGCTGTAAGTATTGTAAAGGCGTTTGCCGGCAGAATTGATCCGTCACTGCTCAGGGATGCCGGGGAAATCCACGGCAGAGGAGTCAGAGCGCTGGTTGACGGCAGAAAGATCCTGGCAGGAAGTGCGAAACTGCTGTCGGATGAAGGAATTGACGTACCTCCTGCAGTTAAGTCCTGCGGGAACGGTACTGTGGTGCATGTGGCGGTGGATGACAGCTATGCCGGAACTATTACAATTTCCGACCGGATCCGTGATACATCCGCAGAAGCGGTGCAGCTGATGAAAAGTCTGGGGATCAGTCGTATTGTCATGCTTACCGGTGACAATGCCCAGGTGGCGGAGGCGGTTGGCGGTGAACTTGGAATTGCACAGATTTACAGCGGACTGCTTCCACAGGACAAGGTGGAAATTGTCGGAAAACTTATTAAAGACGGTTCATCCTCCGGCAGTCTGGTTTTTGCCGGAGACGGACTTAATGACGCTCCGGTGCTGACCGTGGCCGATGTGGGAATAGCCATGGGCGGGATCGGATCAGATGCGGCAGTGGAGGCGGCGGATGTGGTGGTAATGGATGACAATCCGCTCAAGATCCCGCGGGCGGTGATGATTGCACGCAGGTGCATGCGCATCAATTATGAAAATATCTGGTTTGCCTTGGGGGTTAAGTTCTCATGCCTGATCTTCGGTGCCGCTGGTTTTACCTCGATGTGGCTGGCAATTTTTGCCGATGTCGGCGTTTTGATCCTGGTAATACTTAATGCCCTCAGAGGGGCATGGTCCGGCACGGCGGAGAAACTTTCCCGCAGAACCGCTGTGAATGTGAAATAGAGTTTCGAAACTGTCCGGCTGATCCGGTGAGTGCCGGTTCGATAAAACAGCTGTATGTGTTAAAATACGGTTGTTTTTTGTTGTTGAGACGGTTTCATTATGTCTATTGAAAAATTGTGGTACGGCAGCAGGGTTCTGCCGTGGCTTCTTTTCCCTTTCGCTCTGCTGTTTAAACTGGTAACTGCCGTGCGCAGGTTTTTCTACCGTACCGGGGTGCTTAAATCCTATCGCAGTTCAAAACCGGTGATTGTGGTCGGCAATATCAGCGTCGGTGGAAACGGTAAAACTCCGGTGGTGATTTATCTGGTGGAACAGTTGGCACGGATGGGACTGAAAGCCGGGGTTGTAAGCCGCGGATATGGCGGAAAAGCGCCGCGTTATCCTCACATTGTCAATGAAAATTCAACTCCAGCAAAGTGCGGCGATGAACCGTTTATGATCTACAAACGCTGCCACTGTCCGGTAGTGGTAGATCCGGATCGTGTTGCGGCTGTAAAAAAGATGGAAAAGAAATGTGTTGATGTCATTATCAGCGATGACGGACTTCAGCATTATGCCATGCAGCGTGACTATGAGATCGTGGTGGTGGACGGTAAAAGAAGGTTCGGTAACGGATACCTGATGCCGATGGGGCCGCTGCGCGAGAGCATATCCCGTCTAAAAACTGTCGATGCTGTTATTGCCAACGGCGGCAAAGGTTCGGAGCAGGAGTATGCCATGGTGCTTAAACCGGGAAAGGTAGTCAAGGTTTCAGACTTTGCTTCTCCGTATGATGAGGAGGGGACTGTGGTAACAGCCGTTGCAGGGATTGGAAATCCCCGCAGGTTTTTCAATACCCTGAAAAAGATCGGTTTCAAACTTGCAGAGACTCATGCCTGGCCGGATCATTCCCAGTATGATCAGACAACTATTCTAGCTGCCGTGGATGATGTATCAAAGCCGATTATTATGACCGAAAAGGATGCAGTCAAATGCAGAAGTTTTGCCTGCAGCAACTGGTATTTTCTTCCGGTTGATGCGGTGATTGATCCACGGTTTATGAAACATCTGGTAACTAAACTTGGTTTCGGCTCCTCTGATGTTCAGAAAGGGTAATTTCCGAAACAGAGTCTGGAATTATTAAAATAGCAGGCCTTCTTTGCAGAAGCCTTGATCGGAAACAAAGAAGACTGCCGATCTTGATATTGTCAGTTAACCAAGGGAACCGTAGAGCTTTTTACTTTAGTTTTTTCAATGCAACACTGCATTCTTTCCTGCAGAAACATAGCCCGTAGGCAAAGACGTCTTTGATTTTATCTCTCTGAACATATGGTTCTGCGTATTTTTTGTCAACGATCTGTTTTATTGCTTCACGTGTAACTTTTCTGCTGTCAGCAACTTCATCATCGGTATGTTTCAGTTCGAGTATGATTATGGAATTTCTTGAGGATGACAGAAGGATCAGATCAATATATCCGTTTCCGGATTCGAAATTGGATTTCTGTTCCCGAATAAGAGAACATCCGTTGATTAGCAAGCCATTCATAAAACCATGGTAGTAGTTTTCCTTC
>ONPL01000157.1 GCA_900319705.1 uncultured Pseudomonadota bacterium | reverse complement strand
GTATTTCCTATAAAAAGTTAAGTCTTATTGAAAAAAGAAAAGGCTGGATTGTTGATTTTAAACAATCTTAAATAGCATCAAAGGTTATTATGGAGCGTTTACATTTTTTATGAACAGAGATCTAAGTTATTTTGCCCGTGATCTGCAGGAGCTTGCCTCAGATCCGGATCTGATCAGATGGCTGACCGTACTTCCTGGACAGCTCGAAAAATTCATGCTCGAAAATGAACACGGTGATTTCGGCCGCTGGTTCAAGCACCTGGATAAAATCGCCAGATACCGTTCCTCCCACCGCAATTTCTCCTCCTATGTGGAAATAGGCCGTGACGATGAAATCAGCGAAGGACAGAAAAAGGATCTTGCAAATTCACTGATGCAGTACGCCCCGTGGCGCAAGGGTCCCTACCGCCTTTTCGGTATAGAGCTCGAATCGGAATGGAGATCCGACAAGAAATGGGACCGTCTCATCAACAATATCGCACCTCTCAAGGGCAGAAGGATCCTTGATATCGGATGCGGCAACGGCTACCATCTGTGGAGAATGCTGAACGAGGGGGCGGCGCAGGTATGCGGCATCGATCCCTGCACCAACTATTTCTTCCAGTTCGCCGCAATCAGGACCATGATTGAAAATATTTCAGGAATTCATTTTTTCCCGCTGGCACTGCAGGATCTTCCTGACAGCAGAATGTTCGATACCGTATTTTCCATGGGTGTTATCTATCATCAGAAATCACCGATCGAGCACCTGGAAAAAATCAGAAAACTGCTGGTACCGGGCGGTCAGATGGTACTCGAAACCCTGTTTGTAACCGGAGACAGCAGTACCGTTCTCACTCCGGAGGATCGTTATGCACGGATGGGAAACATCTGGTTCATCCCTTCAATCGATGCACTGTCGCTGTGGCTCAGAAAAACCGGATTCCGTGATATCAAAGTACACAATACCGCGGTGACAGACAGTTCCGAACAGCACGCAACCGGCTGGAGCTGCACCGAATCCCTGGATGATTTTCTTGATCCGGAAAATCCGAAACTGACCGTAGAAGGCTACGAGGCTCCGCAAAGGGTGATTATCACGGCAGTAAGCCCGTAACCCTTTCGAATACAGCCGGTTCTGCCGCCGCCGGTCAAACCTGCGGCAGTCAGTCCCGGTTTTCCGCCGGACCGGCTTTCCTCTCAGAAAAAGAGATTGATCCCCAGCGCCAGCAGCGCCCCCTTGATCAGCAGGGATTTCGAAATTGTAATGCTGTCACTGTCCCGGTCCGTCGCAGATCTGATTACATCATGCAGTTCGCGGTCGGTCTCCTGAAGCAGACTTTCCTCTCTCTGTCCTGAAGTTCTGTAATCACTGCTGCGGTATGATGATGCGCCGGAACGGCTGGTGCTGTTGTTGTAACTGCTGTTGTTCATAGTCTTTCTCCTTTTCTGTTTTTTCCCGACTCTGTAACTGTCATTCTAATACACCGGCGGAACGGTGTTTTTTTCAACCATGGTTGAAAGCGTACATAAGTTCCGCCCCGTGAAAGAACATGTTCCGAAATTTCCAGCATTAAAAGCAGCTGTAAAGTCAGCAAAATCATGTCCGATCTTTGAACAGTTTCTACTCACAGCTCTGCGGTTTCTATTCGAATGGAAAAGCTGCTTTAAACTTAAGCAGTTCAAAGAACTCCTGAAACGGAACAACTTTATTCCATTTACTGATCTCGCATTTATACGAAAGATCTCCCGAGGTAAGCAGGTACCTTTTCAGGTTTCCATCCTGTTCCAAACGTATACAGTAGCATCTGTAAAGAGCACTCAGATCCGGACTGCGGGTCCAGTCCATCAGGTACTGGTACAGCCTGTAGACATGTTCATAATTCTTACACTTATACCAGATATAGCAGGGATAAAAAATGCTGAGCGGTGATACTGCAGGTTTATCCTGGTCGCACTGACTCTTCCTAGATCCCTGGATAGTATTACTGTTCAGGAACGTTGCAGCAGTTCCGGTTACATCCGGTACATTCCGATCAGATTCAATAAACAGTTCCTTCTGTCCCTGTCCTGAAGCACCGTAACCGCCGCTGATGAAAGAATTGGCTTCTAAACAGTTTCTGCTGATGTTCATAAACTTTCTCCTCTCTATATTCCCTACGTTGTAACCCTCATTCTAAAACTTAGGCGGAACCGTGTTTTTTCAACCATGGTTGAAAGCGTACATAACTTTCAGGATCTGCCGCGGTATAAACCTGCGGCATTCAGCTCCGTTTCTCTGCAGTCCTGCCCACCTCTCAGAAAAACAGATTGATCCCAAGCGCCAGCAGCGCGCCCTTGATCAGCAGGGATTTCGAAATTGTAATGCTGTCACTGTCCCGGTCAGTCGCGGATTTGATCAGTTCATTCAGTTCCCGATCGGTCTCCTGAAGCAGGCCTTCCTCTCGCCGGCCAGATGAAGTGTAACCACTGCTGCGGTATGATGTAACTCCGGAACGGTCAGTGCGGTCGTTGTAATTACTGTTGTTCATAATCTTTCTCCTTTTCTGTTTTCCCCTACCCTACATTCATCATTGTAATGAATATCTGGAACTGTTTTTTTTCAACCATGGTTGAAAACAGAACAAACCGGGAAAAAAACAGAGCGGACAAAACTGTATATAAAAACAGCATATCAGGGACAATCAGATTAAGTATTTCGAAAAGCTTCACAAACAAAGCCGATATTCCAACACAGATACGTCAAGATCGTATATCATTCGTGCATCTGATTTAATATTTTTGCTTAAGGATTTTGTCTATGGGTACCTATGCCAATATCGAGTTCAAGCTCCACAACGGATCATCCAGACTTTTTTTATCAGAACCGGGATATCCGAGCGTTACCGGGATCTGTCTCTCATCAGCAGACTTCTGGAAACGCAACAGCAGCGGTACGGTGGAGGCTCCAGATGAACAGGAGGTTTTCGACTACCTCGCAGATAATCTGTCAGTATCAGAAATATCTGTAAAAGATCCTGTAAGCAGCTATGACTACCACATAGATCTCACTGACTTTACAAAGTGCACCTTCGGACCGGTACCGAAAAACGGAGAACCGGTAAAAACATATCCTCTGATGGCACTGTGCGCATGCACGGACTGGAGATGCAACGATGATGTAATCAGTCTGATCAGCGAACTTTCAGGCAGTCGCAGTGAATGCAGCTGCGGACAGATCCACCGCCCGGCCGCAGGGTTCCGTGATCTTGCGACAAGCACCACAGGCAATGCGAAGAATGACTACAGTTCAAATATTAAATGGGCGGTAAGATATTTTGAAATAGCAGAACTCGTCAGTTCCTGGTCGAAAGATCCCTCCACCAAGGTAGGCGCGATAATTGTCGGAGACAAGGGACAGATTATAGCCCAGGGATACAACGGTTTCCCGCGCGGCGTTGAAGATCTGGAGGAACGCTACAATCACCGCGAAACAAAGTACAAATTTGTGGTGCACGCTGAAATGAACGCAATACTCAATGCACTGTACAACGGCTCATCCGTGGTGGGGGCATCAATCTACATCCACAACCTGCCGGTGTGTCAGGAATGTGCCAAGGCAATCATCCAGTCAGGTATCTCCAAAGTATTCATTGATACAGAAATCGAAGGTAAATGGCTTGATGCATGGCAGTTCTCAAAGGTAATGTTCAGGGAGGCAGGTGTTCAGGTATATCTGCTGAGTGAAGACAGAACCAGACTGATCCAACTGGATTAACACCGATAATTTCTTTGGGATTTATTTCAGACCGCATTGTTTGCTTCGCCTGCGAGAAAACTTCAGGCTGATCGGCAAGGTTTCCTCCCCTCAATCGGCAAACTCTAGGCTGAATCGGCAAGGTTTTCTACCTCAATCGGCAAACTCTAGGCTGA
>ONPL01000041.1 GCA_900319705.1 uncultured Pseudomonadota bacterium | reverse complement strand
TCATTCTCTCATAACGTAGTTCATTCACTTTTCAGTGAAATCACTTAGACTAAGCAAAAGCCATAATTACCTTAAAGGTTATTATGGATCGTTTACTATTTTTTATTCACTCGTCAGTTCAAAATTATCCATATCCATTATATCGAAATTCTGATCGCCGCTGGTATCGATCTCGATATAGTCAATCTTGTTGTATCCCTTAGGCAGTTTTGTTCCCCGTCTGCCTCTCTCTCCGCGGTATGTTTCAAGTTCAGCGGCGGAGATCTGCTTGCGGTGTCTGCCGCAGTAGATGACAACGCCGGCATTTTTAGGGATCAGCAGCAGATGGGTTATATAATCGGTCCGTTGCTCCACATCAGAGGACGGGATCCCGATAATTTTATTGCCCTTACCCTTGTTCAGTTCCGGCAGTTCACCTGCAGGGAACACTAGGATCCTGCCCTGGAGCGTTGCAACCAGAATATCAGCATTACTGATCCCGATCCTGACCGGTTCCATAACCCGGCTACCCTCCGGAACAGTAATCACCGCCTTACCCTGTTTCTTGTTGCTGATCAGGTTCTCGTATGCGGTAATGAAACCGTAGCCTCCGTCGGTATAAAGGATATATTTGGTACTTTCATTGCTGATCAGCATACCTGCCGCCGCTTCGTTATCGGCTGAGGAAAAGTCGAATATACTGGTCAGAGGATCGCCCTTGCCGCGGGCTGAAGGCAGATCACTCACATTCATACTGTAGGATCTGCCGAGAGTGGTCAGCACCACCAGCTGCTGGTTGGAGCGTCCGGTTGCACTGAAGGCGAAGCGATCCCCCGTCATATAGGTAAGATTTTCAACATCCACATCGGTTCCCTTGGCTCCGCGGATCCACCCCTTGTCGGACAGTACCGCTGTTATGGTTTCGGTAGGAAGAAGATCCTTCTCAGAGATGGCTTTCGCCTCATCGCGGGTCACAATCCGGCAGCGCCGTTCATCACCGAATTTCTCCGCACATTCCCTGATCTCCTTGATGAGCAGAAATTTCAACGCATCATCAGAACCGAGATATCCGTTAAGCATCCGCTGCTCCGTCTGCAGCTTGCTCTGTTCATTTCTCAGCTGCATCTCCTCAAGACGGGCAAGACGGCGCAGTTTGGTTTCAAGAATATATTCTGCCTGGGCGTCGGTCAGACGGAATCTTTCGATCAGAACCGGCTTCGGCTCCTCCTCTGTTCTTACAATCCTGATAACCTCATCCAGATTGAGCAGGGCAATAAATATACCGTCAAGCAGATGCAGTCTCTGTTCAATTTTGGCAAGACGGGTTCTGATCCTGCGGATAACCGTTAATTTTCTGAAATCAAGCCATTCAAGCAGAACCCCTTTAAGAGAGAGGATCTTCGGTTTGCTGTCCAGCGCTATGATATTCATCATAACCGGGAACTTTTCCTCCAGCTGGGTTTTGGCACACAGATGCAGCATCAGCTGGTGGATATCGATCCGGTTGGATTTCGGTTCAATCACAATTCTGCACGGATGATCCTCATCCGGTTTGTTCTTGACATCCTTGACCATCGGAAGCTTCTTGGCAATCATCAGATCAGCAATCTGTTTGGTTACGTCCGACGGAGAAACCTTGTACGGCAGTGAATTAACCACAATATTCCCGTTTTCAACCTGATAGGTTGCACGCATTCTGATCCCGCCCCGGCCGGTTTCATACATTGCCTCGATTTCCTCCGGCGGGGTTATGATCTCCGCGTCGGTAGGATAATCAGGGCCCTGGACCCACTGCATCAGTTCGCGGGTGGTCAGATCCGGATTTTTCAGCAGTTCAATCGCAGCATTGGCCACCTCCCTGGCATTGTGAGGCGGAATATTGGTATTCATACCCACGGCAATACCCGAGGTTCCGTTAAGAAGAATGTTAGGCAGTCTGGCAGGAAGGAATCGAGGCTCCTCCAGCGAGCCGTCAAAATTCGGCACCCACTCCACGGTTCCGAGAGAAAGTTCACTCAGAAGCACATCGGAAAATCTGGCAAGTTTTGATTCAGTGTAACGCATTGCCGCCGCGCGCGGTTCATCCACGAATCCCCAGTTACCCTGACCGTCAACCAGCGGATAGCGGTATGAGAAATTCTGCGCCATCAGAACCATAGCTTCATAACAGGCACTGTCTCCGTGAGGATGGTATTTACCGATTACGTCACCCACGGTACGGGCGGATTTCTTGTAATTCCCGTCCGGACTCAGGCCGAGATCATACATAGCATATAAAATTCTGCGCTGAACCGGTTTCAGTCCGTCACTCACATGCGGCAGGGCGCGATCAGAGATAACCGACATCGAATAATTCAGATAAGCCTGTTCAGTAAAGGAATGAAGCTGGATAAACTCCTTTCCCTCATCATCCAATTCAATATTTTCCATATAAATATAAGCTAATATAAGCTGCAGTCTTGTTTATTTCCATTAAAGCCAGTAACAATCTAGACATTATACAAGGAATGCCGGTAAAAAAACACGATAGGCACCGGCAGTCCTGCAGATTTTTCAGAAAAAAACGGCACAGTGACGATGAAGTTGCCGCCAGCACATCCTTTGCACGTGCACGTTCACGGCACTCTTTTCATCCCGTAACAGACAGTACCTCGGAGGTTCAAGAATGTTACCAGTGCTGTAAAATTGCAACATTCAGTTATGCAAATAGACTGCGGTCATATTAAAATAAAAAAAAACATTGACGCAAAGCAGGAAATCACCGGCTGCAATCCATTGAAACTATCGGACAAGTTATGAAAATATTCAAATCACCTACCACGGATACCGTAATCGCCGACTACAACTATCTGAACCGAAACCACCGCTCTGTGGCAACACTTGTTGCTTTTAAACTTTCTACCGGGAAAATTGCAGACAACACCCAGCAGGAAATCGGGAACATCTACAAACTGTATCCGGAGACCGTAATTGATCACGCCATGCCTAAACCTCTTGCCGAATGGAGTATCACCGGCAGGGTTTACCGCGGCACCGGAGGCTCGGACTATTCACTTATCAGCCTTCAGCTAGGAGCAACCGGCAAAAACGTTATGGCTGATTTTTCAAAAACAAAGGACAGTTACTACCCCCTCAACGATCCTGACTTCAACCGCTATTTCTTCCAGTACGATCAGGGACACATAGATCTTAGCCGTCCGCTTCCGAACTCATTCTGCGAACTTTCGGAAATGGATCCCGCCAGACTTCGTTATGCCGGAACATACGATGAATCCACCTGGCTCAGACTGCCGAATGATTTCGACTACAGATTTGACAATACCGCTCCGCTGGATCAGAGACAGCCCGGTCAGTGGAAGGCAGGGGATCACTACTCGCTTTCAGGGGTAGGTCCGGACGGAAGAACCTTCAGTGCAGATCTGCCATCAATCCACACTGTGACGGTAATGCACCGGTTCAAGCCGGAACGCAGGGAAAGCGAATTCATCACCGGCAATGCAGTATTTGATACTGTGAAATTCTATCCTGAGGCGGATCTGGGGATCATGATCTTCCATTCTCTGTTCGAAGTGGAAAAAGGAAAGGATTTTGATTCACTTCTGATCCTGGATCTGGATCAGATGACGGGAAATACCGATCCTGCAACGGTTCCGGAACCGGATTTCAACGAATGCATGAAAATAGTCCTGGATCTGCACAAAGACAGCACTCCTTCAGATGCACCGGTTTACGAAATCCAGCGCCAGTCAAAAATTATTCAGAAGGAATCGAGAAAAATCAAACACCAGCGCTACTGCAACGTGTTCATGGATTATTACCGCTATACCGTAATCTGCGAGGAAATCCCGGTTCCGCTCAAACTGGCAAAGGACAGGATCGGCTATCTGCTGCAGGATCCGTCGACCTTCACTCCGGAAAACCGGAAACAGTTCACCGCCATCAACCAGGCACTGCAGACACAGATCGACAGTGAGGATCTCAACTTCAACAGTCAAATCGGCGCCCTGGTGGAGGAATGTCAGTCAAACAGCGAAAACCCAGAATTCAGAAAATGGTTTGAAGACAACGAACTGATGAAATTCACCGAAAGAATGTATCTGATAAGCTATAACAGTAAACCTAAAGTATGCAGTTTCCGCGATTTCGGTCTGGAGCAGGACGGCAGATTCACCATTCCGGAAGGCATTGTCATTCCTTCATATCTCGGAGAGACTTTCATCAATGCTGCGGTATTCTCACCGGATCAGCCGCACAAGCCTCAGTTTGTCATTCCGGGAGGTCAGTCCGCCGGTTCTTTCTGCTGGTTCAGCGCCCTTCGTGACGAATTCAATATCATGTTTATCTGCGACTCGATCACGGATGCTCTGCGGATGAACGAGGAGACCTATCATTATCTGGGGATCCTGTACATGCAGGATCCGGATCAGGTTCTGCCGGATGCACTGGAGGACTGCCTTGACAAGGCTGATTATATTCTGATCCCTGCTCCGGAAGGAAAGGAGCAGGAGATTTTCGATCTGTGGAAACCCCGTCTGCACAAGGTGATCGTGATCCCGCTGGGCCGCAACGGCGACGCACAGCAGACTCCTTTCAATTCACTGCGCGAACGCCTGTACAGCGATGAATCACTGGAACAGTGGCTCCAGCCGTATATGCCGTTCCAGATCATCGAACCTGACTACCTTTCCGACGACGACTACTCCGCCGCCATCAATCATGCCATGGCTAAAAAGATGAAAATCACCCCGGGGCAGTTTGACTTCGATCTGGGGCAGATCCGGGAACTTGAGGCAAAACGGCAGGAATCTCTGAAGTACTGTCCGGATGAAAAGGCCAGAAAGGAACTTGATGCCGCCTTCGATCAGGCCAAGAACAACCTTGAACGCTACCGGAACATGTCTGAACAGGAACTTGAGAAACTCTATGTGGAGGTCCAGGAGGATCAGATTGCCCATCTTGAGAAATCACTCCAGTCACCCGGTGTTCCCTACAATAAATTCACCCCTTTTGTAAAACCGGATGAAATTGTCAAGTTTCTGCGCAGCCAGCTCGAGGAGACCAAAGCCAGAAACCTGCACTTCAGACAGGTGGAGGAGGAGTGCAAAAAAGAGATCCTGGAAGTCTACAAGGAGCGGCAGGAACAACAGCAGCAGGAACTTGAATTCGCCCTGCAGGAAAACAATCTGAAGAGCGAGGATCTGGTGCTGCTCAAGCAGAATGAAATCTACGACAATGAAAAACTCTATATCAGCGATCGCGACTTCAGCGGTCTTGATTTAAGCCGGATGAAACTGAAGGATTCCACCTTTGACCGGGTTAAATTCTGCTACTCTGATCTGTCCATGGTTGATTTTTCCGGTTCAACCTTCAATGAATGCGACTTTTCAGGCGCAATTCTGCGAAACAGTACCTGGGACAACTGCACCGTGGTGCAGTCAGACTTCAGTAAATCGGTCATGGAAAAGGGACATCTGCACAACGTTCAGTTTCTCGGCGGAAGTGTCAGCGATCTTTCGTTGCGGGAGGCGGATCTGATGCAGGTTAAATTCAGCACCACCCCAATCAATAAACTGGAAATAGTTGATTCAAAGATGATCCTTACGGACTTTGAATATACAAGCATATCCGATCTGCGCATAGCGGGCACCTTCCTCAAAAGCACCGGATTTACCAGAGCGGAACTTGCCAATACTGAATTTACCGAATGCACCATGGAAAAAACCAGATTTTTCTACACCACCGGCAGCGGCATAACCATGACCGGAAGCACTGCAACGGAATTTTCCGCAGATACCTGCACTCTGGAGAAACTGATCTTCATCAGCAGTCATCTTACCAACTGCAATTTCACCGAGGTGAATGCAGCAGGAACCACTGGTTCCAAAAACATCTTTGATGAACTCTACATAGAAAAATCAGATTTCAGCGGCAGCGATTTCTCCTATGCGGTAATGAAAAACAGTTTCATTACTGAAAGCAATATGCGCAGCATCAACTTCAAACATGCCAACCTGTTTATGAGCAATCTGACCAAAAACGCCTTCGGCTGCACCAATTTCGAGGAGGCCAATCTGTTCAGCTGTGACGTAGGCAACAGCAGATTCGCAGAAAACAGATTCAGGGATGCAAACCTGAAACGGACAGCAATTGAATACCAGTCGCTGAATCTGTCCTGAACCACCTCCGGGCGTCCCGTTGAACCCCGTTAACACTGCGGCAGATCCGGTTCACAACCGGCCGCAGTGCATTTCAACCGCATGCAAACAGTTCTGTCTAAACCGGAACAAACTGAACAAGGTTGTGTTCACTGCTGCAGGTTTCTATAACATTTATGCCGAAGTAACTCTGCAGATTCTCCCGGGTCACCACGCTTTCAGCTGTTCCAAACAGAGCCGGGCGCCCCCGTCCGAGCAGGAGCACCGAGCTTTTAAGAGAAAGTGCAATATTGGGGTTATGAGAAATCAGCACGATACATTTTCCTGAATCCCGCAGTTTTCTGATAATTCTGATCAGTTTAATCTGATTGGCAAAATCAAGTGCCAGATCAATCTCATCCAGCAGTATAATTCCGCGTTCACCGGTCAGACACCTTGCCAGCAGCACCTGTTTGAACTCTCCGCCGCTTAATGTTGAAACGGACCGCTTGGCCCACTGTCCGATTTCAAGAAAAGAAAGAATATCCTGCGCCTGTTTGAGATGTTCCCGTGAGGGAGCCTGAAAAACATTCAGATACGGATAGAATCCGGTAATCACAAAGTCTATTACCTTCATGGAGATATTCTGATCGCAGGACTGCCCCACCACTATCATTTTACGCGCCAGTTCATTCGGTGAATACTGTCTGAGGTTTTTCTGATCAAGAATAATTTCGCCGGTATGAAAGACCCCGCGGTTCTGCAGCAGATTGAAGAAGGTTGATTTACCGCATCCGTTCGGTCCCAGGATCACATATACCTGAGCCCCGGCAAACGACAGTTCAAGACCGGTCTGCAGTATATTGCGCCCCGACCAGCCGTAGGCGACATTTTTAAACTCAAGCAATGTTTCTTTCCTTTGAAGTCTGATACAGAATATAGACGAAGAACGGAGCACCGGCAATGGAGGTTACAATTCCCACCGGGATCTGAAAACCGGCTGCATTGCGGGCTATCAGATCAGCTCCGACCATGAAACAGGCACCCAGCAGCATCGAGGCCGGGATCAGCACCCGGTGACGGTAACTGCCGAACCACAGGCGTGCCATATGGGGAACCACCAGCCCAATCCATCCGATCAGGCCGAATTTTGCAACTACGGTGGAGCACAGCACCGCTGCGGCAACAATACTGAGGTTGCGGATCAATCCCACCGGAAGTCCCAGTCCAGCTGCATCTGTTTCTCCGAGACTGAGCACATCCAGAGAAAAATGCAGTCGCCACAGTAGCAGAATAAAAATAAAATCCACTGCAAAAAGCCAGCCAAGTTCACTCAATCCGGCCCGTTCAAGGTTGCCGAACAGAAAGGCGAAAATGGAAGGAAGACCGTCCGCCCCGGCATAAATCACGCACAGCAGTTCTACAAATCCGGACAGAAAGGCGGAAACCACAATTCCGGCAAGAACCAGCAGCAGGTTACGGTGTCCCGCCAGCGGGACAAGCCCGGCAATCAGCCAGGTCACTGCCACGGCGGCAATTCCGCCGAAAAATGCAGTTACTGAAACAAAGGCAGAGGAAAATCCCAGGAGAACAGCAACTGCAGTTCCCAGGGAGGCACCGCTGCTGACCCCGAGCAGATCCGGCGACACCAGCGGATTTCTGAATATACTCTGCATAACCACACCGCTGACACTGAGACTGACTCCGGCGATGACAGCCGACAGAAGCCTCGGGAGTCTTATATTAAAGATAACCGTTGCGGCAGTATCATCCGCCTGTCCGGTGAAAAGAGCATTAAACAGTTCGCCATACCCGATCTGGTAGCTTCCGCTGCTGATATGCACGGTGCAGAGCACAAGCAGAACCGCGGCTGCAATGACAGGTTTAATCATGACCGCCCGCTCCGCTGAAGACGATCTTGTTCATTGCACATCCGTCGAGTACCGCCAGAACCGCGGACAGATCTGCATAGCTGAGTTGCGGATTGACCTCCAGCACAATTCTGCTTCCTTCAGCATAGGATGAAAGAGCCGAAGCCAGTCCCTGTACATTGGTACTGTTATGATTAACCGAAATCGACTGCAGACTTTCCACCACTATTTCAACATCCGCCGCGCTGTCCTCAGCCTCCGTGCCGGAAACAGCAGTTTCCACATGGTTTGATTTCACCGCCGAGGTGGAAATAAGCGGCATGGCAATCATAAAGACCACCAGCAGTACCAGCATTATATCGATCAGAGGGATCATATTGATCGGATTCTCACACTCGGGTCCGAAACTGTCATCCTGTTCCATCATTATTCCTCAGAAGTCATCATTCTTCAGTTTGTATACAATCAGGGTATGGTAACTTTTAGCAATCTGTCTGATCCTGATCATTGCATTGTAATTAAATCTGGCGAACAGATTGTAGGCAAAAACCGCCGGGATCGCCACCACCAGACCGATGGCGGTCATGATCAGAGTTTCACCGATCGATCCGGAAATAACCTGCAGTGACGGTTCCTCAATGCCGGCAATGTCCGTAAGGGTACCGAAAATCCCGACAACCGTCCCGAGAAGTCCGATAAAGGGCGACACAGCAGCAATTACCGCCAGCATGGTCTGGCCGCGATCCAGGAGCATCCTGATCCTGGTGGTTTCCCGGTTGAACACGGCGGTCAGAAGTTCTGATTTCTGGAGATCTGTAATCGGAGCCATATTGATCTTCGGCCATTCAAACAGTGCCGCAACCAGCATTTTAACCAGCAGACTCTGATCATTATGGGCAAAAGAGGAAATCTGGCTGAAACCGGAAAACTCCCTCCACTTCAGCGAAACTCTCCTGAATTCACGACTCAGGATAAAAGTCATCAGACTCTTTACATAGATCAGAAACCAGCTCACCGTTGACAGAATTATCAGAAGAGAAAAAACAATCCAGCTGACAACGCTGAAACCAGAAAAGAACTCAAACATAAAACAGATCCATAGTATTTGTACACATATATATAGTGGGAAATCCGCTCCGGAGACCGGTTCCATCCGGTTCATAAGGACAGACTGTGGTATTTTACCATATTTGCCGGCCGCACCGTAAACCGCAGAGATCTGCTCTAAAGTTTATTTTTTGTCCAAAAAAGCGCTGATTGATAATTTTAATAAAAAAAACGCTTTTAATTTTTCTTACGATCAGTATAATACAGATGTTCCTTAGGGGCGTAGTTCTAATGGTAGAACGGCGGTCTCCAAAACCGCATGTTGTGAGTTCGAATCTTACCGCCCCTGCCAATCATCTTTTAAACACTTCATATATCTTTAGTTAATTTCATTTTAACCTGATTTTATGGAATTATTCCGCTGGTACGGCTTTATTTTTTGTCCGGCAGGAACAGTCCGAACCATTCACGCAGCGGAGACACATCTTCCGCCGGCTCTCAGTGCATATTATTTCTTAAAAAAGTTACGTTTATACACTATTATTCACGTTAAAAATTCACTTAAACTTAAAAAAATTAAGATTTTTGCTTGCATAAGCTTAGAAAGATAAGTTAAAATAATTATTTTATTAGAAAATTAAAAAAACTCTATACAAATCACCAAAAATAGATTATGATAGCGAAAAATTAAAAATTATTAAGTAATTCACAAAAATACTTAATTAAATGAATTTATTTTTTCTTAAATTTTACAAAACAGTCTATTGAGGTATTACAATGAAGTTATTACAACCAGTTTATGACAGCGTTTTAGCTCGTAACCCTAACCAGCCGGAATTTCATCAGGCAGTTTATGAAGTTTTACAGACTCTTGAACCAGTTATGGAAAAACACCCTGAATGGGTTAAAGCCGGTATCGTTGAACGTCTGGTTGAACCAGAGCGTCAGATCATGTTCCGTGTACCATGGGTTGACGATCAGGGTAATGTTCAGGTTAACCGCGGTTTCCGTGTTCAGTTCAATTCTGCAATCGGACCTTACAAGGGAGGTTTAAGATTCCACCCATCTGTAAACCTGAGCATCATTAAATTCCTCGGTTTTGAACAGATTTTCAAAAACTCTCTTACCACATTACCTATCGGTGGTGGTAAAGGTGGTTCAGACTTCGATCCAAAGGGCAAGTCAGATCGTGAAATCATGGCATTCTGCCAGAGCTTCATGACCGAATTAAGCAAACACATCGGTGCAGATACCGACGTTCCAGCCGGTGATATCGGTGTTGGCGGTCGTGAAATCGGTTTCTTATACGGTCAGTACAAGAGACTGCGCAATGAATTCACCGGTGTTCTGACCGGTAAAGGACTGGGCTGGGGTGGTTCTCTGGCTCGTACAGAAGCTACAGGTTACGGTCTGTGCTACTTCATGGACAACGCTCTGAAGGCACACGGCAAGAGCTTCGAAGGTAAAACAGTTGTTATCTCCGGTTCAGGTAACGTTGCTATCTACGCTTGTGAAAAAGCTACACAGCTGGGTGCTAAAGTTGTTGCTCTGTCTGATTCTAACGGTTACATCTATGATCCGGACGGAATTGATTTAGCTGCAGTTAAAGAAATCAAAGAAGTTAAACGTCAGAGAATCAAAGTGTACGCAGAAACCCACAAGAATGCTACATACACTGAAGGCTGCCGCGGCATCTGGACAATCAAGTGCGATATCGCTCTTCCATGTGCTACCCAGAATGAAATCAATGAAGAATCTGCTAAGATCCTGCTCGCTAACGGTTGCTGGGCTATCGGTGAAGGTGCAAACATGCCTTCAACCAACGAAGCTATCGCTCTGTACCTGCAGAACAAGATCATCTTCGGACCTGCAAAAGCTGCTAACGCCGGTGGTGTTGCAACATCAGCTCTTGAAATGTGCCAGAACTCTATGAGATATTCATGGACATTCGAAGAAGTTGATGCAAAACTCAAGCAGATCATGAAGGACATCTTCGACAACGCTACTGCAGCTGCTGAAGAATATGCAGGCGACAAGGACAACCTGGTTGCAGGTGCAAACATCGCCGGCTTCCTGAAGGTTGCTAAAGCAATGTACGCTCAGGGTGTTGCATACTAATCATCCCTGAATAAAAGAATTTATTTTTGTTACTTTCTTATTAGTCTCATAAACTTGTTTATGAGACTTTTTTAATTTCAGGCTGTTCAAAAATCCACGGTAGATCAACATATTGTTTTTTTCTATAATAATTCGATAGAGATTAACCGGACCAACCAGAGGAGCTGATATGTCTAGATTGATTGCAGGACAGATGAGAATAAACAGTTTACCGGAACAGGATGCATTCAGATTTCTGTCCCATGCACTGGAAAAGGGAGTAAACCAATTTGATCATGCAGATATCTACGGAAACGGGGAATGCGAAAGAATATTCGGCAGATGGCTTGCCGCCGGACACATCGATCGAGAAAAAGTGGTAATACAGTCAAAGTGCGGGATCTGCCTTAACGGCGGCAATACCTATTATGACAATTCCGGGGAGTATATCATCCGTTCGGTTGATCAAATTCTATCCCGCCTCAACTGCGGATATCTGGATAATTTCCTGATCCACCGACCTGACGCCCTGATGGATGCAGAGGATATCGCCCGTGCGTTTACCCTGCTCAAAGAACAGGGTAAAGTAAAACACTTCGGCGTTTCAAATTTCAATCCGGCACAGATCAGCTACCTGAAAACCGCCCTGCCGATGCCGGTGGAGTTCAATCAGATGCAGCTCAGTCTCGCCTTTGCACCGATGATTTCAGAAGGACTCGAGACCAACACCTACAGCAGTAACGGACTTAGCCGATCCCAGGGGATCCTTGACTACTGCAGAGCCAGCGGGATCTCCATGCAGATCTGGTCACCGCTTCAGTTCGGCACCTTCGCAGGGAATTTCATCAATCATCCTGATTACTGGAATCTCAACAATGAACTGCAGCAGACTGCCGATCGTCATCAGGTTGCAAAGAGCGCCGTGGCGGTAGCCTGGATCCTGAAGATCAATCCGTCCATGCAGGTTCTGAGCGGAACATGCAATATTTCCCATTTTGATGAAATGCTCCAGGGAACCGCAATTGATCTTACCCGTGAGGAGTGGTACCGTCTGTACAAGGCAGCCGGATATTCTCTTCCTTAATCAGAGATCAGCCTGTTCATTCCGGGCGTTCAACAGATGTTCCGCAGCCGCCGCACCCGTGTCCGGCGGTCAGTCTATCTGCGACCGATCCGGTTTCTGTAGTTCTGTGCGCCTTGTTTAAGACGCTGCAGTCCGTCTTCAAGTCTGGCTCTCGGACAGGCAATATTGAGTCGCAGAAATTGTCTCCCGCAGGAACCGTACTGTCCGCCGCTGCTGACTCTGAGTCCGGTTTCATCCCGCAGTGCTTCAACAAAGTCCCCGCAGTCATCCCCGCACAGAGCACTGCAGTCAATCCACATAAGATAGGTGGCATCCGACTGCACCGGTTTAAGCTCCGGGATCTGCTCTCTGAGAAATTCAGTCACCAGCTGCCGGCCGGCATAAATATATTCATTCAGTTCATTCAGCCACGGTTCCCCCTCTTCAAAGGCGGCCACTGCAGCCTGCACGGCAAAGGCATTCGGTTCGGCAACCTCATCGGTATTCAGTCCGCGCCACACCCGGTGACGGAGTTTTTTATCCGGAACCACCACCGCAGCGGTGTTAAGACCGGCAATGTTGAAACATTTGGTCGGAGCAATACAGGTAATACTGTTGGCGGCACAGATTTCCGATACCGAGGCAAAAGGCACATATCTGCTGCCCGGATCGGTGATATCACAGTGAATTTCATCGGACAGAACCACCACCCCGTATTCCGCCGCCAGTTCACCTACTTTCTGCAGTGTCTCCCGCTCCCAGATCCTGCCGGCCGGATTCTGCGGATTACACAGGATCATCATACTGACCTGGGGATCTGACAGTTTCCGCTCCAGATCGGCAAAATCCATCTCATAACTTCCGTTCCGGTAAATCAGCGGATTTTCCACCACAAAGCGGCCGTTGTTAACAATAGAGTTGAAGAAAATATTGTAAACCGGAGTCTGGATCAGAACCTTTTCCCCGACTGTGGTGATTTTACGTACGACGGAAGATATTGCTGGAACCACACCGGTACAGAAAATCAGCCATTCCCGGCTGATCTTGAAATCATGGCGGCGCTGCCACCATCCGATATAGGCATTCTCCCATTCCTCCGGGATCACCGAATATCCGAATATGCCGTGCTGCGCCCGTTTCATCACCGCTTCGGTAATGCACGGTGCAGTTTTAAAATCCATATCGGCCACCCACATCGGAAGACCGTTGCTGCCGCTGTTTTCCCACTTGAGCGAATTGGTCCCGGAACGATCAATCACTTCATCAAAATTAAACTCTCCCATACAAAGTTCCTCTTTCTAGATATTTTTCAGCCATTTTCCACGTTTGAGCCGGTAAAGAAACAGCAGTCCCCTGATGCACAGTTCAATACACATTGCCACCCAGATCCCGTAAAAACCGTAATACGAGGCAAGCAGCAGGGAAAGCGGAATGCGGACGAACCACATGGAAATAAAATTAATCAGACTCGGGAAGAAGGTATCTCCGGCCCCTCTGAGTGCACCGGCAGCTACAATGGAGGCTCCGAAGAGAGGTTCGGCAAAAGCTTCAATCCGCAGCACCTCCGCTCCAAGATTTCTGATTTCCGCAACCGGTGAAAGCAGCCCCATCATCAGAGGGGCAAAAATAAACATCAGGATCCCCGCCGCCGTCATGATCGAAACTCCCAGCCCCGTTACCAGCCAGGCGAAACTGACCGCAAGATCCGATCTCCTGGCCCCGATGCTCTGCCCCACCATGGTGGTGGCGGCGGCGGCAATACCGTATCCTGCCATATAACAGAAACTCTCGGCGGTAATGGCAAAGGAATGAGTTGCAATCGGCACGGTCCCAAGCGGTGCCACAATCATCATGGATACCACCATGGCCAGACACATGGCTATGTGATCAAAACCGACCGGCAGCGAAATCTTAAAGGCTCTACGTACCAGTCTGGAGGAAAAGATAAATCTCTCCTCCGGACGCAGCCGCAGCTGCTGAGTCCGGAACAGCAGGAAGAAGAGCATCAGAGCAAAGGTTACCGCTTCTGCGGCAACAGTTCCCAGTGCCGCACCCCGGATCCCGAGATCGCACCCCGGTATAACCAGCGAAAATCCGCCGAAACTGATTTCACGGGAGGGGAAGATCAGCAGATAATTAAATACCACATCGAGCAGGCACATCAGCATATTGAGCAGACTCGGCAGTTTCATATTTCCACTGCTCTGCAGCATACCGGAACTCAGGGCATTGAGGATCAGCACCGGAAGGGCCGAGGTAAAGATTAGAAAATATTCAGAAGCGCCACGGTTGATCTCACTGTTTCCTCCAAGCCATACCGGAAGAATATCACTTACGAGGATCCCGGCACCGGCCAGCAGCAAAGATGCCGCAAGACACACCAGAAACGCAAGTTTGAGCAGATTGCGGGCACTGACATATTTGCGGGCACCGATCTTCTGTGCCATCAGCACGGTAAAGCCCACGTTTACCGCCATACCGATACTGCACAGAAGCCAGATTGAAGAGGAAACCAGGCCGATGGAGGCGGAATCGTCCGCACCGAGCTGTCCGACCATGGAGGCATCGATATACTGCATGCAGACCGAGGCAATCTGGGCCATTATGGCCGGAACACTCATGAAGAAAACAAGTTTAATCTGTTCGAATACAGGAGGTCTGGTATCGCTGTGCAGAATTTCAAAAAGGAGCCGGCCGCTGTCTTTCTTTTCCAATACAGCCTACCTGTCAGTGTTTTCTGAAACTGTAATCTCAGTCTGTTCCCGGGAGATTTTCGGATCATCAAAGATTATTTCGTCGATCTGCTGAGCCCTGATCCTGCCGCCCAGCGGATTTTTTACACTGTCTATTTTTGAAATAACGTCCGCATCAACGGTTGAATATTCAAAGGACAGATTAGTATTGATCAGTCTGCAGTTGATCAGTTTAACATTATCCATATAACAGAAGCCCTGCAGACTTTCAATTACGCAGTTCTTAAAGGTAACATCCCGGGCATTCCAGCCGATGTACTCACCGCAGATGTAGGAATCGGTAACCAAAACATTTTCAGCATTCCAGAAGGCATCCTTGGACAGCAGCTTTGAGTTGGTCATCACCACATTTTTCGCCCCGTCGAATGAATAGTTGCCAACCAGGTTAAGACCTCCGATTTGAAGTTCGGATGAATTCATGGCAAAGTAATCTCCGCGGACATGAACACTGTTCAAGCTGACTCCCCGGCAATGCCACAGTGTCTCGGCGGCATCAGTGAAATCCACATTACTCAGGGTAATATCGCTGGATCGGCGGAAATTCTTTGGAGCTTCAATAATACAGTCCAGAAGGCGGATCCTGTCAGTATACCAGATCCCTGCTCTGGCCATGGCGGCAAAATTACAGTTTTCGAGTTCAATATCCCGGCAGTACCACAGCGGATATTTCCATTCAAAATTAGTCTGAAAAAGTTTTATAGCGGAAGATTCCTTCAGCGGTGACTCTCCGTCCCTGAAGGTTGAATATTTGATCTTCAGATCTTCGGATTTAAATAGCGCACGTTCCCCTGTAAAAACCTGCTGAACCAGTTCCTTCATAACAAACTCCCGATCACCTCTCTGCACCTGCACAAATCAAGTTGGTTCTGTTGTAACCGTGTATTGATCACAACTTTGCTTCAATACCGTTTCCGGTAATCCGAACGGGCCTGAACACCAGACCGCTACCAATTATTTT
>ONPL01000039.1 GCA_900319705.1 uncultured Pseudomonadota bacterium | reverse complement strand
TTCCTATAAAAAGTTAAACCTTATTGAAAAAAGAAAAGGTTGGATTGTTGATTTTAAACAATCTTAAATAGCATCAAAGGTTATTATGGAGCGTTTACCAAAAATATGGCTGGCAGTATTTCATTTATAAAGGTGGAGTCTGAAGCGGGGATAAACAATGTCTCGGCTCTTGCGGAAACCATCTGGTTCGAATATTTTCCGAATATTATTTCAATTCAGCAGATTGAGTATATGCTGGACAAATTCCTTTCCCAGAAAGCAATCAGTGAACAGATTTCACAGGGAACATCTTTTTATATAGTTAAAAAGGATCGTGAACTGGTGGGTTTTATCGCCATCAGGGTTGACGATTCCTCAGGCAGACGCCGGCTGTTTCTTTCAAAGCTGTACCTGGAGAAGTTTCACCGTGGCGGCGGTATCGCCAGCAGAATGTTTGCCTTTGTGAAGGAACAGGCCGCGGAAAGAAACTGTGGTTCCGTATTTCTGACGGTGAATAAAATCAATTCCCATGCCATCAATGTCTATTATCACTGGGGATTCAGGAAGGAAAAGGATCTTGTCACCGATATCGGTAACGGATTTGTGATGGATGATTATGTGATGTCGCTGGATCTTGCGCAGACACCGGCCGGATCTGATAACTAATTTTTGGATTTTAATAATGACTGTAAATGTAAAAAAAATTCTGCCTCTGGCATCCCTGGTTTTTCTTCTGAGCGCCTGTGACGATTCGGTACTTGGCGGAGGTTCATCCTCCTCGGTGCCGGAGGATCCGAAGCAGATGTATGAGCTTGGCAAGGATTATTTTTCCGGTATGAATGTTGAATTTGATCGTGAAAAAGCCGTTGAACTTTTCACCATGGCGGCTGATGCGGATTATCCGCAGGCCGAGTATATGCTGGCATGTCTCTACATCGACGGAAATTCGGTCCCGAAGGATTATCAGAAGGCAACCAAATATTTCAGAAAGGCCGCTGATCACGGGATCAGTGAAGCAGCCATCCGTCTTTCGGAAACTCTGCATAAGAAAAACGGTCTGATTGTATCCAAGGAGGAGGCGGTGGAATATCTGAAGCAGGCCGCTGAATCGGATCCTCGCAGTATGACTTTTCTGGCAAAACTGTATATGTACGGTGACGGGGTGGAGAACAATTACAAGAAGGCAGAGGCTCTGCTTCTCAAAGCTTCATCCTACAAGGAGCCGGAAGCACTGCTGATCCTGTCGGATATGTATTTCAGCGGTGCGCCGGGTATTCTCCGGGATGATTACAAGGGAATGAATTTCCTGAAAATCGCCATGAATGATCCGGACAACAGTGATAAATCAAGAATTCACATGGCCCTCGGTAAAGTGTATCTCTACGGCCGCGGGGTTCCGGTGGATGAGAAACTGGCGGTTGAGTATTTCGCCAAGGCCGGTGAACAGGGGCTGCTTGATGCCCAGATTTATCTAGGCGACAGGTACTGGGATGAAAAGGATTATAAAAGAGCCCAGTACTGGTACGGCAAGGCCGCACAGCAGAATCATGTGCAGGCGCAGTTAAGACTTGCTGAAATCAGTCAGCAAGGCCTGTGCGGAGAGGTTAATCTGCAGGAAGCCATTGCATGGAATGAAAAGGCGGTGCTTAACGGCAGTGAACAGGCAAGATTCAATCTGGTGCTTCTCTATGCAGAAACCGACAGTAATCCTGAAAAACTGAACAGCCTGATAGCCGGACTTGAAGAGCAGGCTGAATCCGGTGATCGCGGCGCCCTTTCAAAACTGTTCTACCTTTATGCCGGTGACAGCAAACTGCATGACGGTCAGAAGGCTAAAGGATATCTTCAGCAGATTATTGACTATCGAGACATGATGCTGATCGGCAATATCGGTGAGAATCTTCTTCACGGCGGCAATCATATTCAGCAGAATCCTGAATATGCGATGGTACTGCTTAATTATGCTGCTGATCACGGTGATCACAGTGTAAGGATCAAACTTGGTGATCTGTACCGGAAAGGTGAGTTTGTTGCTGCAGATCCGATCAAGGCCTATGCCTGGTACAATTTAGGAATTGATAAGGGTAACAAAGCGGATGTTGACAGCAGAATAAAGTCACTCAAACTCAACCGCAGAGATCTTAAAAAGGCAAATGCCTATCTTGAAAAACTCAGACGTTCCCTGAGTTTGGTAACGGATGACAAGATTGATGTCATGTCGGCCTTTGAGGATTTCCCGCTGGCGGTGGCTGCGGAAGACACAGAGGTGCCGGCAGCAGAACAGGGTGGTGATGCAGCTTCTCAAAAATAGGACTGGTAGAATTAAGAACGAAGTCCGGGCTGCGGCCGCGGTTCCGGAATAATAATGACGAGGATGTTTATGAAAAAGTTATTTTTAGTATGTGCTCTGTTTTCGTTATTCGGTGCAGTTGAGTGTACTGCGGCAAGTGCTGTTAACGCCAAGGATGCGCCGGGGCTGGCTCCTTTCCCGATCGATGAGCTGATGATCTCCGATTCAATCAAGAAGGCAACCGATCAGAATGTTAAAAAGGAACAGTCAGGCATGACGGAAGCCGAGCGGCAGATGCTTAAAAACGCCAACCGTGAAGCGATTCTGAAGAACTGGAAAAGGGATATCAACGCATCTACCGGCGGTGTAAATGCAAAGTATGAGCATGTGACCGGATCTAAAGCGGTGGTACTTCTGTATAAAAGCAATCCGGAACATCTCACCCTGGAACAGATTATGAAAAAATATGCCGGAATATATGAGATCTCCGAGCAGAATATCCGGGTAAAATCTGACAGCCTTTACTCGCTTCTTATAGAAATGAAGCAGGAACCGGCCGAGGATAAGAAACCGGCAGAACAGAAGCCGTCTGAGCAGAAACCGGCAGAACAGAAGCCGTCTGAGCAGAAACCGGAAGAACAGAAGTCTTCCGAGCAGAAACCTGGAAAAATGATGCTCTATGTGTTCAAGGAAAAGGATCAGAATGACTATACGGCTATTTATGTTCTGGGAAAAACAACCCAGCAGGATCTTGAATACATTGTGGAAGATTTCTTCCTGGAACTTTCAAAATAAAACGCAGAAGGGGATTGATTTATGAAGTTTGAAACCTATACCTGGAATAATTATGTTTTCCGACAGGCAGCCAGAGAGGACTGTTCAATTGTTCATGAACTGATGCTGGAACTCAGTGATTACGAGAATATGCAGTCGGAGTTTAAATCAACTCCTAAAGATCTTGAGAATATTCTGTTTGATCTGCATTGCGGTGATGCTATTCTGGTGTATGACAATGAATCCGATCAGCATATCGGGGTGATGCTTCTTTCCTACAATTATTCATCCTTCAAGGGTAAACCGGGTATTTTCATTGAAGATTTCTATATCCGCGAAAACAAGCGCGGCTGCGGGATTGGAACCCAGATGATTTCAAGATTGGTCAAGCTGTCCCATGACAACGGTTTCGGACGTATTGACTGGATGTGTCTTAAAAACAACAAACCTTCCATGGAGTTTTACGAAAAGACAATAAAGGCAAAACAGATGAATGAGTGGGTTGTTTTTCGTCTGGATGAGAAGCAGTTCTGCTGATTTACGGACTGTTGTTAGATATTCTCTTCTCCTGTCAGTCCGGTCCTTCTTTTAAGACTTGTATGATTTTCTCCAAAAAAAACAGACCGGCCTGATGCCGATCTGCTGTTTAGAACTTTTTTCAACTGAAAACTCTAGTCGAGCAGTTTCTTGATTCTTTCGATGGATTCTTTGAATTCTTCCATTGAATTGTTGTTGAAAATGAAAATTTCACCGATGTCGGTCGGACGGTTGAAATTGCATTTAGCAATATATTCATCCCAGTGTGCAAGTTTCCAGTCGTCACGGTCGGAAGCTCTTTCAATCATGCGCTGGTGGCAAACTTCAGGGCTGGTTTCAACCCATACGATTACCAGACCGGCACCTTTTTCCTCAAGTTTCTTGCGTAAATCCGCAATGTACTTAGGATCTCTGATTTCTCTGGTGAAAGGAGCATTGATCAGTACATTGTTTTCATACTGAAGAGCTTCGAAAGCCAGATCCAGAATAGCATAGTATTCATAGTTACGAATGTTTTCTTCAAAGAAATCAGAACTGCGGTTGCATTCCTGACCGGCAACCTTGAAAATCTGATGAGAGAGAACAATCAGGGTATCCTTGTCGAGATAGACAACGTGGTCGAGACTTTCTGCGATTCTCTTGGAAACGAAGGTTTTGCCGCAGGCTGGAGGAGAGGTAACTAAAATTAAATTCTTTAATGTACTCATGATATCACTCAATAATCTATTTAATTTTATTTGTGCTGCAGTACCGGGACGGCAGCAAAGAACATGTTAAAAATTATAACCATCGCCATATTTTCAGTTATTTCGTGTTTTTTTTCAACGTTAATATTGATTTTTGATGGAAATTCTTGAAGTGGAGGGAATTTTTTAATGAGTTTGGGAGCCAGACGGACTCTGTCTGCGCGGCGGTCGGACCGGTAAAGATTTTGTTTCAATTTTTTACGCCAATCTTCGACTTTGGTGGTATAATCGCAAGGTTTTTGTTGTGACTCCTATAGAGACTACCGAGAGTGCTTCCTTCCGGAGTGACTGGTAGCGGTAGGAATAGGGGATCACGTGTTTTGAGATGTTTTTTCATGTGGCACTTGGTTTGTGTCACCACTGTACTAAGGATTTTATAAATGCCTATTATAACTTTACCAGATGGTAGCAAAAAAGAATTTGATAAACCGATTACTGTTATGAACGTTGCTGAAAGCATCGGTGCCGGACTGGCCAAGGCCTGTATCGCAGGATGTGTTGACGGTCAGCTTCGTGATGCCTGTGATCTGATTGAAAAGGATGCTGCAGTATCGATTATCACAGCAAAGAATGATGAAGGCGTGGAGATTATTCGTCACTCCTGCGCGCATCTGCTGGGGCACGCAATCAAGCAGCTGTGGCCGGATTGCAAAATGGCCATCGGTCCGGTTATTGAAAAAGGCTTTTATTATGACGTTGATCTGGACCACACCCTGACTGAAGAGGATATTGCCAAACTTGAAGAAAGAATGCACAAGCTGGCAGAACAGAACTATACCGTTGTCAAGGAAGTTGTGGACTGGAACCGCGCTCACCAGGTTTTCGAAGAAAGAAAAGAAGACTACAAACTGAAGATCCTCGAAGAGAATATTGACAGAAACGACCATCCGGCCCTGTATCATCATCTTGAATATACCGATATGTGCCGCGGTCCGCATGTTCCAAACATGAGCTTCTGTCATCATTTCAAACTGATCAAGACTGCCGGTGCCTACTGGCGCGGAGATTCCAAGAACAAGATGCTGCAGAGAATCTACGGTACTGCCTGGGCTGACAAGAAACAGCTCGATGCATACCTGAAGCACCTTGAAGAGGCTGCCAAACGCGATCACCGCAAGATCGGCAAACAGATGGATCTTTTCCACATGCAGGAGGAAGCTCCGGGCATGGTGTTCTGGCATAACGACGGCTGGACTCTGTTCCGTCAGCTCGAAAGCTTTGTTCGTGAAAAGCTTCAGGAATACGGCTACCAGGAAGTTAAAGGTCCTTTCATGATGGACCGCATTCTCTGGGAAAGATCCGGCCACTGGGCAAAATACAAGGATGCGATGTTTACAACTTCATCCGAAAACCGTGAATATGCCATCAAGCCTATGAACTGTCCCGGTCACGTTCAGATTTTCAACCAGGGTCTGAAATCATACCGCGATCTGCCGATCAGAATGGCTGAATTCGGAAGCTGTCACCGTAATGAACCGTCAGGCTCACTTCACGGTCTGATGCGTGTACGCGGATTCACCCAGGATGATGCACACATTTTCTGTACTGAAGATCAGATTATGTCTGAAGTAAGCGGATGTATTAAGATGGTTTACGATCTGTACTCCACTTTCGGTTTCACTGACATCGATGTTAAGCTGTCAACCCGTCCTGAGAAGAGAATCGGTGATGACGCTATGTGGGATCGCGCAGAGAAGGATCTGGCTGAAGCGCTTAAGGCAAACAATCTCGAATTTGAATACCAGCCTGGTGAAGGTGCTTTCTACGGACCTAAGATCGAGTTCACTCTTCATGACAGTCTGGACCGTGCATGGCAGTGCGGTACTGTACAGCTCGACTTTGCTCTTCCGGGAAGACTCGGCGCATCCTATGTTGGCGAAGATAACGACAGACACACCCCTGTTATGATTCACCGTGCAATTCTTGGTTCAATTGAAAGATTCATCGGTATCCTGACAGAAAACTTCATCGGCTACTTCCCGGTATGGCTGGCTCCAATCCAGGTTGTGGTTATGAATATCACCGATGCACAGTGTGATTACGTTAAAAATGTTCAGCAGCAGCTTATAAAAGCAGGTCTCAGAGCAAAAACAGACTTGAGAAATGAAAAAATAAGTTATAAAATTCGCGAACATACTTTAATGCATGTTCCATATATGGTAGTATGTGGGGCAAAAGAGATGGAAAGTAATGAAATTACGATCCGTACTCGCAAGGGAGTTGATTTAGGAAAGATGAAACTTGATGATTTCATCGCCAAGGTAAAAGAAGAAGTCAACTCACGCAGTTTGAAGCTTTTGGAGGAATAAACCATAAATACTGTAAAGAAAACAGGACGTGCGGCACCTAAAACACGCATCAACGGTGAAATCCGTTGCAAAGAAATTAGGTTGGTAGGTTTGGACGGCGAATCACTTGGTCTGTCGTCGGTGGATGCGGCTTTAAAGTTGGCCATGGAGGCCGGAGTTGATCTGGTTGAAATCAGCCCTAATGCCGAACCGCCTGTTTGTCGTATCATGGATTATGGTAAGTTCCTTTACGAGAAGAGTAAGTCTCAGAAAGAGCAGAAGAAGAAACAGAAGCAGGTCCAGGTTAAAGAAATTAAACTTAGACCGGCAACTGACGAGGGAGATTATCAGGTAAAACTACGCAACCTGAAAAGATTCCTTGAAGACGGCGATAAAGCTAAGGTTACCCTTAAGTTTAAAGGCCGTGAAATGGCGCACCAGGAACTGGGCCTTGAGGTGCTTAAACGCATCGAAGAGGATCTGGCCGATGTTGCTGTGGTTGAATCTCAATCAAAAGTTGAGGGTAAACAGGCAATAATGGTGCTGGCCCCTAAGAAGAAGTGATATCGGGGTATTCAAGCAATATTCGTATTCACCCAGGATATTTTGTTTTTTAAATTGTATTTTCAATAGCGGAGTATTTCAAATGCCTAAAATGAAAAACGATAAAGGTGCTTGGAAGCGTTTCAAGAAAACCGCCAACGGTTTCAAACGCAAGCATCGCAATAAGCAGCACATTTTGACTAAAAAGTCTACTAAGCGTAAGCGTCATTTACGCGCTATGACCACTGTACATCATAGCGATATCCAGAGAGTATTGAAGTGCTTACCATATATTTAGGAGATTAGAGAAAAATGCCAAGAGTTAAACGTGGTGTGACTGCTCATGCTCGTCACAAGAAAGTTTTAAAAGCTGCTAAGGGTTACTATGGTGCACGTTCACGCACATATAGAGTTGCGGTTCAGGCGGTAACAAAAGCTGGTCAGTATGCTTACCGTGACCGTCGTCAGAAGAAACGTCAGTTTAGACAGTTATGGATTGTTCGTATCAACGCTGCTGCTCGTCAGAACGGTTTATCATACAGCAAGTTCATCAACGGTTTAAAGAGAGCTTCTATCGAAATCGACCGTAAGATCCTTTCTGATATTGCTATTCAGGATAAAGCTACCTTTACTGCTTTAGTTGAAAAGGCAAAAGCTGCTTTAGCATAATTCAATAATCTTTGTTATTGCAATTATACTGATCCCGGGTGTTTATTCCCCCGGGATTTTTTTTCAAAATACAAAGTCCCCTTTAAAGGCTCATTTCTTAAACAAGAAATGCCAAAATGTGATATACTTCCGGTTTATGATGTATTTTGCAGTTCTTCCGCCTGTTTACTGTTCAGGAGGGCGCTGCTGTTTGTTATTTGGAACTATCTGCCACCGGTTGCTGTAATGTTGTTTAGAATTTTACTTCTTATATTTTCTTTGTTTATTTTCCGGGAAAGTTTTGCACTTGAAGCTGTAGCTATCGATGAACATTTTGTTTCCGTCAATCTTGGAAAAAGCGTAGAGGTGCTGCCGGAGGGGGTAATACATTCGAATCCGCTGCAGATTAGAGAACTGAAAACCTGGAAAAACAATTATCTTAATGAAATTTATCTGAATAACATCGATCATTACAGCTGGGTGCGTTACCGCATCACCAATCAGGCCGGTCAGAATGAGCAGATTTACATGGAGCTGGGTAATAATTTTCTTGACTCGGTGGATGTCTTTCTGATTGAGCAGGTGCGTAAAAAAATTGAGACTTCGTGGAGTTTTACCTCTTTAGACGGGATCTGGAGCAAACCTTTTCCTGCCCCTCATTATGTCGTACCGCTGTCGCTCAGATCCGGCGCTACCTATGATGTGTATATCAGAATAAAGAACGCCCACAGTACCTATATTCCGATCAGAATTTATGATCGCAAAGCCTTTGTGTTCAAAGATACCGTTTCTAAAATTTTTTTCGGTCTTCTTCTCGGTGTGATTCTGCTGGCTTCTATTTTCTCTTTCATGATGTACGGACTTATCAGAGAGAAACGCTTCTTCAGCTACGGCTGCTTCAGTCTGACGCTGCTGTGTCTGATCCTGTTCCTGTCAGGATATGTTAATCTGTTCACCGTGTTGCCGAAGGAAATTGATCTGCACAGGATTTATTTCTTTGTGTCCGGCCTGTTCTATATAGCCCTGATCATTTCGTTCTCGGAGATGTTTATTCATCTTGATATTGTGCGTAAACTGTCACGCCACCGTGTGCTGTTCCTGCTGTATCCACTGATTATTATGGGATCCTGCTGGTTCATTCCGTACAAGATTTCAATACATGCCAATCTGGTTTTTATCGTGTTATGCATTGCCACAAGTTTCTATATCCTGCAGAACAAGTGGGGCAAAATAAGCAGTTTCCAGCGCATTTACGGCATTACCCTGCTGGTGTTTCTGGTATGCTGGCTCGGCAACAGTCTGTCCCGTTTCGGCATCCTGTACCTGCCGTTCCTGTCTGATGATGTGCTGTTCTATTTTGCGATAATTGCCTCCTTTGCCCTGAGTTTCGGGCTTGTTCACCGTACCTATGTGGAAAAACAGAGCAGAATATATGCCGGCAATGTTCACAAGCATCATTCAAAGCGCTTCATGGATATGTACCATCAGGCAACCGAAGGGTTCTTCTCCATGGATCTTGACGGCAAACTGCTGGATGCCAACAGGGCCTTCTTCAATATGCTCGGTTATGAGAATATTGATGATTTCAGGCTCAGCTGCGGCCCGAAGATCGACGGGATCTATGCTGACCCAGAGACTTCAGGTGAACTGCTGTCAAATTTGATCCTGGCAAATCAGGATGACGGGGTTAAGCGCGAAATCAAGCTCAAAAAACGTGACGGCACTCAGTTTGACTCCCTGATTTCTCTTCATCTTTTTGAACGTTCCGAAGATGTTAAGAGCAACCATGTGGTTGAAGGTATTATTCTGGATGTTTCCGAAAACCGTCAGATTAAATCCCAGATTGAATATCTGATGAATCATGATATGGTTACCGATCTTCACAACCGGTCGTTTATGCAGAAGAGGGTGGAGATCCTCAGTGAAAGCAATACAACCTACAAGCAGAACTGTCATGATTATTTCCTGTTTGTGGATATCGATCATTTCAAGGTTATCAACAACTCCTGCGGCTCCATAGCCGGGGACTCCTTCCTCCAGATTGTAGGCAAAACGCTGCGTAACGTGGTGGCTGATGACAATGTGGCCAGACTCGGCGGTGATGAATTCGGTATAGTGGTTACCAACTGCTATGTGGATGATGCGATTGCCAAGGCCGAGGAGATCCGTACTCTGCTGCAGAAAATCCGTTTTGAATGGAACAAAAACTATTATTCCATTACAGCAAGTATCGGTGTGATCCCTTGCGAATCCGTGGATACCAGTGCCATTATGTCACTGGCGGAGACTGCCTGCGGTGCCGCAAAACTCCAGGGCCGCAACCGGGTGTACCTGTATTCCGAACTCAGCGATGATGTACTTAACTACAAGAAGGAAATCGGCTGGGTGGCCCAGATCTACAAGGCTATAGAGCAGAACAAATTCATTCTGTTCAAACAGCGTATCCTGACCTTTGTGCATGACGAACATATGTCCTATGAGGTGTTCGTAAGACTGCTGGGGGATAACGGAAATATTCTGCCGGCCAGTACCTTTATCGGCGCTGCCAAGAAATTCGGTCTGATTTCCCACATCGACGCCTGGGTTATTGAATCGCTGCACAGCTGGCTGGGGACACAGAATATTGATGAGCTGGAATCAGTGTTCATCAATATGTCACTGTCTTCGATAAGCTCGCTGCATACCCACCGCAGACTGAGAAGACTTTTCGACAAGTCACCGTACCCGCTGGATAAACTCTGTTTTGAAATTTCAGAAAACTCCATGAGAGACAATTCAGCCAATGTGAGGGACTTTGTCAAACTGATCAGATCATTCAACTGCAAACTTGCTCTTGATCATTTTGAATGCGGGATCGGCTCTTTTGCTTTGATCGAACAGCTTAAACCGGAATATCTGAAGATTGACTGTGAAACTCTGATCGGACTGGAACGCCTTGGCGGTGAATCGGTGATACGGGAAATCCATAAGGAATTGAAGAAGTACAATCTGATAATTGTAATTATGCATATCAAGACTGATGAAATGTATCAGACAGTTAAAAAGTACAATTTTGATGCATATCAGGGTTTCGGTATTGAAAGACCGCTTCCAATCAGTCTAAATACCACCAGGGACTGATAAAATTTGATCTGCTGCGGCGGATTACAGAACAGTTAAGGAACGAAGATGAAAATTATCAAGGCAGGAACGCTGGTCATGCTGTGTATGGCGCTGAGTCCTGCAGTATGCACTGCTGAACAGCAGCTTCCGGCAGGATGGAAACAGGACCGGACCCTTTCCAATAACAACCGTCTGGTATTCCGTAATGAAACAGCCAATGCGGTTCTTGAAGTCAAGGAGATACCGTCAGACGGACACAGTGCCAAACTAATCGCTCAGGCGCTTGCCAATAAGGCCAACTGTTTCAAACTTGAAAATATCGGCAGCAGTTACATCATTACCTGTGACCAGATTGATACCTTCACCAGGGTTACGGTAAAAGATCAGACGGCGGAAATCAGCACTATCACCTGCCATGAACAGACAACCTGCGACGCGGCGGTGAAAATACTTAAAAATATCGATTTGTAAACCTGCAAATTGTATTTTGATGGATACGAATTCTGGAAATTGTGATAGGATCTCTTCACAGTTTTATTTTGTTTTTTAGTAATACTTTACCTTTAAGAATGAGGATAAGATGGGTGAACTGCAAGAAATAGTTGCCAAGGCTCTTGAGGCAATTAAAGCATGTGATGATGAGGCAAAAATCGAAGAAATCAGACTGGAATATTTCAGCAAGAAGGGTTATTTTACAGAGCAGATGAAGTCTCTGGGCAAACTCAGTCCGGAAGAACGTCCTAAGGTGGGAGCAGAGATTAACCGTGCCAAACAGGAGGTTATGACCGCTCTTAATGAAAAGAAGGACAGCATCGAACGTGCAGCACTGACCAGAAAACTCATGAGTGAAAAAATCGATATTTCTCTTCCTGGCCGCAATGCCTCCGTAGGTACTCTCCATCCGGTTACCAAAACCATTATGCGTATCCGTGAACTTTTCGCCGATATGGGATTCCAGGTGGTGGAAGGACCGGAAATTGAGGATGCATTCCACAATTTCGACGCACTGAACATTCCTGCAAATCATCCTGCAAGAAGTGAACACGACACCTTCTATTTCAATCCTGATCTGGTTCTCAGAACCCAGACTTCAGGCGTGCAGATCCGTGTTATGGAAAAACAGCAGCCGCCTATCAGAATGATTTCACCGGGCCGTGTATACCGTCCTGATTATGACATGACTCATTCTCCGATGTTCCATCAGGTGGAAGGTCTGCTGATCGACAAGGATATTCATTTTACCGATCTCAAGGGAATTCTTTACGACTTCCTGCTTAATTTCTTTGAAGAGGATCTGGAGATCCGTTTCCGTCCTTCATTCTTCCCGTTCACAGAACCTTCAGCTGAAGTGGATGTTAAAGGCAAGAACGGCAAATGGCTTGAAGTTCTCGGATGCGGTATGGTTCATCCGCAGGTGCTGATTTCAGCCGGTGTTGATCCGAAGGTTTACAGCGGTTTCGCCTTCGGTCTCGGTGTTGAACGTTTCGCAATGCTCCGTTACGGTGTGAACGATCTGCGTGCATTCTTTGAAAACGATGTTCGTTTCTTGAAACAGTTTAAGTAGTAGTAATAATAAAGGATTATAGAGGATAAAGAAGAATGAGATTTTCAAAATCTTGGATTGATGAATGGGTTGATACCGGTTTAGATGCAGATCAGCTGTCCGATATTATTACTATGGCTGGCCTTGAGGTTGATACCGTGGAAAAGGTTGCCGGCGATTTCGATCATGTTGTGATCGGTCAGGTTGTTGAATGCGCCGACCATCCTAACTCCGACCATCTGCATGTTACCAAGGTGGATGTGGGAAGCGGGGAACTGCTTGATATCGTGTGCGGTGCGCCGAACTGCAGAAAGGGTCTGAAGGTTTGTGTTTCCATGATTGGTGCACATCTGCCCGGAGGTATTGAAATCAAACCTACCAAGCTCAGAGGCGAGCCTTCAAACGGTATGCTCTGTTCTTTCAAAGAACTTGGGGTGGATCTGCCGTCCAACGGAATTATTGAACTTCCTGAAGATGCTCCTCTCGGAACCGATATCCGTGAATATTTCGGCTGGAACGACAGAGCGGTTGAAGTTGATCTTACTGCAAACCGTGCCGACTGTCTGAGCATCGTCGGTCTTGCCCGTGAAATTGCAGTTCTGACCGGCAAACAGTACAAAATGCCGGAATTCACCAGAGCCGCAGCTACACTGAAGGATACCTTCCCGATTAAGATCCATGATTACAGCGCCTGCCCGAAATACTACGGCAGAATTTTCAGAGGTCTCAACGTAAAAGCTGCAACCCCGGTATGGATGCAGGAAAAACTGCGCAAATGCGGTCTGAGAAGCGTAGATCCGATTGTTGACGTTACCAACTATGTAATGCTGGAACTCGGTCAGCCGCTTCATTCCTTTGATTTGGACAAACTCAAGGGTTCTCTGAATGTAAGATTTGCCCAGAAGGGTGAAAAAATTGTTCTGCTGAGCGGGCAGGAGGCTGAACTTACCCCTGATACCCTGGTTATTGCAGATGAAAACGGTCCGCAGGCCATGGCAGGTATCTACGGCGGTCAGAACTCGGGTGTGAGCGCCGATACCGTTAATGTTCTGCTCGAATGTGCATATTTTGCACCTGACGCCATTAAGGGAAGAGCCCGTGAATACGGACTTGCCACCGATGCATCCCACCGCTTCGAACGCGGTATTGACTACAATATCCAGGAACTTGCCTGCGAAAGAGCCACCCAGCTGCTGCTGGAAATCTGCGGCGGTGAAGCCGGTGAAATTATCCGGGCGGAGTCTGCCGAAAGTCTACCTAAACCGGATACCATCCGTCTGCCGATGAAACTGGTAAACCGTGTAATCGGTGACAATATTGTCAATGCCGATCAGGTGTTCAATATTTTAAATGCACTGGGAATTGAGACCAGAAAGATTTCTGATGAAGAATTTGAATCTGTAAGTCCTTCCTGGAGAATTGATATTCATATTGCCGAAGATCTGATTGAAGAGGTTGCCCGTATCTACGGTTACAACAATATTCCGAATCTTCCTCCGAAAGCAGGACTGAAGATGATCAAGTCATCCATGACCACTCTGCCGATCGACAGACTCAAGAGCACTCTGGTTAACAGGGATTACAATGAAGTGGTTACCTACAGCTTTGTTCAGGAAGACAAAATGAAGGTGGCATTCCCTGAGATCAGCCCGGTAATCGTACCGAAGCCTATTACCGCTGAAATGAATGCTATGCGTGTGTCTCTTCTTCCTGGTCTGCTTGGTGTGGTTGCCTATAACAACAGCCGTCAGCAGAACAGAGTAAGAATTTTTGAAAGTGGACTGAAATTCATTCCTGATCAGAATGCCGAATTCGGCATCAGACAGGTTCCGATGCTGGCTGCCGCTGTTTCCGGCCTTGCTGTTGATGAGCAGTGGGGTGTGGCCGGACGTAATGTGGATTTCTATGATCTCAAGGGAGATCTGGAGGCTCTGCTCGGTCTGACCCTTCAGGCTGACCGTTTCAGCTTTGTTCCTTGTGATATTCCGGCCCTTCATCCAGGCCAGAGCGCCAGAATCCTGATGGATGGAACAGAAGTAGGTTTTATCGGTCTGGTTCATCCAACCGTTCAGAAAACCTACGGTATCAAGTTCAAGACTTTTGTGTTTGAAATAGAGCTTCAGGCTGTTACCAGAACTTTGATCCCTGAATTCAAACCTTTGTCAAAATTCCAGGCTAACAGACGTGATATAGCAATACTCGTTGACAAGGATATTCCAGCTGCATCTATTCTTGATGTGATTAAAGTCGTAGATTGTCATCAAATTAGTAATGTTAACTTGTTCGATCTCTATGAAGGTGATAACATTGAAGAAGGTAAAAAGAGTCTTGCTATCAGTATGATCCTGCAGGACAGTGCGAAAACACTGGAGGATGCGGAAATCAATGCTCTGGTGGACAAGGTTGTTGATGCATTGAAGAATAAATTCGGCGCAATTTTAAGGGAATAGAATGACAGTAACTAAGGCAGATATCGTTGGACATCTGGAGGATTGCTGCAATATCGAACATGATGTTGCAATTAATCTGGTGGAGGTATTTTTTGAAGAAATAAAGCTTTCACTGGAAAAAGGCGATAGTGTTAAACTGGCGGGGTTCGGAACTTTTCAGGTTCATAAGAAAAATGCCAGACCTGGCCGCAATCCGAAAACAGGTGAAGCATACGAGGTTTCCGAGCGCAATGTGGTTTCATTCAAAGTAGGAACCAAACTGCGCGGTGCGATTAAATCGATGCCTTCCTGATTTCTGACCGAACTTTTTTATATTCATTATCCCCGGCTGTTAATGGTCCGGGGATTTTTTATTCCAATATGTGAACAGGATATTTTTGATGCTGGAAATCATTGATGAGCAGTTATGCAGTCTGCTGAATATTTATCAGCGGTGCGGTGTCAGATACCGCTTTTTTGATGCAGAACAGGCAGGATCGGATTTAACCCTCCATCGTGCGGCGGTTATATCCGCGGTAAAAGCCGAGAACGGGGGCTCATGCGGCGGTGATCCTGCACATATGGAGGCTGTTGTACTCGATCCTTCGCAGCTGCTGTACGTTCCGGAAATTCTGAAAAATGATAAATACGGGAATACTGTGTACAGCTGTGCATGGGAAAATCCCAATAACGGTGGCAGAATTCCCTACTGGTATGCATTTCTTGAACCTCCATGCAGATCCGGTTATAAACCAGCTGACTTTGTCAGGATCAATTCGGCTCTTTTCCCGCACGGTACTGCACTTTTAGAGGTTTTTGAATGGTCCACCGATTGGTCGGATTATTTTGATGACGGTCGTGAGTGGTGGGGTACCGGATGCTGGAGTGTTTTCGATCCGCAACAAGATCGGTTTACCGTAATTATTGCTTCGGAAACTGACTGAAGATTGTATGCAGATCTGAGTGAGCAACCGATAGGTAACTGGGATACTGCATCAGTTAACGACATGAGCGAGATGTTTAACCATGCCGAATTAATTACCTGCTAAAGATCTGATATTTACATAATGTAACCCAGGGACTTGATTTCATTAGTAAATAATTGACAACCAGTAGCGCCAAAAATCTTAAAGAATGGTAAGACGGTTGAAGTCCGGATCTACAATTTTGGTTGGAGGTCTGGTTTTACTGGCGTGATAGGATTTTTCCGGCATTAATCAATCTTCAAAAAAGCTTTGATTTGTGCTTAAGCTAGTTTTAATCAGGCACTGACGAGTCTTTGTTTTCGGATCACAGTTTACCTTGACGGAAGAGACGAACTGGTGAAGTGTAAATGTTTTGGGTGTTTTATGGAAAATTTATGCTTTAATCCATATTAAAAAGTAAGATGTTGGCGGTTGACGATTGAACCGGTTGTGGGATAATGACAATGATAAAGTCTTTCTGCGCTTCATCTCTTTGTTATCAGCGGACCGGAGAAAAGATTTTTTCAACTGTGATGAATAATCGTATTCAGAGGTGGAACATAATGTTAAAGTCTATAGGTATCGGAGCTGAATTATTTCACGAATTAATTGAAAGCAACAGTTATTACGTGGACAAGACTCCTTTTATCAGAACTGTTTTTAAAGAAAACACCTCGAAAGTCATGCTCATTACCAGACCGAGACGTTTCGGTAAAACTCTCACTATGTCCACCTTCTATGACTTTCTATCTCTGAATATCGAAAATCCCGGCGATGTGTCACTTCAGGAAAAATGGTTCAAGGATACAAAAG
>ONPL01000120.1 GCA_900319705.1 uncultured Pseudomonadota bacterium | reverse complement strand
TTTTGTCAAATTTTTCAAGATCTTTTGTCTGTTCTTGGATATACTATTCTGAAACCCTTTCTCCGGCTCGGTGCCGGATAAAGGCGGAAGATAGATCGGTTGCAGGCATATGAGTACAGACAGAACAAAAAACAGAGAATTCAAACTTGAGAGTGAATACAGTCCGACCGGAGATCAGCCCGGAGCGATTGAGCAGCTCGTCAGAAACATCAATGACGGCTGCAGACACCAGACTCTGCTGGGTGTTACCGGTTCAGGTAAGACCTTCACCATGGCCAACGTGATTGCACGGCTTAACCGTCCGACCATGATCCTGGCGCACAACAAGACGCTGGCGGCTCAGCTGTACGGCGAAATGAAATCCTTTTTTCCGCACAATGCCGTCGAGTATTTTGTATCCTATTACGATTACTACCAGCCGGAGGCCTATGTACCGACCACCGACACCTATATAGAAAAGGATTCCTCGGTCAATGATCATATCGAACAGATGAGACTGTCGGCCACCAAGGCGCTGCTGGAGCGTAGGGATGTGGTGATTGTATCCTCGGTTTCAGCCATCTACGGTCTGGGTGATCCGGAATCATATCTTAAAATGATGCTTCATCTGCAGGTGGGCGACAGTGCCGGTCAGCGTTTTATTGTAAAGCGGCTGGCTGAACTGCAGTATGAACGCAATGATCTTGAGTTCTACCGTGCCACCTTCAGGGTAAGGGGGGATGTGATCGATATTTTCCCTGCTGAATCCGACCGTCTGGCACTGAGGGTTGAACTGTTTGACGATGAAATTGAAAAACTGAGCCTGTTTGATCCGCTGACCAATCATGTGGAAAGCAGGATCCAGCGCTTTACCGTATTCCCGAAAACCCATTATGTAACCCCGAAGGAGATCCTGAACCGTTCAATCAAGGAAATCCGGGAGGATCTGGAGAAACGCCGAAAGGAGTTTCTTGAAGATAACAAACTGCTTGAAGAGCAGAGAATTACCCAGCGCACCACCTTTGATCTGGAAATGATCCAGGAGATCGGCTACTGTTCCGGTATTGAAAACTATTCAAGGTACCTTTCGGGAAGAGCACCGGGTGAGCCGCCTCCGTGTCTTTTTGACTACCTGCCTCCTGACGGACTGCTGATAATCGATGAGTCCCACGTGACGGTTCCGCAGATCGGTGCCATGTACAAGGGGGATCGCTCCCGCAAGGAGAATCTGGTCAACTACGGATTCAGACTCCCTTCGGCACTGGACAACCGTCCGCTTAAATTTGAGGAGTTCACGGCGATCCAGCCTCAGACCATTTATGTATCGGCGACACCGGCGGATTATGAACTGGAAAAGTCCCAGGGACTGGTGGTTGAACAGGTGGTAAGACCGACCGGTCTGCTTGATCCGGAGGTAATCGTCCGTCCGGCTGCAGATCAGGTGGATGACGTACTCAGCGAAATTCGCAGTGTAACCCAGAAGGGGGAGCGCATGCTGGTTACCACGCTCACCAAACGCATGGCGGAGGAGCTGACCTCATTTCTCGGGGAGAACGGAGTCAGGGTCCGTTATCTGCATTCGGATATCGATACCGTGGAGCGTATTCAGATCATCAACGATCTGCGTCTTGGTGAATTTGATGTACTGGTCGGGATCAATCTGCTGCGCGAGGGACTGGATATACCTGAGGTTTCGGTTGTAGCCATTCTTGATGCCGACAAGCAGGGATTCCTTCGTTCAACCCGTTCGCTGATCCAGACCATCGGCCGTGCTGCACGAAACGTTCACGGCAGGGCGATCCTCTATGCCGATGTGATGACCGATTCCATGAAGGTTGCCATCGAGGAGACGGAAAGAAGGCGTAAAAAACAGCATGAGTACAATGTCGAGCACGGCATCACACCGAAACAGATCGTCAAGAAGATCGGTGATATTCTCAATGTTGAAGGTGATTATACCGGTGAAAAATACCTTAAGATCCTTGAGAAGGGCCTCGGTACAGATCAGGACAGCCGTGAACTGCTGCTTGATCCGGCACAGATTGCCCGTGAGATCAAAGATGTAACTGCGAAAATGCAGGATGCCGCGGCAAAACTTGATTTTGAACAGGCGGTAAAATACAGAGATCGGCTGACGCAACTCAAAGATCTGCTGATCAAATCTAAATAGGAGGACCGGAGAGTCCGGCCTGAGGTATATAGGAGTTCAGGATGAACTATTTTAAATATTTTCCCATTGATGTTGTAAACGGAGAGGGAACCAGATGTACCCTGTTTGTCTGCGGATGCGAGCATTACTGCCACGGCTGCTACAACCAGGCAACCTGGCCCTTTGATGCAGGATTTGCCTTTGAAAAGGATCTTGAAGATCAGATCGTGGCGGATCTGTGCGATACCAGGATCAAAAGAAGAGGACTGTCCCTGAGCGGCGGAGAACCGCTTCATCCACGTAATTTCGAGGCGGTGTACAGTCTGCTGATGCGGGTCAGAAACGAGTGTCCGCCCCAGAAGGATGTCTGGATGTGGACCGGTTACACACTTGCAGAGCTTTCGGCGGATCAGAAGAGAATTGTAGATCTGGTGGACGTGCTGATCGACGGCAAGTACAACGAGTCACTGAAAGATCGCAAACTGCTGTGGCGCGGCAGTTCAAACCAGATCATCCACCGTTTTGACCGTTCGGATGCCTGGTGGAAAAAACGCAGTCAGGAGCAGAGCGGATCCTGATAGTTTTGGCGGAACTCGCGGTACTCCGGCCGGGGGAAATACCGGGGCGTATTATGAAAGGATGCTGATTATACAGCCGGGATCCTCCGCCGTGAAATCAGCACCCCAGTCTGAGATCTGCTGATTTTGCGGAATATATCCCCAGGCTGCCGCCACTGTGACGGCTCCGGCATTGTTTCCGCACTGGATGTCTCTGATATGATCACCGGCATAGATGCAGCATGACGGATCTGTAATGCCAATCTGCTCCAGTGCAAAGGTCAGCGGCCGCGGATCCGGTTTCTTTTCCGGCAGATCGTCGGAGCATACGATGACCGAGCAGTCTGAAAAAAGAGGTATTGATTCAATCAGCGGTCTGGTCAGAAAGGACGGCTTGTTGGTCACGATCCCCCAGCGGATCCCGTGGTTTCGGCAGTGTTCCAGCAGAAGATCAGTTTTCTCAAACGGTTTTGATTCCACGCATATATGCGGCAGATAATCATGACCGCCCTGAGCATGGCAATCATACCGTCAGTGGCCAGCATCCTGGCTTCCGGAGCTTTGAGTGTTTCGAATCCCATTGATGTCAGAACGTGATTTGCCGCATTCATAAGATCCCGGTAGGTATCCACCAGGGTTCCGTCGAGATCAAACATGACTGCACGGATTTTATGATCAGTTTTCAAAACCATTTGTACTTTCCTCCCTTTTCTTTGCTACCGGAACGGACGGTCACCGGATAAATTGTCACGGATTATATCAGAATTGCCGGCCGTTTTCCTCAGCAGGATCTCTATTTGAAAATGCGGTATAAACGGCAGCGCGGCAGGCACACATGCTGCTGTGCGCAGGTTCTGCAGGGGGATCACGGCCTGTTTTTTACTGGAAAACCACCTGAATGGCTAAAAAATAAACTGTGATTATTAATCATTCAGTTGAACGGCCGTTCTGTACAAATAACAGTCATTTAAATTCAGTCATATTTTGTTCAATTTATGGTGTTCCGGAAATAAAAAAACTCTATATCTTGTTGTATTTACGGTTGTTCCGGAGGGATCAACCGGTAATTTTTATAATTGTGACAGAACGGTCAAAACAGCGAAATTTTGTACAGTGCGGCACACTTGGAATATTTTTAATATTTACAACATATAGTTTTGTTGTTATACTTGCGATCAATATATAGTGGTTCGTCTGATAAAAACACAAGACAAACACGACAAAAAAATGGGGCCGGATCTGGGGTTTTTCCATATCCTGTAAAGCTCCGGCGGTGATCAAAAATAAGATTAATTTTTATAATTGATCTTTTTTTAACACTAGATATTGTGGTTGTCACGGCGGCGGATACAAAACCGGAGCCGTTTTTTTAAGTTTAAAACCTATAATGATTAATATCAGACGTTTGTGTTTGATTTTTGTACCATGTGGACGGATATACGCAGCTTCGCTTTAACTGCGGCGTTCACTGACTTTGCGGTACTTAAAATAAAAATTTTTATAAAAGAAAAGGTGCTAAAGTGGCTCTAATAGTGGTTAAGCGTGACGGCGGCAAGACACCGTTTGACAAGCAGCGTATTGAACTTGCTGTATCGAAAGCGGCCGATGCTGTCGGGGTGAGGGACAGTTCCTTCTGCAGAAAAGTGGCTTCAAGTGTTGAAGAACTTCTGGCTATGAGAAGTGAAGTGGATATCACTGAAATTCAGAAACATGTTGAAGATCAGCTGATGTCAAGCAAGTACAAGACACTTGCCCGTGCCTATATCGAGTACCGCCATGAAAGAGACCGTCTGCGTGAAAAGAAAGGCGCTCTGAGTCAGGAGATCAAGGGACTGATCGATCAGTCAAATGCAGATCTGCTTAACGAGAATGCCAACAAGGACAGCAAGGTTATTCCGACCCAGCGTGACCTTCTTGCAGGTATTGTTGCACGCCACTATGCAAAACAGCACATGCTTCCTCAGGAAGTTGTGAGGGCCCATGAAAGAGGGGAGATCCATTTTCACGATCTCGACTATTCACCGTTCTTCCCGATGTTCAACTGTATGCTGATCGATGTCGGCGGAATGCTGGAACGCGGTTTCAAGATGGGTAATGCCGAAATCGAATCACCTAAGTCAATCAGTACCGCAACCGCGGTTACCGCACAGATCATCGCCCAGGTTGCCAGCCATATCTACGGCGGTACAACCATCAACCGCTGCGATGAGGTGCTTGCCCCGTATGTTACCAAGAGTTTCATGAAGTATCAGAAGATGGCCGAGGAATGGCACATTCCTGATCCGGACAGCTTTGCCCGCGCCCGTACTGAAAAGGAATGCTATGACGCCTTCCAGTCTCTTGAATATGAAGTAAACACCCTGCATACCTCCAACGGTCAGACTCCGTTCGTAACTCTCGGTTTCGGTCTGGGAACCTCCTGGGAGTCACGTTTGATCCAGAAGTCTATTCTGAAGAACAGAATTGCAGGTCTCGGCCGCAATCACAGAACTGCGGTTTTCCCTAAGCTGGTGTTTGCCATCAAGGAGGGACTGAACCGTAAAGAGGGTGATCCTAACTACGATATCAAGAAGCTGGCCCTTGAATGCGCCTCCAAGAGAATGTATCCGGATATTCTGAACTACGATCAGGTTGTGAAGGTTACCGGTTCATTCAAGACTCCGATGGGCTGCCGCTCATTCCTCGCCCCGTATGAGGAGAACGGTGTTCAGATCCACGACGGCCGTAACAATCTGGGTGTGGTAAGTCTGAATCTGCCTCGTATCGCCATTGAGGCCAAGGGGGATGAGACCAAATTCTACAAGATCCTCGGTGAACGTCTGAACATCTGCAAGAAGGCGCTGCTGTGCCGTATTGCCCGTCTGGACGGTGTGAAGGCACGTGTGGCCCCGATCCTCTACATGGAGGGTGCCTGCGGTGTCCGCCTTAAGGCTGACGAGGATATATCCAAGATTTTCAAGAACGGACGTGCGTCCGTATCTCTGGGTTATATCGGTATTCATGAGACCATCAATGCTCTCTACGGAACCGGTACCCATGTATTTGATGATGAACAGCTGCGCAGAAAGGCTGAAAACATCGTCAAGGCTTTAAGAGAGTCGGTTGATGCCTGGAAGGAGGAGACCGGTTACGGTTTCAGTCTGTATGCCACCCCTTCCGAGAATCTGTGCAACAGATTCTGCGTGCTGGACACCAAGGAGTTCGGTTCAATTCCGGGTGTTACCGACAAAGGCTACTATACCAACAGTTTCCACCTGGATGTTCAGAAACAGGTCGACCCTTATGCGAAGATCGACTTCGAAATGAACTATCCTGCAATGTCAAGCGGCGGTTTTATCTGCTACGGCGAATATCCTAACATGCAGCACAATGTCGAGGCGCTCGAGGATGTGTGGGATTACAGCTATGACAAGGTTCCGTACTACGGTACCAATACCCCGATTGACGAATGCTACAGCTGTGGTTACAAGGGCGAATTTGAGTGTACCTCTAAAGGTTTCGTATGTCCTAACTGCGGATGCCATGACTCCGAGAAGGTTTCCGTAATCAGACGTGTGTGCGGTTATCTGGGAAGTCCGGATGCCCGTCCTTTCAACAAGGGAAAACAGGAAGAGGTACGTCGCCGTGTAAAGCATATGCCGAGTCTCGGCTGCTGCTAGCGCAGGGTTTGGTTACTCAGTCTTTTTTCTATAACATCGTGCGTTTTTTGATTGAGTAACTTTTTATTTGGACGGACACGCGCCGGACGTCCGCAGAAGGCAGACTGGAGTCTGCCTGAACAAAACGAACAAGTATCTTTTTTTCATATAAACCTCCATTTTAAGCTCCTTGATCAGGAGCTTTTTTTATGGAGCAGCCGTGATACCGGTGCGCGTCGGCAGCCTGCCGGCTATTTGAACGGTGTAAGTTCCAGTGAACCGTCGAATCCGCTTTGGGAAATGGTGAATTTTTTAACGGCTCCGCTGTTGTCCTCATAGGAAATACCGTAGTTCGGAATGCTTCCGATAAAGGTCAGTTTCACCAGCAGCGGTTTTTCTGCAGAAACATCCCCGGCACTGTAGATTTCCTCCTGATCGAAGATTGCGCCGGCATCAGTGTAGTCCTTGAAGGTCAGTAACAGAACCTTGAAGTTTTTCAGCACTGCCGGCGGACTGAAGAGAATTGAGGTCTGATATTCATTTTTGTCGGCGGTGAACACCCGCAGACTGTCGGATGAAATGTTAGACTCCTTTTCAAATTTTGCGCCGGTTTCACTGATTCCGTCCAGCGGCCCGGCAGGTACGCCGCCGCACAGAAGTGCTGTTACGGACAGAATGGCGAGCTGTTTGAATATTTTCATTTTTGATCCTCCTGATAATACAGACTGAAACATGAAACTGCCTGCCCCGGTGTTTAAATTCCGGTGCTGCAGCCGGCAGGTATGCTAATCAACGCTGATCCCGATCATTACGGTTTCACCGTTGCTGTTGTTCCATACCGAATGCGGGATCTCCCCTTTGACTAGAAATGACTCGTCCCTGCGGATTATCACCGTCTGATCTCCGAGCAGAACTTTAGCCTCACCTTTTACCACAATAAACATGTGGTTGTAGCGGTGGTATGCTGTTTAACCGGGCCGCCGCCGGGACTCAGGTAGGCGATGGCTCCGTCGATAATCCGTCCGGTATCACCGAACAGTTTTGGGGCCTCGAAATCAATATGTTCCGGAGGCGTGATAAATCCTTCTTTTATATTATTCCCCGCGTTAATGTCGTTTCTTTCTATAATAGATCTGTTTTCAGCTCTTTACAATGCGGCTGGCGGATCTTCGTACCGGTCATGTGTTTCCCGTCTGTTTCCCGCAGATCGGCAGTACTGCTGTACCGGCGGATTTTCTCTTGTATTATGCGGGCGGTCACGTATAATAACTAGCAATAACTTAAATCTCGAGAGACATATTAAGAGAATGATCAATTCAGAAAAACTTCAAAAAATTTTAAGCCGCGTCGGCATCGGTTCAAGACGTGCAATGGAACAGGCCATCAATGACGGCCGCGTCAGTGTTAACGGAAAAATCGCCAAACTCGGAGATCGTGCAGTTGCCACTGATGTTATCAGATTTGACGGACGGGTGGTGGATCACAGAAACTCTCTGATGGTTGCCTGCCGTGTGCTTGCCTATCATAAACCTGAGGGTGAAATCTGCAGTAACAAAGATCCTCAGGGTCGTCCGTCCGTTTACGACCGTCTGCCTCCGCTCAACAGCGGACGCTGGCTCAATATCGGCCGTCTCGACCTTAATACTTCAGGTCTGCTGCTGTTTACCAATGACGGTGAACTTGCCCACCGCCTGATGCATCCGAGCCATGAAGTGACCCGTGAATATGCGGTGCGTGTATTCGGTGAGGTTACCGATGAAATGCTGGAACTTATGACCAGAGGGGTGGAAATCGACGGTCAGATGAACAAATTCGACCGGGTTGAGTTTGACGGCGGTGAAGGTATCAACCGCTGGTACAAGGTTTCTCTTCATGAAGGTCACAACCGCGAGGTTCGTCATATGTTCGAATATTTCGAACTGAAGGTAAGCAGACTGATCCGCATCTCCTACGGTGATATCAAGCTTGAACGCGCCATTCCGCGCGGCGGCTGGGTTGAACTCGGACTCAATGACGTGAACTATCTGCGTTCCCTGGTGGATCTGCCGCGCGAAAATGAAACCTATGTTAAACCTCAGACCTCCGGAAAGAAGGATTCCAAGAGAGAGCAGTTCAAGAAGGCTCTTCAGATCAAACGTGCGGTGAGACGTCACCGGGAACGCATGTTTGAAAACCGCGCCAGAAAGAGCCGCGGTTCTGATTCCGACAAATAACCGTCCCGCGGCTGCCGGACTTCAGGCGGCCGCAAAGATCTGTTCCTTTTCCCGAACATCCTCTCAACCTCATCACAAAGGAGTACCCGTGCTCAGCTACTGTAAATGGACCGGGGCCTCGGCTCTTGACCGCAGGTACCATGATTACGAGTGGGGCGTTCCCGTGCATGATGATCGCACCATGTTTGAATTTCTGATGCTGGAGGCGATGCAGTGCGGGCTCAGCTGGGAGATTGTACTGCGCAAGCGGGAGATCATGCGGGCCTGTTTTGACAATTTCGATTTCGTGAAAATTTCCGCCTATACGGATGATGATGTAGAGCGGATTATGAATACGGAAGGAATGATTAGATCTAGAAGAAAAATACAGGCGGTGGTCGGCAATGCCCGCTGTTTTCTGGAAATAACCGCCCAGTTCGGCTCCTTCTGCAGTTTTCTGTGGAGTTTCACTGATAATAAAAGCATCGTATACACCGATCACCGGGGATCCGGCATGCCGGTGTGCAATGCGCTGTCCGTGCGTGTGGCGGCGGAACTTAAAAAAAGGGGATTCAAATATCTCGGACCGGTAACGGTATATTCACACCTGCAGGGATGCGGAATAATCAACGATCATGATTACGACTGTCCGTGCTATAAGAGAATTGTGCAGGAGCATCCGGTGCAGTTCAGGACAGATGAGGGTGCGCAGTACTGATCCCCGGTTCACAGCCGTACTTATGTTTTGAAAAAGAAAAAAGAAAGATCGACCTCCGGTCGATCCCTCTTTATTTTCAATGTGTTTGTAAAGGAATTTTGTCTTTTTCTGAACCGTTCTATCTAACGTATTCAAAGTAGTATTTTCTGGTTACAGGAGAGAATTCGCTGCTGCTGCTCTCTCTGAAAAATCTGTTAAATAAATTCATGGTAGTTCTCCTTAAAATGAATTTTTTAAAACCTGACCCTGTGTTATCTGCAGTAGCTGAAGAAATATTTTCTTGTTGCAGGTGCATAAACAGTTTTCTGGGCCTTTGCAACGCGTGCTGTATATAATTTCATGGTCTGTTCCTCCAAATCAGGGAATAGGGAT
>ONPL01000112.1 GCA_900319705.1 uncultured Pseudomonadota bacterium | reverse complement strand
CCGGGTTAGGTCCAGGATTTGGTCCAGGATTTGGTCCAGGATTTGGTCCAGGATTTGGAGTTGGCCCCCATATTCCACCAGACGGAGCACCGCCGCCGTTACCAGGAGTCGGGTTCGGATTAGGGCCAGGAACATTGGTCGGTGGTGTATAAGGTCCAGGTACTGTATTTGGTCCCGGGGCATTAATCTGCTGACGCTGGAGGATCATACCGTCAAGATTCAGCTGATTTCCCTGAATAGTAAAATTCCAGCTCTGGGTTTCGCCGGTCTGAGCTCTGAAAATCAGCTGGTTGCCGCTGATCATAAATGTACCGTAGGCCGTCATGTTGTCATAGGTAATGCCCATCATATTGTTCATGAAGATAACTATTACATTATGTCCGCCCTGTGTTGAAGCCCATGCACCCTGCAGCTGCTGTTCAAAACCTGAACTCATGGCCGGATTGATCTGGGAGGCTCCAGGCAGCGGAAGAATATCGGCGTTTGCAATGCCGGTGGCGGTAACAGACAGTCCTATAACTGCTGATAACAATAATTTCATTTTTATTTTTTTCATCGGTACACCTCTATAGTTAATTTCTGAAAAAAGTAATCGGCGGCATGTTCGGGAAGTACAGCGTAACTGTATCCGGACCGTTCATGGAAAAATTAATCACCTCTCTGGTCCCGTTCGGGAAGGTGGCGTCAAGGGAATTTCCCCTGACAGAGAATGAACAGATCACCGTTCCCTGGCCCTGACTTATAATCTGCATGCTGTAGTACGGAGTTCCCGGGAACGCAGTTACCGTCATGCGAGCATTACCGGTTTCACTGCCGGAGGTCCAGTTTCCTTCAAGACCGCTGGCTACGGGAACCGCAACCGGTTCTGACGGTTTATCACCAGAGGAAATATCCGCGGTGGTGGAAACTCTCCTGAGTACGGATACATGATGGTCTCGGGTAACCAGAGTCAGCTGGTCGTTCAAATGATCATAATAGAATGCATACTCGTCAAACGGGAAATTGTCTACATGTAGCATATCACCTTCAATTGTATAGGTTCCCTTGGCCACCAGTTTTTCCTTCAGGCGCATATACTCAACCTTTCCGTTGTTAAAATGCCACAGTTCACTGCTGGAACGCCAGCTTCCGGTCAAAAAAGCGGGATCTTGATAACGTTTCAGCGGAATCAGCAGAGATCTGGTCCCGTCAACCTCGTTGACAAGGTACCACTGTTTATCTGTCCCGGTTCCTTCAAGGAAGGCATACCAGGTTTCCACCGTATCCCTGGCTGCGTTGTCCTTGAACAGATGAAGGATCGGCACCCCTACATCATTGAATGAATACAGTCCGTTACCGAGCAGTTCATTTTTAGAATCATAAAGTTCCCACAACATCTTTCCGTCCAGATATCTTATAACCAGAATATTGAAATTTGGAACAGGCAGAAACTCATTGCCGAAGGTTATGTACTGAAGCATTGAATAAACCCCGGTAAGCGATGTTCTCCAGTTGTTCATGGTATTCTGAATCATATTTTTCTGAACTTCAGTTGTTCTGATCGTCACCGCCTTACTCATAGACATTGACACTTCCCCATCAAGAGTATTGACCACGAAAGCCATCTGAATCTGGGTATTGTCCTCAATCAGATCAAGAGTCAGACAAGGAAGAGATCGGAGAGTAACCGGTGCACCGTACTCTGTAGTGATATTATCCTTCTCGTCAAGAATCATACGGCCGAGTCTCAGCGTTCCTCCTACCCTTGGAACGAGCTGGGTAACCGAAGGACCTGCGGTCATCATGGTATACAGCTGGTGGGTGGTATTAAAAAACTTAAGCACCACCGGAAATTCACGACCGCCAAGCGTATCATCCGTGTACATGGCATACACATAGGACAGATTTTCATAGGTGCGGCTTGATGTTGCCATATTTACCACGGAGACATCATAAGCTTCGCTACTACCATCCTGGTATAATTTGTATTTGACTCCGCTTACCTCAAGCACCTGATAGTTGTCACCGTCCCTGTAGTCCGGGGTAATGCTGGCATAAAATCCGTTGGTTTCATCCTCCAGCGCTTTCTGACGATCGATACGGTTTGTGGTTACCAGCTGGATGGAATCAATAATTCTTTTTCCGTTTTTCAGTTCCAGGTTCATGACTTTGGAACTGGATATATTGGTACCTTTGACATTAAACCGGACTACATACTTGCTAAGAGGAGATATCACATCCTTTGGTCTGATCTCGAAATCATCGGCAGAACGTCCGCTACTGCCGTCCCTGAGCCGGTAGGTACCGATTTCAATATTTTCCACCGTCGGTTTTTCCTGGGTTGCAGATTTCTGGGCAGTATAAAGTTCATTAAGAAAATCCATTATTCCGGAGCTGCGGGAAAATTCAAGTTTATCGTACAGAGGATTAAGAAATTGGCGGTTAATTGGCAGATAGATGCCGATAAATCTCGAATCCTGGGCACCTTCTGTGGCGGCAGTTTCCAGAACCATACGTGAGACTGCATCCTGCAGCCGTGAGATGTGTGTACTGCTGATCCCCGGTACATTTTTTTTCAGTTTAGCCAGCCAGTCATCAAGACGGATGGACCAGGAGGAATTTTTCCCGTTAAAGAAATCACTTTCGAGATCCTGCAGATGAGTTGCCAGATACATGGTTTTACTGATCGGTCCGAAATATTTAGGGGCAAGGGCCTTCAGTTCCGCCGCCAGATCATGCAGACCGGCGGTGATTTCCGGAACCACACTGAGATCATAGGCACTCAGAGCTCCATTAATCAGGGAATTGGTCCTGATGGACTCAATAGTCTCCTTTACCACATTCTTTGCGGTATCAGCAGTGGAAATGCCGGGGGCGAAATTTTTGAGTGAAACGGTAAAATCGGTGCCGACCATCGGCAGGGACGGAGGTGAGGCAATGGCATAATCGGCAAATTTATAAGTTTCAGCCATTACATCCATCTGTCCCATCAGGCACAGATAGTAATAAACAAGATCAAATTTTTTCCTTGGAAGCAACTTTGCCGCTTTCTGCATGGTGGCGGAAAAATCTTTTAAACGGATAAGAGCCTTCCCAGGTCTTCCGTCACCGCCGTCATCATCTGACAGAAGTCCGATCATGGCAAGACCGTGATTCCACGGAATAAAGGCGTAACGTTCAGCCGGTGCAATGCTGACCGCAGTTCTGATAAAATTATACAGATTATCAGGATCACTGAGATCAAGCTCCCCGTAATCCTTTATAAGTTCAGATGAAAGAGCCGGCGGTACGATTCCCTTATCCAGATCAATATTGAAAGCGGGGGCCTTTCTGATGCGGAAAAGTTTTGCATGTCCGGAATTATCGTAAAAATTGATCCCTTTTTTCGGACGGTCCATCAGCACAATGATATTCATGTCACCGGTAATACCCTGCTCCATTTCAAGAAAGTCGGCAATGGCATTTGCCTCAAGATTATTATCGGCACTCATGTAGACCATGATGGTCCATTCCTTCTTTTCCACAGAAACAGCAGGCACTGCCGGCTCCGGTAAAGAACCTGCATCACCGGCCGGCGCAGACGGACTTATCTGAAATCCTCCACTGCCCTCCGGTTCAAGGATCCTCTCGAGTACAAAGACAGAACCGAAGAATCCGATCACCATAGCAAGCAATAAATAAACAACACTCTTCATTGCCAATCCTTAGCCGCAGCCTTCGATAATTCTACATCTGTCTGGTCAGACTGAGAGGCGGCATATTCGGAAAATAAAGCACCATGGTTCTGCCGTCGTAGGTAAATCTGATCTCTGAACGGGAACCGTCAGGATAGGTGGCATTCATGATATTTCCTGCAACCGAGAAATTGCATACGATATTTCCCTGGCCCTTGGTCTCAAGGAACATGCTGTAAAATTCCGTACCCTCAAATTTTCTGATAGTCAGTCTGGCGTTACCGGTGTCGGCTCCACTGATATACACTCCGTCAAGTGCTCCTGAAGCCGGTGCCGGGGCAGGAACATCAGGTTTGGTTTTGTCACCTGAAACCGGAGCTGTAATCGTGGAAGGATCACGGCTGAGTACCGAGTAATGACCGTCACGGGCGATCAGATATAGTTTCCCTGCAGCACGATCAACATGTACGGCAAACTGCGGATATCTGGCACCATCGGTAACAAGCAGATTTCCCTTCAGAGAATATGAACCCTCCTTTTTGAGTTCCTCCCCCTTTTTAATCCTTTCATAGTTGAGGTGTCCGTTGCTGAATTTCCAGATTTCAGTGTCGGATTTCCATTCCCCTTCCAGAACCTGTGCACTGAGATTACGCAGAGGATAGAGACCGTAACGAACCCCGGACGGTGTCTGCACCGAATACCAGTCAGCCGAATACTGATTCTGATCCAGGAACATATACCAGGTTCTCTTCAGTTCATAAGAAGGCGAATAGAACATGCCCATGGCAACCCCGCCGTTAACAGCAAAGAATTTTCCATGGCTGACCGGAGTACCGTCAGAGTCCTTAAGAGCCCAGTCAAAAGAGGTCCCGTTATTAGCAGTACTGAAGGCAAGGTTCTGGAAAACCGGAAGAATCAGCGTCTCATTCAGACCGTTAAGGCCGTATTCCACCAGATAGAAATTATCAAACAGATATTTTCTCAATGTTTCATCGGTTACGGCATCCTTCATGCGGCGCTGCTGCGGATCTGCAACAAATTTAACCTCAGGTGACACAGCATAAGATTTTGCCCCGTTGACAGTGTTCAGCACAAACACTGTTCCGGTAACCGCGTTGTCAGGAAGAAGATCCACAGTAAGAAACAGCTGGTTTGCCGAAAATGAAATCGGCTGGCCGTACTCATAGTAGGTATTGCCGTTGTCATCCATTACTTCAAGGCGCGGCTTAATCTGTGAACCGGGCTGCAGTATTACCGGACTGATGTTGTTACCGGTCTGCGGATCAATTGCCAGAACCGACTTCAGATGTTTGCTCCGGTTATCAAAGGTAAGTTTGACAAAAGTCTCCCTGCCGTACAACATTGAATCGGTATACAGACCGTACCCGAATGAAACATCCTCGTCAGACTCGGTCATGGAATTGACAATAAATATATCTCTTGATTCAACCCCGTTGTAAAGCTTGTAGCAGATCCCGTCCAGTTCGCGGATAAACGAGGTTCTTCCCTTATTGTAAACAGGAGAAAAATAACTGAAATTACTCTCTTCGGCATCATTTCCGCTGTGATCCTTCATGGCATCCATCAGCATCACCATAAAGTTTTTGTAGCGGCGGTTGCCGACCCTGGTGTACTGGATCATATTGGTCCACAGCACATTTTCACCGACAACATCAAATTTAATTACGTTCTTTGCCATCGGTTTTACCGTCTGCTGGATCTTCACGTTAAAATCGTCCGCACTTTTACCGCTGCGGCCGGGGATCAACTGAGGAATTCCGATTTGGATGTTTTCAATCCTCGGACTGCTGTTGCCGTTCAGATCTTGATACTGGAAAAGAGACTCCAGCAGGTTGCCGAGACCGGTTGCGGCAGCCCATCCGGTCCTGAAATATTCAGGAACAGTATTGGCACGGTTAATCGGAAAATATAAAGCAGTTCCTCCGAGAATCTCAGCCCCGGCTGATGTTCCGGACTTCACCACCAGACCGGACAGAGCACTGCGGACTTCAGCAATAATTTTGTGATCTATTCCCGGAACAGATACTTCCAGTTCATGAAGCCAGCTTGAAAAATTAATTGACCACGGACTGTTAGCCCCCACTTCCAAATCTGTCGGAAGTTTCATCATATGCCCTGCGTATGCCAGCGTCTTGGAAATTTCAAAATATCTGCTCTGCACCAGTGACTGCAGATGTGCAGTAAGTTTTCTGGTGGCAGCCGTCAGAGCCGCCATTTTTGAGGTGTCGTAGGCAGTCATGGCGGAATCATACTTGCCATTTAAATTCCGGCTGACTTCATTCATGGTACCGATATAATCATCCACGATCGCTGTTGCAATTTCCCGGCTGCTGTGTCTGCCGTCAAAAACACTCAGCAGATTTTCATATGCCGGAGCCAAAGCCCATTTTACAGGCGGCGAGGCTATTACATAATCGGCAAGATCTGCAACCTCATTGATGATATCAGCCTGCCCCATGAGACACATATCAAACATAAGAATATCAAAGCGGCCGTTCGGAAGGACATGGGAGGCGTCCTTAATCGCGCGGGCGAATTCCTGGATGGTCATGAACGGTTTGCTGGCAAAACCGGTGCCGGCATCCACATCATTCAGAAGGTTTTTCCAACCGCCTCCGTGATTCCACGGAATAAAGGCATAATGTTTGGCCGGAGCAGCCTTTACAGCATACTGGATAAAACCGGTAATATTGGCAGGCAGGCTCATATCAATTTCTCCCAGATCCTGCAGTAGCGGCGAGGTTATCGGGCTGTCATCAATCGACTGGTATGGAGCATTGTTTTTCTGCAGCATGTGTATTTTTGCCCCGAAGGGAACCGTCGGATTGCGACTGTACTGGGCAGAGCCGTCAACCAGGGCGATCACGTTTACATTGTCATGAACCCCGCGCTCCATCCGGTGAATATTCGAAAGTGCCATCGGACTTAGATTGTTATCCCCGTTCATATAAACAATAACGGTCCATTCCTTCATCTGCTGGGCGGAAACACCGCTCCACGACATAAAAAGCAGAATGCACAGAAGAATAAATTGAATAAGAGATTTGAAACAGAAAAATTTTTTAGTAAACGACTCAGTCTTCATGATATTAAAAGTCCATCCGGCAGTTAACCTAATCCTAGTTTATTACCGAATAAAGATTTATAAAAAATATTCCGCTATTTAATCTTTATAAATATGTAACAGTACACAAAAC
>ONPL01000086.1 GCA_900319705.1 uncultured Pseudomonadota bacterium | reverse complement strand
GTGAGTTTTCTGTCTTGCAGAAAATAATTGGTAGCGGTCTGGTGTTCAGGCCCGTTCGGATTACCGGAAACGGTATTGAAGCAAAGTTGTGATCAATACTCGGTTACAACAGAACCAAGCGGCTTCATTTTTCTTCATGATAGTCTCCTTAAATATAAAAATCCAAACACAGGTACAATTTTAGTGATCGGCAACCATCATGTATTTCAAAAAAATGACCTTTGGATTTTTTGCCGGTAATACCCGGTTCAGGAAAATTTTCAATCACCAGATGCCCCTTCAACATCAGGTGATATAATTGCCGCCAGTTCAAGGACATATAGGATTTACAGAAAAATGGAACTTCTGCTAAACATCGGCTATATATCGGTTGCAATAGCCGTAATCATAGTCAGCTCAAACATTCTGATTACCAACGCATCTGCGGTGGCATCTATTCTCAAGGTCCCGTCAATAATAGTCGGAACTCTGCTGATCGGTTTCGGCAATGCTCTGCCGGAACTTGCCATTTCGGTGATCTCGGCACTTAACGGAAGTACCGGTATTGCCATCGGTAACGGTTACGGATCAAACCTGGTCAATACCGGTCTGGTACTCGGAACTATAGCCGTGATCGCCCCGCTGGCTGTCCACCGGCTACTTCTGATCCGCGAAATGCCGTGGCTGTTCGGTTCGCTGCTGCTGGCAACTCTGGCAATTTCAAACGGGAAACTGGAACGCCTCGAAAGCGCAGTACTGCTGGCTCTTTGCGTTACCTATACCATAACCTCGATCCGTGCCGGATTGAAGGAACCCGGCTCTGAAGAGCAGTCATCCGGAGGAAAGAAAGAACTGTTCATAAGGATATGCATGGTACTGGCAGGACTGGCGGCGCTGTCTCTCGGTTCAAAACTGTTCATATTCAGCGCGGTAAATCTGGCCAGAATGATGAAAATCAGTGAAGAGGTCATAGGAATTAGCATTGTTGCCCTCGGAACCTCTCTGCCAGAACTGTTTTCGTCAGTTATCGCTGTCGTGCGGAAGGAAAACGATCTGGCCATCGGCAATCTTGTGGGAGCCAACATTTTCAATCTGCTCGGTGTAATAGGTGTAGCCGGGGTTATCACGCCTGCTGCAGTGGACAGCAGCGTACTCTGCACAGACGCTCCGGTAACGCTGGTAATGACTCTGTTTCTGTTTGTTTGCACCTGCTCGAAAAAAATCACCAGAATTAATGGCATAATGCTACTGTTGATGTATACCGTATTCATATCCTTCATGATCGGCGGTATGATAAACCATCAGTAACGAAACCAGGCTGTCTAAAGGTAGCATCAGGCGGTCAAGCGGCACAACGTGAGGTTTCCCGGATAATTTCCGCCGGGTCCGTCACTGCATAAGAGTAAAGAAAGTGGAGTTCATAGGCGCATTATGACAAATAAAAGTGAAATTTCCGAAATAATCTATCAGTTAAACAATGTTCTTCTGGACAAGAGTCTGGTTATCAAACTGACCATGACCTGTCTGCTCGCCCGCGGGCATCTGCTGCTTGAAGATCTGCCGGGCATGGGCAAAACCACTCTTGCCTCCGCGGTGGCACAGCTCATCGGACTTGACTACAAGCGCGTTCAGTTCACCTCCGACATGCTCCCGGCAGATCTGATCGGTATGTCAATCTTCGATCAGAATAAAAAAGAATTCAGTTTCAAGGAAGGCCCGGTATTCACCCAGCTGCTGCTTGCCGATGAAATAAACCGCGGCAGCTCCCGCACCCAGAGTGCGCTGCTGGAGGCCATGGCGGAATACCAGGTGTCCGTGGACAAAATCACCTATAAACTGCCGCAGCCGTTCTTTGTAATCGCCACCCAGAACCCTCAGGATCAGAGCGGAACCTTTGTTCTTCCGGAATCTGAACTGGATCGTTTCACCATGAGACTTGAAATCGGCTATCCATCCCGCGAGGCGGAAAAGCTGATGCTTCAGAACGCCCTGCAGAAGGTTGAACTAAAACCGATCCTGTCGGTTAAACGTCTGCTTGAAATACAGAACGAGGTAGATCAGGTTAAGGTTTCAGACACCGCCATGAATTATCTGCTGGATCTGGTAACCACCTCCCGCAATGCGGGAAAAATCCCGAATCCGCTTTCACCGCGTGCATCCAAGGCTCTGCTTGCCTGCGCCCGCGCCTGGGCCTATATCGAACAGCGCAGTTACGTTCTTCCGGACGATCTGCAGGCGGTATTCCCGTATGTGGCGGAGCACCGCATGCGACGCGGCATCGGTGCCATCGGAAGCAACAACAGTCTGTCCCGCATGATCCTGGAAATTGCCGAGCCGCTGAAGTAGTATGTTTAATCGTAAAAAATTTGTCAGCAACGTTACCCGGCATCTGCACCGCAGACAGACCTCGCCCCACACCGTAAGCTATGCAGACATCCGTCTGTATCCGACCACGGCGGGATTCCTTTACTTTTTATGTATTATCGGTCTGTTTCTGCTGGGTATAAACTATCAGAACAACTTCGTGCTGATCATCTGCTGTATCATGATGGCGGTAATCCCCTTTGCACTGCTTGACACCTACCGCAATCTGAGAGATCTGCGGCTGGAGGCCATGCCGACCGACCGGTTCTTTGCCGGACAGTCGGTAAGATTCAGACTTCATGTTGATTCAGACAAAACCCACTATGCCGTGAAAATAACCCCGACCGATGAGCAGGCCATTGAGGAATTCCACGATATCCTGAACGGCGGCAGTGAAATCGGCATCACCTTCCATCCGGACAGCCGCGGCTATCTCAAATCCGGAGGCTATGCCATAACCTCGGTTTATCCCCTGGGGATTTTCTGCGCCCACTGTGTGATCGACTTCGGACAGCAGACACTGATCTACCCGCGCCAGCTTACCGGACTGTATCATCTGAGCGAAGCCGCCTCGGAAAAATCATCCCGGGTATCCCACAGCAGCAGTTCGGTTAAGGGGATGGACGAACTTGCCGGACTGAGACCGTACCGTCAGGGGGAACCGCTTTCGCTGGTGGCATGGAAACAGCTGGCACTGCAGCGGGGACTGATGGCCAAGGATTTTACCGCCACCGTTGACGACAACGAATACCTTGATATCGATCAGATTGCCGGCTCCCTCGAGGAGAAACTGTCGGTAATGACCTACGCCTGCATGCAGCTTACCTCGGCCAATATGGTTTTCGGATTAAAACTCGGTTCAGACATTCTGCCGCCGTCACAGGGGGCGGAACACTGCACCAAAGTACTGGAGAAACTGGCACTCTATGGCAAATAACACCAATCAGGCAACCTACCAGCATCAGCGCAGAACTCTTTTTCTGATCTGCCTCGGTTTCTTTTTCTCGATTATCCTTCTGTACAAGGTTCTCAATCCCGTGGTGATCATAACCTGCCTCGGGATCATTGCCATCCGCTACGGGGAGGTCAAAAGAACCATCAGCGAACATCCGGCCTGGCTCAACAACCTGCTGTCGGTTTTCATCATTGCCACCATCGTGGCACTGCTGACCCTGTACGGATTCAGAACCTACCTGGTCAATGCATTTATCAATCTGCTGGTGGGAAGTATCGCCCTTAAATTTCTGGAAATCCGCCAGGAAAGAGATCTCAACATCCAGGTGATCGCCCTGTTCTTCCTCTCCTCCCTGACATTTGTATTCAGCTACGACTGGTACATGCTGCTGTACATGATGCTGTGTCTGATTATCGACTTTGCAGCGCTGATGTCCCTGTCCGCCTGCCGGCCGCTCAGACATCTGTTTAAATACTCGGTAAAAACCGTTCTGATGGCGGTTCCTCTGGCCGCAGTGCTGTTCGTGGTGCTTCCGCGTTTCAACCCTTTCTGGCAGATGCCGAACGCCACCCAGCACCAGACCGGTCTAGGTGATGAGGTTGGTTTTGCCAGCATCGGCGAACTGCTGCAGGATCACTCCCTTGCCTTCCGCGCAGTCTTTGACGGTAAAATTCCGCAGGAGCGCTATTTTAAAACCATGGTTTATCCTCAGTTCGATCCGATTAAGCAGGGCTTTCTCATTCCTAAAGATCTGTGGAGATACGAGAACTCCCTTACCCCGTTTGCCAGACAGGAACTCAATGAAAGACCTGATTTTGCGGGGACTATGGGCACCATCTACAATATCTATATGGAGCCGAGCAACCGCCGCTGGATCCCTTCACTTGAAATATCCACCTCTCCGAATGAGAATATATTCCTGACGCCGTACACCGTATGGATGGATAAATTTCCGATCACCCAGCCGAAGTCCTTTGAATTTAAATATATAACCGAGGAATATTTCTACAACCGTTCGGTACCCTTTGACCGCGCAACCGTAAAAGTACTGCTGGATACCGGATATCACTCCGCCAATCCTCAAACCAGACAGCTGGTGAAGGAACTGCGCCAGGAGGCGGGGAACGATGATGCCAGATTTGCACAGCTCATCCTGGAATATTTCAGAAAGAACGGTTTTACCTACAGTCTTAAACCGCTGCAGATCAATCTGTCGTCACAGCACATCTACGATCAGTTCCTGTTTGTCAACCGCAACGGGTTCTGCAACCACTACTCCTCCGCCATGACCTACATGCTCCGTCTTGCCGGCATTCCCGCCATGACCGAGGGAGGTTATCTGGGAGGTGAAATTGTCGAGGACGGCAATTATGTCATTGTAAGAAATTCCGATGCCCATTCATGGGTCAGCGCCTACATCGACCATCACTGGCAGAGGATAGATCCGGTCAGTGTAATCGAGCCGGATCGCATCAACAATGCCTTTTTAAATATGAGGGCACCTGCCATCACCGAATATGCACAGACCGGGGTATATCAGAATCCAGCAGTTAAATGGTTCAGAAATCTGCTGGAGGCCATAGAATTCAAGTGGAACATGACCGTACTCAACTATAACTTCGATGACAACAGCGGTTTTATTACCAGGTTCTTCCGCGAGAAAACCATTCTTGCCGTCATCTGTCTGCTTCTGTCCATGTCCGTTATGGTTTATTTATCCCTGAGACTGGCTAAACTGTTCTCCCGCAAAAAGAAAACCGATCGGGCTCTGGTTCAATATCTGAGATTTATCTCCCTATTTAAAAAGCTCGGGCTGACAAAACGCCGTTATGAAACTCCGGAACAGTTCAGTGCCGTGGCAATCAAGGTGTTCGGTGACTGTGAGCTGACGAAATTATTCAGGGAAGCCGGCACGGTTCTTTCAGATCATCTCTATGCGGAAACAATTGGAGAGAAAGAGGCGGAAAAGAAACTCAAGGTTATTTTTAACAGTTTCCGGAATGCCGTGAAAAAATATAGGGGAAAGAGGAAAACGTTCTGATATACTAATAAAGGGGAAAAGAGAGGGGCATCAGAACTGTTTTCTGAAATAATCAACTTCAGAACATGGCTCAATAAATATTTTTTTGAAAAGGTGGTTTAAATCAATACACCTTTACAACGAAGCTAAAATATTTCTCTATTCAAATTTAATTTCTTCCTCAGCTTTTGCATAAACATCAATCTGATTTTGTACATCAAGCTTACTCACAAACCAACCTCTTGCCATACACAATTTTATAAAATCATTAATGCGGTTTACTCCATTCATTTCTTTCAACGTCACAACAACCCCAAATTGCAATGGTTCCTTAGTTCTTGAGGTTATTCGTTCCTTTGTTTTTATACTTAATCCCCATAACCCTGAATCATATGCTTTTCTAGGAACGGCCTTATCTTTTATTTCTTCGGTAATATGCTTAACATTGTCCCATTTACGATACATTTTTCTTGCATCTTCTTCATAAAGGGTAACCACACCATCTTCACATTGCTTATTATTATCAATAGATTTTATAGTTGCCTTGTTTTTTTTGTTTATGACAACCCTTCCAAAATGGATGTCCATTTCGGTACTAGTATAATCAACACCTTGATTTCTATTACATTGTGGGAAATACACTAAAGTAGCTTTAGCATAAAACGGATGAGTACTATTTATAATAGGGACAGGCAAGTTGTACGTATATGTTTCATACTCTTCTGAAGTTCCCATCATAAGGAATCGTATTTCGTCATTTGAAGAATGGATTATATCGTCAATATGTTTCGGCAATACTCCATACCCCATCCTGTGCGAAATATCATCTTTTCTATCCCATTTTGCAGCAGAATCAATAAGTATTGCCTTTGCAAGTTCTCTACTCAGCCCCATTATTTGTATCAAGTATGCCAGCTTTCTGGATACCCACGGTGCAGCAAAAGAGGTACCAATCACATAAGTAGCTCCCATATTATCGCAACATACAGCAATCTTATCTTCAGCCCTTTTTCCGTCGCCCCCATAATAACTTAAATCTGGTTTGTTAAAAAATGACAACACGGGACCACTTCTAGTATAGGATGCAGATCTTCCTTTAAAGTCAACAGAATTAACTACCAAAGAATTTAATGAGTCTGCAGGCGATCCAATCTTCATATCATTACCAACCATTCCTTGCGGAGCATTTGTTCCTGCTACAACAAAAACAACATCATATTCACTTTGAATCTTATCAAGCTCAGCAGCCACTGGAGAAATAAAATTAGGCTTTATTTCCAATTTTGAACCTAAGGATAAATTCCATACTTTGATATCTCTATTTTTAGCAACAATATCTCTAATCAACCTTAAAACCGCAAATGAACTGAACCCTTTATGTGTTGCCACCCCAAAATGTCTGACTCTAAATCTTCCACATCCATCTTCAAGCTCAGGATTTCCCTGTGGTCCATCAACAATAATATAACTGACAGCTGTCCCATGTCGAAAATCTTCCTCAGATAAAGGAATATTTTCATCCAGCATATTGGTATAATCAACCCATTCATTAAAATATACATTATCATTAAATTGAGTGTCGATGACCCCTATCACCGGTTCATTTGACGGTTTCGGAATCAAATTTAATTCATCATTCCAAGTTTCTATCTCATCAGTAATATCATCTTTGTTTATTACAGAGAAATCCGTCAAACTCATAGCAACGAGATATGAAGCGTTATTATAAAGCAGCTTTGCCTCATCAGGAGTTAATCTAAGCGTTGTGCCGTCGATAATTCTATCATCAATAATATTGATTCCAAATTTCGCTAAAAGTCTCTTTGTTTCCACCCCTGTCTGATAGATTGTTATAATAGAATCTTGTGTAATTTCCTCGTTTGCGCGATCAATATCAAACCTTTCCACATAATTCCCATCTACAATCGTTTTTAAGAAGGCAGATTTTGATAGTATATCATTACTGAAACATTTTCTTTTATCAGCTATCATTTCGCATTGTTCATATGTTAGTACTCCGTTAAATTGTGTATCAATGATTGTCGCAGAATTTCTCAGTAATTCAGCAGATTTTTCAAGTGTTTCCAATTTTACAAAATGTGTGAAAACATGCTTTTGAACTGTTTTACCTAAATCATCTTTTTCCCACACAAATTTAGCACCTCTTACAGACTCCGAGGTATCTTTACTACCTTCTGCTAATAATGCTTTAAGACGATTGCTTTTGGGGACAATGTTTTTATAGTGTACGCTAACTAGAGCTCCTCCAATATTTGTATTTCTCTGCCAATATAAAAATATTTTATTTATCTGTTGCGCCAACTCCCTTAAGTGAGAGCTTTTTACTGATTTACCTTTTGGCAATTTCGGAGCTCCTGGTTTCGATCCATTCGGGCGCTGTTCAAATCTACCTTTCAATTGAAGAATGCAATTCATCTACGTTCTGCCCCTTTAAGTCTCTTGCAACGCTACTTTTAGACCTCCCTGTAAGGATTTCTATTTCTCTCACTGTAAATTTTTGTGCTTGAAGCTTTTTTAAATCGTTTGGCTTTTCACCGCATATCGAATAATACAATTTCCTAAAATAGTCCATTCCATCATGAGGATTGCTAAATGCTACAGATGTTTTTATTAAGTTTTTTAAATCCCCGGGATACTTCTTTTCAAGTAGTAAATTCATAATTTTTCTAAACAATCTAATATCTCTGTTAGCCAATTTAAATTTATCAAGATATCTATCCAGCAGTCTCTCTGAAATTAAAAGAAGATCCTCTTTTGTATATCTGTTAAAATCAATAACCAAATCGAATCTTCTTATCAAAGCCTTATCGAAATGTTCGAACAAATTTGTTGTGGCAATAAGTACAACATCCTCCTTCATTCTGTCAAGGCCTTTCAGTATTGCCGTTGTTGCCCTACCCATCTCACGCAAATCGTTTGAATTAGTCCGGTCCAAAGCAATAGCATCTATTTCATCAAATAGTACAATCACATTTTTCGGCTGAACAAAGCTGTTTATTTCCTTAAATAAGGCCGCCAAGTTTTTCTGCGTCTGTCCTAATTTGCTATCAACTATTGCAGAAAAATCTACCATAAATAGATCTCTATTTAAAATTCGTGCTAATTGCTTAACCGCCTCTGTCTTTCCTGTTCCTGGCACTCCCTGAAATAAAAATTTATTTATGCCAATATTATGTTCAACAACATTTACAACACCTAATAAATCATTTGTTATTGCATCAGGTAGCAAAAGCATATCTTCCTGCGCTTCAATTCGTTCAAAAAAAGGAGATACAGATTCCGACACTTGCGGTACAAATGTATTTACATTTGATAACAATGACATGATATATTCTGATAGTTGATAATCACCCGACTTATCAAATTCTTTTGCAATTTCATAGGCCTCATTGCGGAAACCAACATCGTTTTTCTCAGCATAATACTTGATTAAACTGAGAATACTCCTTTTTTTCATACTCAATACTTCCTTTTACCCTACCCTTTTTTATAATACCATTATGGGACTAAAACATCAATATTGGGACAAAATTCACATTACTACAAAGACAGACGTATGCAAACTCTTTGTTTTGCATTCAAATAAGATATGACTCAAAATACACGTTCGTAACAAATGTGATAAATTCACAATTAAGGACTGTTTTGTGATGTTTGTTATACCGTACACGCTTGAGATTGTTAATATTTCACAATATAATAAAATATACTTGCAACATAATGCTATTATCACGAAATATACAATTGCAAATATAACGAAGTTAGTTTTTACTACAAGAAGGCGGAAAAATAAGTAAACGATCCATAATAACCTTTAAGGTAATTATGGCTTTTGCTTAGTCTAAGTGATTTCACTGAAAAGTGAATGAACTACGTTATGAGAGAATG
>ONPL01000133.1 GCA_900319705.1 uncultured Pseudomonadota bacterium | reverse complement strand
GAGGGGCTTTACAAGTAGGAACGATCAAAACCTTCTTACCATTCTTTGCATACACCTCAAACTGTGGAAGATATGATGCCATTGCGACTGCAAAATGCTGAAACCCAGGAACTGTTTTTCTAACTGTCCCTTCAACAGTTTTAAAGTCAAACTCCAAAGGATGAGTATGCAAATAAGCAGCAAGAGCAGCACCTTTCAAAGATCCCTGCAGATTAGGTTCCAAAGTCGATACACCTCTAACATTCATAAGCTCAGTATTTGAGCCGACATTTTTTAGGGTGTGTATTGTCTGTCCCGTACTCATTGACTTCTCACCAGTCGACTCACCGAAAATGTGATCTCCAATAAATGAACCACCCTCTTTTTCAGAAATATACTTAAAACCATCAGCAAGATGAGAATCATCGATACCAGCACTATTTAGTCCAGAAGAAATGTAATCCATCGAAACATTCTCATCAGTTAGAATAAAGTTTATCGGACGATAGCAGTAATCAAACGTACCATTGATCCCGAAGGGGGTCCGATTGGTACCCGAGCCTGTAGATAACCTCGGATATTGATAAGTTATCCTTGTTTTACTTACATCATCATTGAGAAAACGTCTAACCGCCAAAAAATCTGAACCAGATTCAGTAACAGACGTATCAGAAAAATATTCAAAGCTTTTCTGGATCATCGGAGCCAAAGGATTACCCCAATCGGAACATCCTCTTTGAGGAGTAGTCTGATCATTAGTACCAACGATCTTACAGTCAGCCCAGGTGCCGCTTGTACCACTGGAGGAGGTACTAGAACCAGAACCTTCGTTGCTACTAAGAGAAAGAATATCAATCAGGGCGTAAACGGAATTTTCAACAAAATCTCCGTTAGTAGGATTCATCTGGGTCTCGAGTGACAAATCTGCAATCGGCGATCTTAGAGCAGCTCTCTTTATTGCATCCTGACCTGCGAGATCTGTATTCCAAATAGCGGTGATTAGGCCAAAATATGCTTCTACTTCTCCATGTTTTGAAAAATCCTGCAACAATCCCACAGTATTATAGAGTTTGTTTTTATCCGTCCCGTAATTTTTACATCTTAACGGCATTGAAGCCTTAGGATCAGCAGCAAAGTTGCATGCCTGAACTATTACATTGTACTTAGATGCAGTAACAGAGAAATGGCCGCTGTTGGATGTAACACCTGGCCTATTCATAGCTGTTGTATCGCCACTAATACTGAGCGGTCCCTTTGCTCCTTTATCACTAGCACCAAACGCTCCTGATTCTCTTGCTACCCAGTTCCAAACGAATACAGCGTTAGTATCTGAACAACTTTTGTTGGAAAGACACTGATACGATCCCATATTCATCTTGGTACCATTGTATATATCCCCTGCTTTAGCAACAAGAAGCTCACGTCCGACGCTTCCAAACATAGCCGAATCTGCATCAATCGGAGCCCAATATTTGAGACTGCAACTATAGTTGAATTTTTTACATCTCTCATCAATATCATCTTTATGATAGGATTTTGCCCAACCATGGGTATCACGAGGAATATACTGTCTTGCTAGGATCGGATAATTTTTCTCATCACGGCAAGTTCCATATAGAGCATTAGGTGACTTGGTTTCACAAAAAGGCAAATTAGTAAAGCGCTGTCCTCCGATAAGAATGCGTTTCACAATATCCATACGGGATGAAGTTATGTAATTTAGGAAATTTCCACTCCAAAGTCCATTACACTTATAAACAGGATTACCATTGTATGATTCTTTTGAATCAGCCAGCTTACTCATTTTAAACATATTATCTGTATAGGAATAGCACCAGTTGGACTCAAAAATTCCATCATAAATCACATGCGGAGTAAACACACCGTCTATAGAGCCGTCTTCATCCAAGTCGGTAAGATCGTTATATGCCTCATAGTACATGGAATGATCGCGACCAAGCATCAGCATTATAAGCGGTTCCTTCAACCCTGAAGATACATACAAAGGATAACTGGCAATATCGGTATCCACAAGCACGGCATGGGATACCTGTCCGACGGAAGCGAGACAGCATGCCGATGCAATTACAGAAAACAATAACTTCTTCATAAAATATACTCCATCAAACTACCAACACGCATTATCTGAACCTGAAGTCCCTGCCTTACCGCCACCCCGGGTTCCATTACGGTACAAATACATTACAGCGCATTCACCATCACTGGTATCCTGATTTCCCTGTTTCGTAGCAGTAGCAACGAGTTTGTATCCAGAAACCAGTTCACATGTCAATTTATAAAAACCACCACTCTCAGGACCGTTTTTTGGAAACACTTCAGCACATTTCTCTTCAGTCCCGTAATTATGATTTAGAGAAAAATATTCCTCCATTCTCTGCTGAAACTGCATCAAATCCTCTTGAGCAGCTGTTCTTCTAGCCTTGACAATATAGGCTCTGTAACTTACAGCGGCTATTGAAGTCAATATAGAAATAATAACAATAACCACCATTATTTCTATTAAGGAAAATCCTTTCTTTAATCCAATTTTATTTATCATATCATTTCCATTAAATTACAAAATCTTTAATCAAATGCCAGCTTTTACAATACTGAACATCATAAGTTCTTAGCCGACATTAAAAAAAATTTAAAATCAAACTCCACATACCTAGGTAAATAGACAATCCGAGCTTTATCAGCAATCGCCTGATTCACAAGGATCATTAACTTCGGTCTCAGGTGCCTTCTGTACAACAGTTGCAATCTGCCCCTGCAACTTGACCAAGCCCTCTCCGTTTCCAGTTCCGATTGACGTAACGCGGTAAAATGCCTTTGACAGTTTCGCATCCATGGTACGCGGCATGTTCTGTTCCTCCGGTCGTTTCTCAAGTTTGAAATACGTTCCGGCATGCGCAAAATCATAGAATGAGCCCGAGCCAATATGCGAAAGGAAATCAGGATCATTATAATCGCTGTTGTCAATAACATTACCAAGCCACCAGAAGCAGTCATTGGCACTGGCTAAGGTCAAACCTGACTTTCCACAATCGGAAGATAACAGCTGGGCTAAAGAGTCACTATTTCCGTCTGTATCAAATTTTGAAATTTTACCTTTAGCCGCAGCGTCATCAGCCTCATCAATCACAATCTGCTCTCCTATATTCAATCCAGCCTGTGCATTTACAAAACTTGACGATTGATCATATACAGAATTAGAAAGATGTCGGTTTGCAACTGCCGTACTGCCAATAGCATACGCAACCAATGAAACTATCAGCACAACCACCATAGCAGTAACTAAAACTATACCTCTGTCTCGATTTAGTGTTCTTATCATTTTTAGCCTCACTGTGTGTTAATTACTCTCTTCAACGTAACGATTCTTTGTATAAATAACACCCGATATCAAATTATACAAATCATGGGCATCCTGTTCTGTTTGCGGAATTGTTACTTTGTCATCATCTCCATCAACATCACCTAAAACATGATAAACAAGGTTACCAACCTGCAAAGAGTTGAGTTTTTGATGTGTGCTCTGCTTGGTAATAAAACCGAATTTAATTCCGTTAACATTGGAATACCTGCGCAAAACTGCAGGATCATTGGCTTCTTTTCCATCCAGCATTTCATTCGGGAGTAAAAATTCAGGATTTCCATCCTCACGGAACGAAAACATCATGTATTGAATATCCGGACTTATAAGAACAGATTTTGAAACCTGACTATGTGAGCCTGTATCAGTCTCTGTGTCAACGATCTGTTCACACCTCAGCCCTAATTTATTTCCGCTTTTATCAGTTTCAATAAAAAGATGTACCACAGCCAACTGATTCCGATCAAGGGGATCACCGTCGCAATCAAACATACGCTGATTCGAAACATTATTGGTAACACTGTTAATTTGATCATCATCTATACTCGAACCATAGTAGCGTAAATAAATACTATGTACCTGTTTTTCTGAAGAATCTGGCACGTCTGCTGCCAGAAAAGAATTTTCACCAAAATATGCCGTTGCACCACTTGGGAATGTATAATCTTTCTTCTTCATTAGTACACCGTCAAACACTCTTCGAAAGTTTCTAAAGCCGGCCATATTTATATAGTCTGTGATATTTCTATTTGTCATCTGCATCGAACGGTTCATACCATCATTTGCCTGAACAAAATTAAAGCTTCTCTGTGTAGATGATATAAACGAAAAAATACCCATTATCACTATTGATGCAACTAACAATGAAATCAGCAGTTCAATCATGCTGAATCCTCTTATTCTATTTCTAATCATGGCAACAAATACTCCATTGTCGAATATCCAATTTCAGCAGATTGATCTTCACTAACATTCGTCGAATATACCGGAGGCGGCAATCGTTCACCGTCTTTGACACAATTCAAATTTGCACTAGAGGAAGGTGTTTTCCGCCATTTATAATCAACCATAACTTTAGGTATCTTATATTTCATCCCAGTTTTATATTTGAATCCAGGTACATCTTTAATTGTAACTTTAGCACAGATATCGTCATCATTTTGCAAATTCAACGAATTCCACACAGAAAAAATCCAGGCATCAATCTCGCAAGGAACTCCGCTACCATCAGTATCGTCAAAACCTATAGCAAAATTGTCGCAGTTCACACCTTCAAATTTATTCTTATTCAAAAAGAATGTAACAGTTCCTTTATTTTTAGCAAGCAAACTACCTATACCTACCCTATGCGCATCAAACCGTTCCATAAGATTAACCACATTAACCGTTGAAGCTGTGGACTGTTTAGCGCTTTCTCCAGACTGCAAACCCATGATCTGAATTTTTGCCACCGCAAACAGTGAAAGAGCGACAACAACCAATGAAACCAAGAGTTCAATAAGGTTAAACCCTTTGGATTTTCCAATAAAAACCATACTATTCGTAACCTTATTCATATTAATTACATGCTCCTTCTGATGTACCTTTCTCAATACTCCCTATTGATCCGCTGTGGGTAAATTCCAGTCCTACGCACAAATTGATACCGTCAGTAATCTTACCTTTCTTATCACGAAGGAACAAACGGTAATACTCGCCACTCCGCAATCCTTTTAAACTGTCACTGACCTGTATTTTCCCAAACGGTGTGAACATTATGAAGTTCTTTGAATCATCTAAATCAATAGCATTATTAGTTGATGCACCATAAAACAGCTCCGGTTGACTGTATGGTGATAAATCATAGCTGAACGCAGCATCTGAATCATTTGCTGCTCCGCAACTACCCTTTATACAAGCCTTCAATTTATGAGAATCTTTATCATAAACAACAACGTAGGTCACATTATCGCGCTGTGAAGCAGCCATAGCGCTAGTCATTGCATTTGTTAACTGTTGTCTAGCGTTCGTGATATTCTGTTTCAGCTTGTAATCACTCATTACATTTACTGAAAGACTAGCCATAATAGATAGGATTATGATCGCCGATATAACCTCTATTATGGAGAATCCTTTCGACATCCATCTCGAAGGATTTTTTATTTTGCCCATACATCTCTTCTCTCCATTGAAATTAAAGCACAACTATTCTAATTATATTTATTATTCGTGATATTTTAAATCCGCACAAACAATAGCCAAAAAAAAATAAAGAATAGATTCCAATATATTAGAACTATTTCACACTATCGATAAATTATCGATATTCGATAGTATGGATCTTCTTAAACCCAAATATTGAAATCAAACTCTCAATTTATTGTAATATCAGTTGTATTTTCTTGAATTATTCACAGGTGCCGCATAATACCTGGTTACAAATTCCTGCTCCGGCTGCGGAATTCCTTTAAGTCTACATGCAAACTTTTCTTTATCTTCTACCGAAACCAGTGAATCATCCCCGGCGGCTACCAGATTTGACGGAAACAAATGGTAATTCTGATGAATAAATCTGTCGATATGAGCAGCAAGTTCATCCGGAGTTTCAAAATCATCCGTTATAACCTCGCCAACTTTAACATGGATCCGCCCCTTATAGCCGGTAATTCCATTGACAATACTGTCTATATCCTCAAATTCACTTTTCTGGTATTCTCCTGTTCTACTCTTTTCATACAGTTCATGAGCTTTACCTGCATCACCAGGATCAAATTCATACGAAATCGATACCGGTACAATATTAAGCTCTTTAACATATTCATTAAAAGGGATCTTAAGTTTCTTTCCGGACATGTAAAACATCTTTAATATAGCCGGATCAGTCTCATCATTTCCATCCTTTGCCCTTCCTTCCCTTTGGGCAATCCATATTGAATGATTTTCCTTTAATGACAATCTTATGTAATCTGAAAGTTCAGCCAATGCCTTTAACAGTTCCCTGCCCTTGGAAGATCTGTTCACAATAAAACTCTGATTAAGTTTCATCAGATCAGTTGCAACCGGTCTGCGCAATAAATTATCACCAATGGCAATTCTTACCGTCGGAAGATTATTCTTATGCAGGCCGAAATCCACCAGCGCAGGATCCAGGGCAATATCCCTGTGATTTGAAATAAAAAGATAGCCGACATCCGGCTTCAGTTTCTCAAACCCCTCAAATACCACACCGTCAGTATTGTTTTTAATCATGCTTTCCATGAATTTGGCCACATAATTCTGCAATTCGGCAACCGTCTTTATGTTTCCGTACTTTTTCCGCAGAACATACCTGATCATTGGCTTGAGCAACCAGCTTAAAAAACTGAGTTTTTTAAACTGGAAATTTATAATCTGCTTAACTACATCCTCATTACTCATGATTCGTTCAATTGCTGCCGGAACCTCATCATCGCGATAAGGTCTTATATTATCGAATCTGCTGTCTTCACTTGTTTCTACTGTCATAATCACCTCTAATTTTTTGTTCATTCTATCAAAAAAAGCCATCAATAAACAAATAAACGGAACAAGTAAAATTACCCCCAGCCAGTGTTACTAACGGTATAGATATCCGCTCAGATCTGTTTCCTTCCGATTTTGGTATCAGCCCCAGCGATTTATCGAATCAGAAATATCGTCTGCCGGCAAATACCCGCTCATATACTCATTAAATAATAAAAATAAACAAAAAATTTAATAAAATTTTAATAAATAGTATTATTTTTTTGTATAATAAAAGAATTAGGGATTAATTCGCTTAAAATAATAAAAAATATATTAAGGAAAATAAAATGGTACTAGGAAAACCTCTTTCAGATCCGACGACTGAATGGTTTATTATGCATAGTCATAAAAGGAAATATCCTGCTAAAAGCACGATTATTCATGAAGGCGAAAAAGCTGATACATTGTATTACGTAATTTCAGGTTCGGTAGCGGTACTAATCAAAGATGAGGAAGGCAAGGAAATGATCCTGTCTTATCTCAACAAAGGTGATTTTATCGGCGAGCTTGGTCTGTTCGATGAATCTGAAGATCCTAGACGTACAGCATTTGTAAGAGCTAAAGGACCTTGTGAAGTTGCTGAAATTTCCTATAAAAAGTTTAAGCAGTTAATTCAGGTTAACCCTGATATTCTGATGAGACTGTCAGCCCAGATGGCGCGCCGTCTGCAGAATACTTCACAAAAAGTTAATAATCTTGCTTTCCTCGATGTAGCTGGACGCATTGCACAGACTCTGCTGAATTTGGCTCACCAGCCTGACGCTCTTACCCATCCTGACGGAATGCAGATTAAGATTACCCGACAGGAAATCGGTCAGATCGTTGGCTGTTCAAGAGAAACCGTTGGCAGGATCCTTAAGATGCTTGAAGATCAGGGTAATATTTCTGCACACGGAAAGACAATCGTAGTGTACGGAACTAGATAACCTTAATCCCGATTAAAAGAAAGCACTGAGTTGAGAAACCCGGTGCTTTTTTTATTTTAGCAATAATTGTTCCAAATTTGATCAGGGATAAATCCAAATAAAAATCCGGCATATCTGCCGGATCTTTATAAAAATGGTAATATCTATTTGAAAAACGACATACTACTTGGCGTGAGCTGCAATAAAGTCCTTTACTGCCAGTTCAAACTTATCCATTCCAAGTTCAAACTCTTCTCTAGATATATTCAAGGCCGGAGCAAAACGAACAACATTTTTTCCAGCGACAAGGAGAAGCAGATTATGATCTATGGCAGCCTTCAGCATTTTAGCGGACTCACCGGCATATTCAGGTTTCAACACTGCACCGATCAGTAAACCTTTACCTCTGATTTCAGAGAAACATCCGTACTGATCATTGATCGCATTAAGACGCTCAAAGAACCAGGCGCTTCTTTCATTAACTCCTTCAATAAATTCAGGAGTTTTAATAATCTGCAATACTTTGTCAGCAACTGAACATGCCAGTGGATTTCCACCGAAGGTGGTTCCGTGAACACCAGGTGTAAATACAGCCGCCACTTCTTTAGTGGCCATAATGGCACCGATTGGGAAACCTCCTGCAAGCCCCTTGGCAGTTGATAAAATATCAGGAGCAACACCATAATGCATATAAGCATAGAGTTTACCTGTTCTGGCATTACCAGTCTGAACTTCATCAAAAATCAGCAGTGCATGATTCTGATCGCATAATTCTCTTACCTGTTTCAAGAACTCAGGATCTGCCGGAATAATTCCTCCTTCTCCCTGGATTGGTTCCAGCATTACTGCACAGGTTTTCTCGCTTATGGTTTTCTTTAATGCCTCAATATCATTAAAAGGTATGTGCGTTATAGCTGTCGGATTAGGTCCGAATCCGTCTGAATAATGATGTTGA